>NZ_BSOY01000063.1 GCF_030160755.1 Brevundimonas denitrificans | reverse complement strand
GCCCGGGCCCGCGCCAGCTGGCGCCCGACGGCGGCCCAGTCGCCGGGACGCGGCCCGCGCAGACCGTGAAGCTCCAGCGCCCGCGCCCGATCCGCCAGCGTCCGCTCATCCAGACCCAGCCGGACCAGCGGGTGTTTGAGCAAGGCCAGCAGGGTCGCGCCGCTGAAGGGCTCGCCGACCAGATCCGCCATCAGCGACAGCAGCACCCCCACGGGCGTGATCGCCAGGGGCGCTCCCGCCGAGGAATCGGCTTCCAGCCCCCACCGCGACAGGCGCGCCTGGACCCGGCGGGCGAACAGGGGATCGGGGGTGACCGACCAGGGCGGTGGTCTTGCCCGGCGTCTCCAGCGCCTCGCGCATCAGCACGGCGGCGACGGTGGTCGCCTCCTCCTCGGCGCGGGCGGACACGACGGTCAGACCGGCCATCCCCTCGACGACCGGGTCGCCGGGCTCCCGCGCCATGGCGTCGATGGTGTTGCGCCAGTCGGCCGTCGCCCTGGGCGGCGTCAGCGCTTCGGCGATCAGGCGCCGTCTGGGCGACGGCGCAGGACCGGCGGACCCGCCCCAGACGGCGACGCGGTCGCGGGCGACGTCATGACGGTCGAGCAGCCGCTTCAGCGCGCCCTGGGGATGCTGCTCATCCACGGCGTCCCAGGCGTCGACCGACAGGTCCAGATCCAGTCCCGGCAGGACGACGCAGCCCTGCGGCGCGCGCGCGGCCGCGCCGATGACGGCGGCGGCGGCGGGAGCCGTGCCGGTCGATCCCGCCACGATGAGGGGCTGGGTCGGCGGTCGGGCGTCCCACGTCTCAGCCAGACGACGCAGCAGGGCGGTGCGCCGCGCGGCGGGGTCCATCAGGCCGAGTTCGGCCAGACGCGCGGGCCATTGTTCGACCGCGATGGCGAGGAAGGCGGCGGAGTCGATCCAGTGCTGGGCCAGGTCCGCGCCGCCGAGTTCGGCGACACGTCCCATATCCGGGACTTCTTCGATCTGACAGGAGTCGAGGAAGGCGCCGAGGGCGTCGGCCATCTCCAGCGCATGCAGGGGCGAGGCCGCCGCGCGGGGATCATGGGCCGCGACCATCCGCGCCATCTCAAACCGGCGGGCCAGCGGGCTGATGGCGGGAAGCAGGTCGAGGCCGATGTCGCCCGGCGCGAACGGCGGTTCGTCCTCTTCCAGATCGCCCAGGGGCCGGACCTGGGGCAGCAGGATGGGGCGACCGCCGGCCCGTTTCGTCAGGGCGGCGGTGAAGGCCCGCGCCGCGCGGCGGTTGGGCAACAGGATGACGGCGTCGGACAGCGTCTCCGGCGGATGCTCTCCCAGCCAGTCGAGCACGCCGGCGGCGAGGTCGTCGAGAAACGGCCGCTGCGCCTCGATCGCATACCAGCGCGGCCCCGGCGCGGCGAAGGGATCGAAGCGGGCGGTCATGTTCCGGCCAGTTTGGCCTCGGCCGCATCCCGCGCTTCAGGATCGCCGACGTGCATCCAGTCGCCGTCCAGCACGCAGCCGTACAGCCGGCCCGCCGCCGCCGAACGACGCCACAATCCGCTCAGGGAGAAGGGGCCTTCGGGGCCGTCGGCGACATAGTCGGGGCGGCAGATGTGGACGCCCATATAGGCGAACGGCGCTTCGGGCGCGTCGCCCCGGAAGGTCAAGCGGCCGTCGTCGGCGAGGAAGAAATCGCCGCCGCCCTCGAAGCCGATCGAGCCTTCGCGTCGCGCGAGAAGAAGCGCCGCATCCATGATTGACGGATTCCACAGGCGCGCGAGTTGATTCAGGGCGCTGTCGCCGCGGGCGCCGTTGTCGGTCCAGACGCTGTCGATATTGGCCACGAAGACCGGGTCCGACCCGAGTAGCGCCGCCGCCTTCTTCAGGCCGCCGCCCGTTTCCAGCAGTTCGGCGCGCTCATCGGAGATGAGGATTTCCGGCCCGTCGGCCCGCGCAGCGAGGTGCGATTCCAGCCGCTCGGCGAACCAGTGGACATTGACGACGGCCCGCTCGACGCCCGACTCGCCCAATCGGCGAAGCACATGGTCGATCAAGGCCTGTCCGGCGACCTCGACCAGGGCCTTGGGCCGGTCGTCGGTCAGGGGCCGCATCCGCGTGCCGAGGCCGGCGGCGAGGACCATGGCGGTGGTGGGGGCGGTCATCGGCGATCCGACTCTGGAACGTGGCGGTCGAACCAGCCGGCGACGGGTTCGAGCCCCGGCGTCTTCAGGTTGGCGTTCAGATGGGCCCACATGCGCGGCATGAAGGCGCGGTAGCGCGGCTTGCCGTCGCGCACGATCAGCCGGGCGAAGACGCCGAGGATGCGCGCCTCGTTGAGCGCGGCCAGACCGGCGTAGTCGCGCAGGAAGGCCTCGCGGTCCGTGGCCGGGCGCAGGGCGAAATAATGGTCCAGGGCGCGGGCCTCCAGGGCGGGCGGCACCTCGCGGCGGGCGTCCTGCAGAAGGGAGTGCAGGTCCCAGGAAGGATGGGCCCGCACCGCGTCCTGGAAATCGATCAGCCCGACGCCGGCGGCGCCCGGGCGGTGCGGCAGGCGGATCAGGTTCTCGGCGTGATAGTCGCGATGGGCCATGACGGTGGCCCCGGCCGCGCCGCGGGCCGCGATCGGCGCCCAGGCGGCGCGCCATTCGTCGATGGCGGCCTGGTCGAAGGCCAGCGATGGATTCAGCCTCGGCATCCATTCAACGAACAGGTCGGCCCCGCCCTGGAGCGCGGTTTCGTCATAGAGCAGCAGCGGCCAGTCCCCGGCGGGGCCGGTCAGGACGTCCGGCGCAGGGGCTTCGTGCAGGGCCGCAAGGGCTTCGACGGCGGCGAGGTAGAGCGGCTCTTCCGGCGCGCCGGCCGCGATGGCCCGCGCGAACAGATCGTCGCCGAAATCCTCCAGAACGGCCAGGCCCGCCACGGCGTCGACGGCGATGATCTCGGGCGCCGACAGGCCGAGCGACCTGAGATGGTCGGCGACGGCCGCGAAGGCCTCGATGCGCCCGGCCGACAGACGGGCGACGGCGTTCCAGCCCGATGCATGGCGCTGGGCCGGGGTCCATGCGGGGTCACAGGATCGGGACTCCGCCGCGGGCGGCTGGTCCATCAGCATCAGGGTCGCGCCGGACGAGGTGGTCAGACGCTCATAGCGGCGCGTGGAGGCGTCGCCGGCCAGCGGCGTGCGCACGGCGTCGGCGAGGCCGGCCTTTCTCAGGAAGTCGAGGCGTTGGAGTTCGCGGTCAGACATGCAGATCCTTCAGCTTGGCTTCCCACGCCCCTGCGCCAGAAACGGTCGCAAGCCGGCCCTCGCCCTGTTCGGCCAGGGTCACGGTCAGACGGTCCGGCCCCAGCCAGGCCGCCGGATCGTCGCCCAGCCGCTCGGGCCATTCAATCACGGCGCACCCCTCGTCGAGCGCCTCGTCCAGCCCGATCTCCGCCGCCTCCTCGGGGCGGGTCAGGCGGTAGAGGTCGAAATGGGCCACCGGCGGCGCGCTCTCATAGAACTGCACGAGGGTGAAGGTCGGCGAGGGGACGTCCTCGTCGGGCCGGGTCATGGCCCGGATCAGCCCCCGCGCCAGGGTCGACTTGCCCATGCCCAGCGGGCCGTACAGCAGCACCGCCTCGCCCGGCGCGAGCCGCGGCGCGATGGCCGCGCCCAGACGGGTCGTGGCCCCGGCGTCTTCCAGCATCCACTCGCGGCTCATGCGAAGTCGGCGTCCGGCTGGCTGGGCAGGACCCGTTCGGTGAAGGCCTTCAGCCCGTAGGTCGCCTTGACCGAGTCGATGTCGAGCCGCGAGGGCGGGATCGGCTTGCCCACCTTGAGCTGGAACGCCGTCTTCTTCTTGTTCAGCAGTTCGTGGAACAGGGTGATGTCGCGCAGCTCCTGCGACACCCGGTCGAACAGGTGGAAGAGGGTGGAGTTGGGCCCCGCGACATGGACCGGCACCACCGGGGCTCCGTATTTGCGCGCCAGCGAGGCCGCCGTCGGGGCCCATTCCGGATCGGTCACCGAGCCGTCCGGCGCGACCCGGGCCAGCCGCCCGGCCGGGAACATGACCACGCAGCGCTCGGCCTCGAAGGCCTCCTTCGCCGCCAGCAGGGTGGCGCGGGTCTTTTCGCGGGTGCGTTTGGCCACGACCCATTCGACCGGAATCACGGCTTCGCCGAGCCGCGGCGAGACCCTGAGAGCATCGGCGTTGGCGAAGAAGACGGCGTCGGCGCGCCGGGCGCGGATGGCGTCGAACACGGCGATCCCGTCGGCGATGCCGGTCGGGTGGTTGGCCACGATGATGCAACGCCCATCGACCGGAATCCGCTCGGGATTCATCACCGCGACGCGCAGGTCCATCAGGTCGCTCATATAGTCGAGCGCCTCCGCGCCGGTCAGCGGCCGGACCGCGTCCGCCATCTGCACCGCGGCGCGATAGTTGAGCAGCTTGTAGAGGACCGGCCGGATGACCGGCCAGACCAGCGACCGGGTCAAACGCGGCGCGCGCTCGGCGATCAGCACGTCGCAGATGTGCGGTTCGCGACGGGTCGGCGTGAGGGCGACGGTCTCTGTCATTCGCCCCGGTTGTCGCCGCTTGCGGCGCGCACGGCAAGCCGCTTGGCGGCCGCGACCGCCGTGTTAAGTCTGGCCTCTCAATCAGGGGGCGGGGCGAATGACGATGCGGATGGGACTTCTGGCCGGCGCGGCGGCCCTGGCGCTGGCGATGAGCGGCGCGGCCCTTGCCCAGACTCCGCCGGCCGAGGCCGGTCCGGTGGTCGCCCCGACGGCGGCCGGGGGGCTCAGCCCCGATCAGCTGGCCATGATGGAGCGGGTCGCGGATCCCCGTCTGTCCCCCGACGGCCGCCGGGTCCTCTACACCGTCCGCGCCACCGACTGGGCCGGCAACCGGGGGGTCGGCTCGGCCTGGGTGATCGAACGGGAGGGCCCGCCGCGACGGCTCGCGGCGTCCGACGGCGGCGTCGCCAGCGCGCGCTGGGCCCCGGACGGCCAGTCGATCTATTTCCTCTCCTCGCGCGGCGGCTCCAGCCAGGTCTGGCGCATGGACCGCGAGGGCCAGGCCGCGGTGCAGGTCACGACCCTGCCCGTCGATGTCACCGCCTTCCGCCTCACCCCCGACGGCCGGACGCTGGTCGTGGCCCTGGCGGTGTTCGTCGACTGCCCCGACCTCGCCTGCACGCGGGATCGGCTCAAGGCCCAGGCCGCCTCGGTCTCGACCGTGCGGACCTATGATCGCCTGCCGCTGCGACCCTGGGACAGCTGGCACGACGGTCGCCGCAATCACCTGTTCGCCCTGCCGCTGAACGGGTCCGGACTGGCCGCCGGCGAGGCGCGCGATCTGATGCGCGGGGTCGATGGCGACACGCCGTCGCGGCCGCAGGGCGACGACAGCGAGTTCGTCATCTCGCCGGACGGCCGCCGCATCGTCTTCTCGACCCAGATGCAGGGCCGGACGGAAGCCTTCACCAATGACCTCGACCTCTACAGCGCCTCGATCGACGGCGGCTCCGCGGTCAATCTGACGGACGCCAATCCGGCTCCGGACACCAATGCGGCCTTCTCGCCGGACGGACGGCGGCTGGCCTGGCTGGCGGGGCGGCGCGAGAACGTGTTCGGCGACCAGGCGATGATCATGGTCGGCAATGTCGACGGCTCGGACGCCCGCGCCCTGACGCCGGACTGGGACCGCGGTCCCGGCGCCCTGCGCTGGCGCTCGGACGGGCGGGCCCTCTACGCCGTCGCCGCCGAGAACGGCCAGCAGAAGCTGTTCGAGATCGACGCCCGCACCGGCGCCGTCCGCGCCGTCACCGACGAAGGCACGGTCTCGGCCTTTGACGAGGCCGGCGGCCGGCTGATCCTGTCGCACGAAGGCTTCGGCGGCCCGGCGCAGATCGTCGACGCCTCGGGCGAGGCGCCGCGCGCCCTGACCGACCACAACGCCGCCGTCCTGGCCGGAACCGACCTGCCCGAGGGCGAGGCGTTCACCTTCCCCGGCTGGAACGGCGAGGCCGTGCAGGGCTGGGTGTTCAAACCCGCGGGCTATGTCGAGGGGCGGCGCTATCCGGCCGTCTATCTGATCCACGGCGGGCCGAAATCGCCCTGGACCGACGGCTGGAGCTATCGCTGGAACCCGCAGATCTACACCGGCGCCGGCTATGCGGTGGTGATGGTCAATTTCCACGGCTCGCCGGGCTTCGGCCAGGCCTTCACCGACGCCATCAACGACCACTGGGGCGACCGGCCGCTGGAGGATCTGCAGAAGGGGTGGGAGTCCGCCCTGGCCGCCAACGCCTTCATCGACGGCGACCGGGCCTGCGCGCTGGGCGCCTCCTACGGCGGCTATATGGTCAATCTGATCGCCGGCAAGTGGAACGGGCCGTGGCGCTGTCTGGTCAACCACGCCGGGGTGTTCGACGTCGGCCAGCTGATGAACGCCATGGACATCGCCACCTTCATCGCCGAGTTCGGCGGGCCCTCGTGGGAGCGGGCCGACCTCTATCGGGAATTCAGCCCAAACACCTGGGTCGGCGACTGGTCGAAGCCCATGCTCGTCCTGCACGGCTCGCGCGACTTCCGGGTCCCGGTCGAACAGGGGCTGGGAACCTTCTCGGCCCTGCAGCGGCGCGGGATCGAAAGCCGCTTCGTCCATGTGCCGGACGAGAACCACTGGGTGCTCAAGCCGCGCAACTGGGTCGACTGGCAGCAGGAGATTCTGGACTGGACCGCCGGCCATACCGGCCCGGCCCCCGCGCCCTGAACGCCTTCCGCCCGGGGTCGGGCGGTGCTACGCCAGCGCCCTGATCCGCGTCTTCGTCACCAGGAACCTGCTCATGCGTCACCGTTCCCTGCTCACCGGCGCCTGCGCCGCCTTCGTCCTGCTGGCCGCCGTTCCGGCTTTGGCCGAGACGCCGCCGGCGGTGGTCGCCGAAGCCCCGGCCGCCGCGGCCCAGGAGCTCAATGCCTTCACCTGGCAGGACATGATCGCCCTCAACAGGCTCGGCGATCCCCAGGTGTCTCCGGACGGGCGTTGGGTCGTCTATTCGGTCACCGCCACCGATGTCGACGCCAACCGCCGCTCGGGCGCCCTGTTCATGATGGACCTGAACGCGCCGGGCGAGCCGATGCGGCTGGCCATCAACGAGGGCGGCGCCAACACCGCCCGCTGGGGCTCGGACGGCAAGCTCTACTTCCTCTCGGGGCGCTCGGGCACGAGCCAGGTCTGGCGCGCCGCCGCCGACGGGACCGGCCCGGTCCAGGTCACCAACCTGCCGCTGGACGTGAACGCCTACCGCCTCAGCCCCGACGCCTCGAAGGTGGTCGTGTCGCTGGCGGTCTTCCCCGACTGCGCCGACCTGGCCTGCACCGTCGACCGCGCGAAAGCCGTCGCCGACGACCCCGCGACCGGCCAGGTCTATGACCGGATGTTCGTGCGCCACTGGGACACCTGGAACGACGGGACCCAGAACCATCTGTTCGTGGTCAACGCCGACGGCTCGGGCGAGCCGGTGATGGTCACGCGCGGCTTCGACGGCGACACGCCTTCCAAGCCCTTCGGCGACGAGAGCGAATTCACCTTTGCCCCCGACGGCCAGTCGATCGTCTTCTCGGCGCGACTGGCGGGCCGGTCCGAGCCGTGGAGCACCAATTTCGACCTCTGGCGCACCAATGGCCTGAGCGGCGACGGGACGTTCGAGAACCTGACCGACGGCAATGACGCCTGGGACACCGGCCCGGTCTTCTCGCCGGACGGGCGGACGATGGCCTATCGCGCCATGGCCCGGCCGGGCTTCGAGGCCGACAAATACGCCATCTTCCTGCGCGACATGGCCACCGGCCAGGTTCGCCAGATCGCGGCCAACTGGGACCGGTCGGCCGACACCCTGCAATGGTCGCGCGACGGGCGGACGCTCTACACCACCGCCGGCGACGTCGGTCAGACCCGGTTGTTCGCCGTCGACGTGACCAGCGGCTCGGTCGTGCCGGTCACCGGCGAGGGCCATGTCTCGGCCTTCCAGCAGACGCCGTCCGGCTTCGTCTTCGCCCAGGACACCCTGACCCGGCCCAGCGAGCTGTTCGTGAAGACGTTCCGCGGCCGCGAGATGCCGCGCCGGATCACCGATGTGAACCCGTCGCTGGACGCCGAGACCTTCGGCGAGCCGGAACAGTTCAGCTTCCCCGGCTGGAACGGCGAGACCGTGCACGGCTATGTCATCAAGCCGGCCGGCTATGTAGAGGGGCGGCAATATCCGGTCGCCTTCCTGATCCACGGCGGCCCGCAGGGCTCGTTCGGCAACAGCTGGTCGTACCGCTGGAACGCCTCGACCTACGCCGGGGCCGGCTATGCGGTGGTGATGATCGATTTCCACGGCTCGACCGGCTACGGCCAGGCCTTCACCGACGCGATCAGCCAGCACTGGGGCGACCGCCCGCTGGAAGACCTGCAGAAGGGCTGGGCCTTCGCCCAGGAACGCTATCCCTTCCTCGACGGCGACAACGCCTGCGCCCTGGGCGCCTCCTACGGCGGCTATATGGTCAACTGGATCGCCGGCAACTGGCCGGGCGAGTTCAAATGCCTGGTCAACCACGACGGCGTCTTCGACACCTTCGGCATGGGCTATTCGACCGAGGAGCTGTGGTTCACCGAATGGGAGAACGGCGGCACCCCCTACGACAACCCGCGCGCCTACCAGGAATTCAATCCGGCCAACCATGTGCGGAACTGGCGTGACCCGATGCTGGTGGTCCAGGGCGAGCTCGACTACCGCATCCCGACCGCCCAGGGCCTGTCGACCTTCACCGCCCTGCAGCGCCGCGGCATCGAGAGCCGGCTGGTGGTCTTCCCCAATGAGAACCACTGGGTGCTCCGGCCCGCCAACAGCCGCCAGTGGCACACCGAGGTGTTCGGCTGGCTGGACAAGTATCTGACCCCGGCCGAGTAGTTCCGGGCCGGATCGGCGATCGACAGGGGGCGCGTCCGGCGACGGGCGCGCCCTTCTCGTTGCGGCCGATGGCGCCAACTGCCACGTTCGCGCGTTGTCAGGGGTTCGACGGAGTTCCGGTTTGCCCAACCCCTTGAAAGACAATCCGAACTGGCTGGTCGTGCGCGACCGGGCCCTGGTCCCGGCCGGCGCCTGGGCGCGCCAGCGGCGGGACTGGGTCGTCGCCAACGATCCGGTCTATGGCGGGCTGCGCCGTCCGGGTCGGCCCGAGGCGATCGCCCTCGGGGGGACCTTCCTGCTCCTCGCCCTGTTCGTCCTCTTCCTCGCCCTGTTCCAGTGGAACTGGCTGCGCGGTCCGATCGGCGACTGGGCCTCGGCGAGATACGACCGCGAGATCGAGCTCAACGGCGACCTCGACGTCAATCTGTTCAGCATGACACCCTCCGCGCAGGTGCGGGGCCTGCGCGTCGGCGGCCCCGACTGGGCGCTCGAGGAGGACACGCTGAAGGTCGCCGACCTCCAGGCTTCCATCCGGCTGGGCGCCCTGCTGGCCGGCCGGATCGAGATGCCGAGCCTGATCATCACCAAGCCTGAAGTGGTGCTGATCGCCACCGAGGACGGGCGTCTGAGCTGGGTGCTCGATCCCGACAAGGCCGACGACCAGGGTATGAAGATCCCGCTGATCAATCATCTGGTCATCCGCGACGGCACGCTGAGTCTGGATGAGCAGAAGCGCGACATGACGCTGAAGGCGACGGTTTCGGCGCGGGAGGGCACGGACGGAGAGGCCGGTTTCCACCTCGACGGACGGGGCACGATGAACGGCACCCCCTTGCGGCTCGAAGTCCGCGGCGGCCCCTTCATCAACATCCGGCGCGACCGGCCCTACGCCTTCAAGGCGGAACTGTCGGGCGTCGGCTCGACCCTGATCGCCGACGGCTCGATCACCCGGCCCTTCGATCTCGGCCAGTTCACGGCCACGCTCAGCCTGCAGGGCCGGGACATGGCGGACCTTTATCTCCTGACCGGCATCACCACCCCCAACACCCCGCCCTATCGGTTGAGCGGGACGTTGAGGCGGGACGATACGCTTTTCACCTTCAACGACTTCTCGGGCCGGGTCGGCACGTCGGATCTGTCCGGCGACCTGACGGTCGACAAGGCCGGCGACCGCCGCCGGGTCGATGCGGATCTCCGGTCCAGTCTGCTGGATATCGACGACCTGTCCGCCGTGCTCGGCGGAACGCCTCGGGTCACGGCCTCCGGCGACACGGTGACGACCTCGGGCGCCGGCGCCAAACTGCTGCCGACCGCCCCGCTGAACGTCGAACGGCTGCGCGTCATGGACGGCACGCTGCGCTACCGCGCCGCGCGGGTGAAGCGCAACGAGCTGGACATCCGCCAGGTCGACCTGGGCGCCGACCTGAAGGACGGCGTTCTCAGCCTCGATCCGGTGTCCTTCGACTTCAACCGTGGCTCGCTGAACGGGACCGCCCGCATCAACGCCAGCCGCGACACGCCCTATACGACCGCCGACTTCCGCCTGAGGGGCTATCCGCTGGAATCGATCATACCGGCCCGTGACGGCGCGCCCGTCGTGACCGGAAGTGCGCTCGGCCGCGCCAGGCTCGAGGGTCCCGGGGCCTCGGTTCATGATTTCGCCGCCAACTCCAGCGGCACGATCAGCCTGGTCGTGCCGCAGGGCCGGATGCGTGCGGCCTTCGCCGAACTGTTGGGCATCAATGTCACCGCCGGCCTCGGCAAGCTGTTGTCCGGCGACACCGGAACATCAGAGATCCGCTGCGCGGTCGCCGACTTCACGGTGAGGCGCGGCGTGGCGACGGCGCGCACCTTCGTCATCGACACCACGCCGGTTCTGGCCAAGGGGACCGGGACCATCAACCTCGGCGCCGAGACGATGAATCTGCGTATCGACGGCGAGACCAAACAGCCGCGCCTGATCCGCCTCTGGTCGCCGATCACCGTCGTCGGCCCCCTGACCGCCCCGAAGGTCGGCATCGAGGGCGGCGCAGTGGCCGGACAGCTCGGCATCGGCGCGGCGCTGGGCGCCCTGATCAACCCCCTGGTCGCCCTTCTGCCGTTCGTCGATCCGGGACTGGCGGAGGACGCCAACTGCGGGGCGCTGATCTCGTCCGCGCGATAGGTTGAGCCCAAAGCGCGTTCCGTGCGTATCTTGGGGCCTGTCGATCCATTCGCCCTCAAGGACCGCATGACCCGAAGAGGCCTCTTCGCCCCCGCGCTCGGACTGCTCGCCGCCGCCTGCTCGCCGCTGGCCATGCTGAATACGTTCGGGCCGCGCGATGGCGGCGTGCGCCGCGCCGCCCGCGACATCGCCTATGGCGACGACCCGCGCCAGATGATGGACGTCTTCGTGCCCACCACGGTCCCGGAGCGGCCATGGCCCGTGCTGGTGCTCTTCTACGGCGGCGGCTGGGACAGCGGCGACAAGACCCACTACGCCTGGGCCGCGCAGGCGCTGGCGGCGCGCGGCTTCGTGGTCGCCCTGCCGGACTACCGGCTGGTCCCCCAGGTGCATTTCCCGGCCTTCGTCGAGGACGCGGCCCTGGCGACGGCCCGGGTCGGCGAGATCGCCGGCCAGTACGGCGCCGATCCGGCCCGGCTGGGCGTGATCGGCCAGTCGGCGGGCGCCCACCTGGCCCTGATGATCACCCTCGACCGGCGCTATATGGCCGCCGCCGGCGCGCCCGGCCTGATCAAGGCGGCCGTCGGCCTGGCGGGCCCTTATGACTTCCTGCCGTTCGACGTCCCCGCCTCGGTCAACGCCTTCGGGCGCGTCGCCGACCCGACCCTGACCCAGCCCGTCACCTTCGCCCGGGCCGACGCTCCGCCGCTGTGGCTGGGGCACGGGACGGCCGACGTCATCGTCCACGCCGAGGACACCACCATCCTGTGCGAGCGGATGCGGTCGGTCGGCGGCCGCTGCGAGAGCAAACTCTATCCCGGCCTGAACCACGCCGACCTGATCTCGACCTTCTCGCCCCTGTTCCGCAAGAAGGCGCCGGTGCTGGACGACGCCACGGCCTTCCTGCGACGCGAGCTGGGCTGACGTCAGAAGGCGTCAGTAGGCCCCGCCCGCGCGCGCGGGCAGGGTGGCGGGATGGGGAGACAGCGCATGCGAACTCTGGCCGTTCTCGCAGTGGCGACGCTGACGCTGGCGGGGGCCGGGCCGGTGGTCAGCCAGACCCCGACCCTCGATCAGGCGCTGCGCCGCGCCCGCGAGGCGACGCCCCTGCCGCTTGCGCTCGCGCGCGATCAGGCCGACTGGCGGGCCGGTCACGCCGAGCTGCCGGAGGGTGTGGACCCGGCGAACGATATCCGGTCCCGGATCGCGGAACTGGTCGCCCAGGCCGAACGGGACGAACGACTCGGCGCCATGGTCTTCCCCGAACCGCCGGCGCTCGGCCGCGAATGCGTCGCCACAGGCCTCAAGGGCTGCAGCTCCCCCATGGGCGGCTATCTGGCGCTCGATGAGGCCCGCCTGCAGTGGCAGGTCCAGGAGGGCTATACCGACGAGAACGGAATCTCCGGAGGGATCGTCTTCTTCGGCGACGCCGGGGCCGCACGGATGGGGCCGACGGCGCCGATCGCCTGGAGTTTCGACGGCGCCCGCTTCGACGCGCCCGTCCTGCTGAGCGGCCCGGAGTTCAACGGGGCGGCCTATATCGCCGTGCCCGGCATTCACGCGGGTTCAGGCGGCGGCAACGCCGACGTCCTGTTCCGCTGGGACGCCCCCGACAGCCGTCGCCTGACCCAGATCGACACCTGGAGCTGGCGCGACAGCCTCGACGGGCAACTGCCCGAGGGCCTGGAAATCTGGCAGGGCGTGCGGTTCGACTGGCCCAATATGATGGCCTTCACCCCATTATGGCAGCCGGGCGACGGCAATTGTTGCGGCACGGGCGGTACGGCCATTCTGTCCTTCGAGATCGAGGGCGATCGACTGGTGCTCAGCAACGTCTCAGTGCGCGACGCGCTCATGGAGGCTGCCAGCCGCATCGACACGGAGGTGTTCGACTATGTCGGGCGATGGATCGGCTGCGCCCACTGGGGCGGCGAGGAACCCTATGACGCCGCGCGCGGCACGGAAATCGCCCGCGTAATCGCAGAACTGGATTGCGCGGCCCTGACGGCCGACGGGGCGGCCCTGAGACGCAATTACGCCGAAGACCCCCGCACCCTCGCGCTGATCGACCGGGCGGAGGCGTCGCGGGACTAAGCTGCGCCGTCTCGCCAAGGTCACGTTCTTCCGCTAGACGAGGCCATGACAGAAACGATGACAGCACAGGCGGCGCTGGACCGCCTCGAAACCCTCTACAGCCAATCCGTCTCCAACCTGCGCACCGCGGTGGGGACATTCCTGCGGACCGGCGAACGCGCCGATCCGGAAGCGCGGGCCAAAGGCCTGTTCTCCTATCCGGAGCTCAGGGTCAGCTGGTTCGGCGACCGGCCCCAGAACCTCGCCACCCGCGCCTACGCCCGCCTGTCGCGGCCCGGCGTCTATTCGACCACCATCACCCGCCCCGACCTGTTCCGCCCCTATCTGACGGAGCAGCTGAGCCTGCTGGAGGCCGACTACGGCGCCACCTTCGACGTCGGGCCGTCGGAGCAGGAGATACCGTTTCCCTATGTGATGGACGGCTCGGACGTGGCGCTGGACCGCAGCCAGACGGCCGCCGTCGCCCGCTATTTCCCGACCACGGACCTGGCGCACATCGGCGACGAAATCTCCGACGGCATGTTCGACCTGACCAGGGCCTTCCCGCTGGCCCAGTTCGACGGCCTGCGCACCGACTTCTCGCTGGCCCGCCTGCGCCACTACACCGGCACCCCGGTCGAGGACGTGCAGAGCTACATCCTGTTCACCAACTACAACCGCTACGTCGACGAGTTCGTGCGCTGGGCCTGCGCCCAGCTGCAGGACCCGAACAGCGCCTATGACAAACTGGTCTGCGCCGGCGGCATCGTCATCACCCGCGACACGCCCAATCCCGAGGCGGCGGTCATGGATGCGGCCTGGAAGAAGCACCAGATGCCGGCCTATCACCTGACCGCGCCGGGCTGGGCCGGCATCACCCTGGTCAACATCGGCGTCGGTCCGTCCAACGCCAAGACCATCTGCGATCACCTCGCCGTCACCCGGCCCCACGCCTGGATGATGATCGGTCACTGCGGCGGCCTGCGCCCCTCACAGAGCATCGGCGACTACGTCCTCGCCCACGCCTATCTGCGCGATGACCATGTGCTCGACGCGGTGCTGCCGCCGGACATTCCGATCCCCTCGATCGCCGAGGTCCAGCGCGCCCTGTATGACGCCGCCAAGATCGTCTCCGGCGCGCCGGGCGAGGAGGTCAAGCGGCGGCTGCGCACCGGCACGGTGGTCACCACCGACGACCGGAACTGGGAGCTGCGCTATTCAAAGTCGGCGCTGAGGTTCAACCAGAGCCGGGCCGTGGCCATCGACATGGAGTCCGCCACCATCGCGGCCCAGGGCTACCGCTTCCGCGTGCCCTACGGCACCCTGCTGTGCGTCTCGGACAAGCCCCTGCACGGCGAGATCAAACTGCCGGGCCAGGCCAACCGCTTCTATGAGGGGTCGATCTCGGAGCATCTCCAGATCGGCATCCACGCCATCGACCTGCTGCGCGCCGAGGGCTCCCGCCTGCACTCGCGCAAGCTCCGCGCCTTCGACGAGCCGCCGTTCAGGTAGATTTCTTCAGACGCTTCGCATTGTCCACGGCGGTCTTGTGGATCGGGCGCATCGCGTCGGCCTGGCCTTTCAGCATGGCGCTGTTCAGGGTCAGCATCTGCGCCGCCGCCCGGCTCCACCAGCCGACCGCGTAGCTGTACTGCGCCTGCATCGCCGCCGCCGGGGTCGCGGCGGCGGCGATCGACGCGGCGGCCTTCGAGGCGTGGCCCGCCTCGGTCATGACGCCGGAGCCCAGACGGCCGCCGATGTCGCCGAACGTCTTGGCCATGGCCGAGGCGGAGGCTGACAGGGCCTCCACCTTTTCCGAGCTCATCAGCGAGATTTCCTTCAGGTCGGCCTTGCGCGGATCGACCATGCCCGCGGCCATGATCTCCAGCCGGGCGTTGATGACGTCGCCCGCGGCCTTGAGCATCTCGCCGCCGGACAGGGCTGTGTTGGCCGCCCGCGCGCCGTCGCGGGTCAGGCGGCGGCCGGTCTTGATGGCTTTGTCGAACTGGGTCATGGCCCATGCCTTGGGCTGGTTTCAGACCTCGGGCAAGACCTCGTTGGCGAAGTCGGCGACATCCTTGAGCAGGGCGGGAACCGCCGCGGCGATGATGGTGCGCCCATGCTCCGGGCTGGCCAGGGCGGGGTCCGAGCCGATCCGGCCGTCCGGGAAGCGCGCGCGATAGTCCAGGGCGTCGCGGATCGGGCCCGTGGGCGCGATCTGCGGGCTGTAGTCCGCCGTCTTGATGTGGTCGGGATAGGCGGCCTGCGTCACGGCGATCTCGGACGGGGTGGCGTGCATGCCGTGCCCCTTGGGAAACAGCTGGTTGCACAGGCTGTGGACCCCCGGCAGGTCCCACCAGTTCTTCAGCTTGAGCACGAAGGGCGGCTGCTCCTCGACGAAGCTCCACTCCGCGTAGATTTCCGCGAAGGTCGCCTCGATGGTGGCGACATTGCCGCCGTGGCCGTTGAGGAAATAGATCCGCTCGAAGCCGTGCCGGCTCAGCGACGACACCCAGTCGGTGATCGCGGCCATGAAGGTCGATGGGCGGAGGGAGATGGTGCCGGCGAAGGCGAGGTGATGCTGGGCCATGCCGATGTTGAAGGTCGGGGCCACGACCAGGCTCCCGTCCTGCTTCTCGGCCGCATGGGCGATGATCTCGGGGCACATCCAGTCGGTGCCCAGCAGGCCGGTCGGGCCGTGCTGTTCGTTGGAGCCGATCGGCACGACCACGGTCTTCGTGGTCTTCAGGCGGGCGTCGATCTCGGGCCAGGACGACAGATGGATCAGCATGGTGGGGACTCCGGTACGATTTGCGCGCGGTCTAGGCCGATTGGCGGCCGGGGCCAACCTTCAGCGGGCGAAGGCCCTGAGGAAGCGGCGGGCGGCCTCGGCGGCGCGGGCCTCGAGGTCGAATACTGGCTGGGCCACGCCCAGGACGCCGCGCAGGTGGCCGTGGCCCAGCACCATGCCCGAGAACATCTCGGCCGCGGCGTCGGGGTCGGGAACGGAGACCAGGCCGAGCCGGTCCTGTTCGGCCAGCCAGGCCGACAGCCGCCGCAGCCCCTCCGCCGGGCCCGCCTGATAGATGGCGTCGGCCAGCTCCGGCATCTCGGGCGACATGAGGGCCACGCCGCGCATCGAGGCGCCGGCCTCGGCCCGGCACAGCTTGTCCAGCAGGCCGGCGGCGAGCGCGGTCAGCACCGTCTCGGGGTCGCCCCCGGCGCGCAGCGGGGCGCTGATGGCGTCGGACCGGCGGGCGGCCAGCGCCCGGCCGATCTCCAGCTTGTTGGGAAAGCGATTGTACAGCGTCTGGCGCGACACCCCGGCCCGGCGTGCGATGGCCTCCATTGAGGCCAGGGCGCCCTTCTCCCCGAACAGCGCGAGGGCTGCGTCGAGGATGGCCTCGGTCTTGGTCTCGTCGATCTGTCCGGCCGCGCGCGACATCAGTGCGCCTCCACCGGCGGCGCCCCGGCCGGCGCCTTCACCGGGCGCGACAGCAGGGTGACGAAGGCCGCGAAGGCGCAGGCGATGGCCAGCATGGCGAAGGCGTCGCCGAACGCGAGAGTCGTCGCCTGCCGTTGCAGCATTCCATACACCGCCTTCATCGCCGACCCGGCCGGATCGATCGAGCCCGCGAACCGCGCCTGCATCCCCGCCAGCATGGCCTGCATGCCCGCGCTCGTCACGGGGATGTTCTGGGTCAATTCGCTCATGTGCAGGGCGGTGTTCTGCGTCAGGGAGGTGTTGAGGATGGCCAGCCCGAAGGCGCCGCCGACGTTGCGGCTCAGATTGACCAGGCCGGAGGCGTTCTTGACCATCTCCGGCGGCAGGGTCGACATCGTCACCTGCTGGGCCGCGATCATGGCCAGCATGACGCCGCAGCCGCGCACCGCCTGCACGCCTGCGAACTCCCAGAAGCCCCAGTCGGCCGTGACCAGCCGCGCGTCCCACATGCCCCAGGCGCACATCATGAAGCCGCCGAACATCAGCAGCCGCAGATCGACGGTGCGCACCAGCCGCCCGGCGAAGGGGGCGGTCAGGAACATGGCCAGGCCCGAGACCACCATGGTCGTCCCCACCTCCGAGGCCGAATAGTCGCGCACCCGGCCGAGGAACAGGGGCAGCAGGAAGGTGCCGCCGAACAGGGCCGCCCCGACGGTGAAGGTCATCACCACCCCGACCAGGAAGTTGCGGTTGGCGAAGGCGCGCAGTTCGACGATCGGATTGCGGTAGGTCAGCGAGCGCCAGATGAAGGCCGGCCCCGTGATCGTGGCGACCACGGCCAGCAGCAGGATCATGTCGTCGGCGAACCAGTCGTTCTTCGACCCCTCCTCCAGCACGAACTGCAGGCTCATCAGGAAGGTCGCCATCAGCCCCAGCCCGGCCCAGTCGAAGCCCCTGGCCAGCGACGGATCGCCCTTGTCGAAATCGGCGTAGCGGCCGACCAGGAACAGAACCAGCATCCCCGGGACGACGTTGATGAAGAACAGCCAGCGCCAGCTGAGCCATTCGGTCAGATGCCCGCCCAGCGTCGGGCCGACGGTCGGCGCCAGGGTCACGATCAATCCCATGACGATGCTGGCCGTGACACGCTTTTCGGGCGGGAAGGCGGTGAAGGCCACGGCGAAGACGGTCGGGATCATGGCCCCGCCGACGAAGCCCTGCAGGGCCCGGAAGAAGATCATCGCCTCGATCGAGGACGACATGCCGGTGGCCAGGCTCATGAGCAGGAAGCCGGCGCAGGAGACGAGGAAGACCTTCTGCGTCCCCCACAGCCGCGACAGATAGCCCGACAGGGGGATCATCACGACCTCGGGGATCAGATAGGCGGTCTGGATCCAGCTGATCTCGTCGGCCGAGGCGCCGACCCCGGCCTGGATCTGCGGCAGGGAGGAGGCGACGATCTGGATGTCGAGGATGGCCATGAACTGGCCGATCACCATCCCGGCGAAGCCGAGCAGCAGGACGGTCCAGTTGACCTCGGGCGCCGGGGCGGGCGCGGCGGCCTCGATCGTCGGGGCGGCGGCGGTCACCGGACCGCGGCCACGACGGGTCCGGTCGCGGCCTCGGCGAAATTCAGCCCGCCGCGGCTCTTCAGATCGACCTTGACCTCGACCGAGAGGCCGGGCCGCAGGGCGGCCGCGCCCGCGCGGTCGACGCGGATGCGCACCGGAACGCGCTGGGTGATGCGGGTGAAATTGCCGGTGGCGTTCTCGACCGGGATGAGGGCGAATTCGGAGCCGGTGGCCGGGGCGAAGCTG
The DNA here is from genome assembly GCF_030160755.1 of Brevundimonas denitrificans. Classification (GTDB taxonomy): domain Bacteria; phylum Pseudomonadota; class Alphaproteobacteria; order Caulobacterales; family Caulobacteraceae; genus Brevundimonas; species Brevundimonas denitrificans. The sequence goes on along the minus strand of NZ_BSOY01000063.1, from coordinate 320 downwards.
TCGATGTGGCCGGTCAGCCGCTCGCCCGGGAAGGCGTCGGCGCTGATCTCGACGGTCTGGCCGAGGCGCAGGCGGTCGAGCTGGGTTTCCTTGAAATTCGCGACCACATAGGCGTGGCCCAGCGGCACGATGGACAGGATCTGGCCGCCGGGCCGCACATATTGTCCGACGCGCACGCCGCGGGCGCCGACCACGCCGCCGACCGGGGCGCGGATGACGGTGCGGTCCAGGGCGATGCGGGCCTGTTCGACCTGGGCGCGGGCGACGTCGACCGCGGCCAGGCTCTGGCTGCGGGTCGAGCCCAGCACCCCGGCGGTGCG
>NZ_BSOY01000062.1 GCF_030160755.1 Brevundimonas denitrificans | reverse complement strand
GCGCAGGTCCTCGACGGCGGCGGCGGTCTCCGCATAGCCCGGCGCGTCGGAAAGGGCGGACAGGGCCCGGTCGCCCGCGAGATTGAAGACCAGCCCGCCCCGGGCGTAGCGGCGGACCTGGGTCAGCGCCTCATCGGGTTGTCCCGCCGCCGCCGCGACCCGCGCGCGCATCAGGATCAGGCCGGGATGGTTGGCGATCAGGGCGTCGGCCTCGGCCAGCCGGATCGCCGCCGTGGTCAGGTCATTGGCGCCCGCCGCCGCCACGGCCTCGGCCCGCAGACGCCGGAAGGCCTGGACGTCGGATTCCGCCGAAGCGGCGACAGGGGCTGGATCCTGCCGCGCCGCAGCGCCGGAGGCCGGAAGGGCCAGCAGGCCGGCCAGCGTGATGATGGTTCCCATGCGCATGGCGATCCTCCCCAGGGCCGCCGCGACTATCCGCCGGGCGACCGGGGCCGCCAACTCAAGGATTGGTAATGTGGCTCAGCTCACGTGCGGGGTGACGATTCCCAGCGGCAGGGCGGTCACATTCTTCACCCCGCGGGTGACGATATGGCTCTCGCAGTCCGAGACGATGCCGAGGCTGAGCAGCTTCAGCCGCAGGAACTGGTCGAAGGCGTGCATGTCCGAGGTGATGATGCGCAGCACATAGTCCTCGCGGCCCGTGATCGTGGCGCACTGCACCACCTCGGGCCAGGCCGAGACGGCCGCCTCGAACGCGTCGAGGTTTTCCGTCGAGGGCAGGCTCAGCTTGACGATGGCGTAGACCTCGAAATCCAGGCCCAGCTTGGTGGCGTCCAGCAGCGTCACCCGCTTGCGGATGAAGCCGGTATCCTCCAGTCTCTTGATGCGCCGCCAGCACGGCGAGGCCGACAGGCCGACCCGGTCTGCCACCTCGGCCACCGACAATCCGGCGTCCTGCTGCAGGATGTCCAGAATTCGGGCGTCGACGGGATCCAGATCGTCAGCCAAGGCGTTTCTCCTGATCGAGTTATGACGCAATAAAATACCTCCGATCGGCGCAGTGCAAGGTCAAATTCAGGCGAGCCTTGCCTGGGAGAGCGTGCTAAATCGCAGCCGAGGAAACGCGGTCGGACCAACCGAACGGCAGGACGGAATGAAGAAGCCCAATACCCAGGCCCTTTCGCTGCGTGTGCCGGAGCCTTCGGGCCGGCCAGGCGACCCGACAGACTTCAGCCATCTGAAGCTGGACCCCGCCGGCGTGGTGGAGCGGCCGGAGGTTTCGACGAAGCCGTTCGACATGCGCGACCACGCCTTCCGGCTGGTCCGGGTGCTGGACGACGACGGCAAGGCCGTGGGCCCGTGGAATCCGAAACTGGACCCCGAGACCCTGCGCAAGGGCCTCAAGGCCATGATCCTGACCCGCGCCTTCGACGACCGGATGCATCGCGCCCACCGACAGGGCAAGACCAGCTTCTATATGAAATGCACGGGCGAGGAGGCCATCGCCGTGGCCCAGGGCATGATCCTGTCCCGCGAGGACATGGGCTTCCCGACCTATCGCCAGCAGGGCCTTCTGATCGCGCGCGGCTATCCGCTCGCGACCATGATGAACCAGATCTATTCCAACGCTTCCGACCCCATCAAGGGCCGCCAGCTGCCGATCATGTATTCGGCCAAGGACTACGGCTTCTTCACCATCAGCGGCAATCTGGGCACCCAGGTGCCCCAAGCCGTGGGCTGGGCCATGGCCAGCGCCTACAAGGGCGACGACAAGATCGCCATCACCTGGATCGGCGACGGCGCCACCGCCGAGGGCGACTTCCACAACGCCCTGACCTTCGCCTCCGTCTACCGCGCCCCGGTGATCCTCAACATCGTCAACAACCAGTGGGCCATCAGCTCCTTCATGGGCATTGCCGGCGGGCTTGAGACCACCTTCGCCTCCAAGGCCATCGGCTACGGCCTTCCGGCCCTGCGCGTCGACGGCAACGACTTCCTCGCCGTCTGGGCCGCGACCCAGTGGGCCGAGGAACGCGCCCGTTCCAACCAGGGCGCGACGGTGATCGAGCTGTTCACCTACCGCGGCGCGCCGCACTCGACCTCGGACGATCCGCTGCGCTACCGCCCGGCCGACGAGGCCGACAAATGGCCGCTCGGCGACCCGATCGCCCGCCTCAAACAACACCTGATCGCCCTCGGCGAATGGTCCGACGAGCAGCAGACGACCGCCGAGGCCGAGGCCGTCGACCAGGTCCGCGCCGCCGGCAAGGAATCCGAGGCCATCGGCACGCTCGGCCAGTCGCGCCCCTCGGTGAAGACCATGTTCGAAGAGGTCTACGCGACCGAGGACTGGCGCATCACCGAACAGCGGCGCGAGGTGGGAGTCTGATCATGAGCGAGCAAACCACCTTCACCGAATCCGACCGCACCGACGGCGTCGAGCCCGACATGGTCGACCAGAACAACGCCCCGAAGTCCGAGGCCCCGACCGCCGCCGCCGTCATGCCCATGAACATGATCCAGGCCCTGAACTCGGCCCTCGACATCAAGATGGGTGAGGACCCGAACGTCCTCAGCTTCGGCGAGGACGCGGGCTATTTCGGCGGCGTCTTCCGTGTCACCGACCACCTGCAGCAGAAGCACGGCCTGACCCGCAGCTTCGACGCCCCGATCAGCGAATGCGGCATCGTCGCCGCCGCCATCGGCATGGGCGCCTATGGCCTGCGCCCGGTCGTCGAGATCCAGTTCGCCGACTACATCTATCCGGCCTACGACCAGATCGTCTCCGAAGCGGCCAAGCTGCGCTACCGCTCGGCCGGCCAGTTCACCAGCCCGATCACCGTGCGCTCGCCCTACGGCGGCGGCATCTTCGGCGGCCAGACGCACAGCCAGTCGCCCGAGAGCCTGTTCACCCACATCGCCGGCCTCAAGGTCGTCATCCCGTCCAACCCCTATGACGCCAAGGGCCTGCTGACCGCGGCCATCGAGGACGACGATCCGGTCATCTTCTTCGAGCCCAAACGCCTCTACAACGGCCCCTTCGACGGTTGGCACCAGAAGCCCGTATCGCCCTGGAAGGCGCAGGAACTCGCCCAGGTCCCGACCGGCAAGTACGTCGAGCCGATCGGCAAGGCGCGGATCATGAAGGAAGGCGCCGACGTCACCATCCTCTGCTACGGCACCATGGTCTGGGTCTCGCTCGCGGGCGCCGAACACGCCGGCGTCGACGCAGAGGTCATCGACCTGCGCACCCTCGTGCCGCTGGACATCGAGACCATCGAGGCGAGCGTCAAGAAGACCGGCCGCTGCGTCATCGTCCACGAGGCGCCGAAGACCTCGGGCTTCGGCGGCGAGCTCTCGGCCCTCGTCCAGGAGCGCTGCTTCTACCACCTCGAGGCGCCGATCGCGCGGGTGACCGGCTGGGACACCCCGTATCCGCACGCCTTCGAATGGGAATATTTCCCGGGACCCGAACGGGTCGCTGTGGCCCTGAAGGCCGTCATGACCGGAGGGCGCTAGGATGGGCCGCTACGTCTTCAAACTGCCCGACGTGGGCGAGGGCACGGCCGAGGCCGAACTGGTCGCCTGGCACGTCAAGGTCGGCGACACGGTCGCCGAGGACCAGATCATCGCCGACATCATGACCGACAAGGCCACGGTCGAACTGACCTCGCCGGTCGCCGGCAAGGTGCTGGCCGCCCACGGCGAACCGGGCCAGCAACTGGCCGTCGGCTCCCCGCTGGTGGAGTTCGAGGTCGAGGGGGCGGGCAATGCGAGTGAGGCGCCACCCCCCTCGAACCCTGCTCCGCAGGCTTCGGTCCCCCTGACAGGGGGACAGACGGCGGCAGCCGTCTCCTCCCCGCCTCGCGGGGAGGGGGACCAGCCGAAGGCTGGTGGAGGGGCGCCCGCCGCCGCCGGTGGAAACTTCGTCTTCAAACTCCCCGACGTGGGCGAAGGCACCGCCGAGGCCGAACTGGTCGGCTGGCACGTCAAGGTCGGCGACGCCGTCTCCGAGGATCAACTCCTCGCCGAGGTCATGACCGACAAGGCCACCGTCGAACTGACCTCGCCGGTCGCCGGAACCGTCGTCGCCCTGCACGGCGACGCGGGCCAGCAACTGGCCGTCGGCGGCCTGCTGGTGTCGTTCACTGTCGAGGGCAAGGGCAACCGCGGTGAGGCGCCACCCCCCTCGAACCCTGCTCCGCAGGCTTCGGTCCCCCTGACAGGGGGACAGACAGTTTCCGTCTCCTCCCCGCCACGCGGGGAGGGGGACCATCCGAAGCCGAAGGCGAAGGATGGTGGAGGGGCGCCGGCCGCCCGCACCCTCTCCACCCGCAACCAGCGCCCGCTCGCCTCCCCCGCCGTCCGCCAGCGCGCCCGCGACCTCGGGATCGAACTCCAGTTCGTCCCCGGCTCCGGCCCCGCCGGCCGCATCGAGCACGGCGACCTCGACGCCTGGGTCGCGTCCGGCGGCCACGCACCGTCCGTACCCGGAGCATCGACCGGCTCCGCCTACGAGCGCCACGAAGGAACCACCGAAACCCGCATCATCGGCCTGCGCCGCAAGATCGCGGAGAAGATGGCCGAGAGCGTCCGCCGCATCCCCCACATCACCTATGTGGAGGAGATCGACGTCACCGCCCTCGAGGAGCTCCGCGCCCACCTGAATTCGCGCAAGACGAAGGACCAGCCGAAACTCAACGTCCTGCCGTTCATCGCCCGCGCCATGGTCGTGGCCCTGCGCGACCAGCCGACCATCAACTCCCACTACGACGACGAGGCCGGGGTCCTGACCACCCACGCCGCCGTCCACATCGGCATCGCCGCCCAGACGCCCAACGGCCTGATGGTGCCGGTGGTCCGCCACGCCGAGGCGCGCGATCCTTGGGACACCGCCCTCGAGATCGCCCGCGTCTCGGGCGCCGCCAAGGACGGCTCGGCCAAACGCGACGAACTGTCTGGTTCGACCATCACCATCACCTCTCTGGGGACCCTGGGCGGCGTCGTCCACACCCCGATCATCAACCACCCCGAGGTCGCCATCGTCGGCCCCAACAAGATCGCCGAACGGGTCGTGGTCAAGGACGGCCAGATGGTCGTGCGCAAGATGATGAACCTGTCCTCCAGCTTCGATCACCGCATCGTCGACGGCCACGACGCGGCGGTCTTCGTGCAACGCATCAAGGGGTTGCTCGAGCATCCCGCGACCCTCTGGATGAATTGAGACCCATGGCTGACACGATCAAAACCAAAGTCCTGATCATCGGCGCCGGCACCGGCGGCTATGTCGCCGGCATCCGCTGCGGCCAGCTGGGCCTCGACACTGTGCTGGTCGACGGCGGCGACGGCCTTGGCGGCACCTGCCTGAACGTCGGCTGCATCCCCTCCAAGGCCATCATCCACGCCGCCTCGAAATTCGAGACGGTGGCCAAGGCCGCCGCCGGCGGCACGCTCGGCATCACCGCCGCCCAACCGGCCATCGACCTGTCGCAGACCGTGGCGTGGAAGGACGGCATCGTCCGCAAGCTGAACGCCGGCGTCGCGGGCCTGCTGAAGCGGGCCAAGGTCAAGGTCATCAACGGCTGGGCGACCTTCTCGGACGCCAAGACCTGCACGGTGAAAACCGCCGACGGCGACATCGTCATCAGCGCCGAACACGTCATCCTCGCCACCGGCTCAGAGCCGGTCGAACTGCCGTTCCTGAAGTTCGGCGGCGACGTCATCTCCTCGACCGAGGCCCTGTCTCTGGACAAGGTGCCCGACAAGCTGGTCGTGGTCGGCGGCGGCTATATCGGGCTGGAGCTCGGCATCGCCTTCCGCAAACTGGGGGCCGAGGTCGCCATCGTCGAAATGGCCGACCGCCTGCTGCCGCTCTACGACAAGGCCCTGACCGACCCCGTTCAGAAATGGCTGGAGAAGCACGGCGTCGAACTCCACCTCGGCGCCAAGGCCGGATCGTTCGAAAAGGGTCAGCTGAACATCACCACGAAGGACGGCGCCGCCCTCCCGCTCAAGGCCGACAAGGTCCTCGTCACCGTCGGCCGTCGTCCGCGGACGAAGGGCTGGGGCCTCGAGAACATGGGCGTCGCCATGGCCGGGCCGTTCGTGAAGATCGACGACCGCTGCGCCACCAGCATGAAGAACGTCTGGGCCGTCGGCGACCTGACCGGCGAACCCATGCTGGCCCACAAGGGCTCGGCCCAGGGCGAGGTCGTCGCGGAAATCATCGCCGGCCACAACAAGGTCTTCAACCCGGTGACCATCGCCGCCGTCTGTTTCACCGAGCCCGAGATCGTCTCCGCCGGCCTGACGCCGCTCGATGTCGAGGGCCGCGACGACGTCATCACCGCCGTCTTCCCCCTGATGGCCATCGGCCGCGCCCTGGCGCTGGAGGCCGGCGACGACGGCGGCTTCGTCCGCGTGCTGGCCTCGAAAACCGATCACCGGCTGCTGGGCGTCCAGGCCGTCGGCCAGCATGTCTCCGAACTGTCCAACAGCTTCGCCCAGATGCTGGAGATGGGCGCGGTGCTCGAGGACGTGGCCGGGACCATCCATGTCCATCCGACCATGGGCGAGGCCTTCCACGAGGCGTCCCTGCGGGCGCTGGGGCATGCGATTCATATTTGAGGCGCTACGTTCGCGACGCGGTCGCTCACTGCTTGAGCGCCCGCCGCCGCCATCGTCATCCCTGCGACCCGAAGGGCGGCGCGTAGCAGCCAAAGCCGGGACGTCGTCGAACCGTCACACTACCGTTGGTCCGGCCGTCACAATCCTGTGGTCCAAGCGGCGCGAACCGCTCTTGATCCGGAGACTGACGATGACCCGCGCCCTCCTCGCCGCCGCCTCGGCGATCGCCCTGCTCGCCCTCGGCGCCTGCAGCAACGAACAGGCCGCCGGCGACCAGACCGCCCGCGCCGGCATCTGGGCCGCCGGGTCCTCCACCGTCTTCCCCTTCGCCACCCGGGTGGCCGAGAATTTCGCCCGCACCTCGGGCGGCGCCGCGCCGCGGGTCGAATCGCTGGGCACCGGCGGCGGCATCCAGGCCTTCTGCCAGGGCGTCGGCCCCAACACGCCCGACATCGCCAACGCCTCGCGGCCGATGAAGGCCTCGGAGTTCGAACTGTGCCGCACCAACGGCGTCACCGACATCGTCGAGATCAAGATCGGCTATGACGGCATCGTCGTGGCCACCGCCCGCACCGGCGCAGCCTTCAACCTGCGCCTTCAGGATCTCTATCTGGCCCTGGCCAAGGAAACGCCCGGCGCCGGCGGCGCCTTCGTCGCCAATCCGGCGACGATGTGGAACCAGATCAACCCCGGCCTGCCGGCCCAGCGCATCCAGGTCTATGGCCCGCCGCCGACCTCGGGCACGCGCGACGCCTTCCTCGAACTCGGCATGGCCCCGGGCGCCGCCCTGCTGCCCGCCCTCGCGGCGATCAAGGCCTCGGACGGCGACCGCTTCGAAACCCTCGCCCACACCCTGCGTGAGGACAATGCCTGGATCGACTCGGGCGAGAACGACAACGCCATCGTCCAGACCCTGAACCGCACCCCCGGCTCGCTGGGCGTGTTCGGCTTCTCCTTCCTCGAGCAGAACCTCGACACGGTGAAGGCCGAGACCATCGACGGCGTCGCCCCCTCGGCCGCGACCATCGCCGACGGCACCTATCCGCTGGCCCGCAGCCTCTACATCTACGTCAAGAAGCAGCACGTCGGGGTGACCCCCGGCCTCGAGCAGTTCGTCCTGGAGTTCATGTCGGACGCCTCGGCCGGCCGCGGCGGCTATCTGCAGGACCGCGGCCTGGTGCCGCTGCCCGCCGACCAGCTGGCGGCCCAACGCGCCATCGCCCAGGCGATGACGGTGATGACGGCTCCGGCGAAGTAGGAAAGCAGGGCTTAGGAATCAGGCGTCAGGCCGAACAGGCCCCAGCGCTTCCCTAAGCCCTAAGTCCTGAGCCCTAATCCCTGAGCTAAGCCGCCGCCTTGCGCCTCAACCGCGCGATCCGGCGCAGCCGCCGCCAGAACCGCCCACGCTCGGGCTCCGGATAGGGCTGGAGGTTCTGCACGAACTCCTCGGCCGAGGCGCGCCAGCTGAATTTCTCGGCATAGGCGCGGACCGCCTTGCGATCGCATTTCAGCGCCTCCAGGCAGGCGGTCCGCAGATCCTTGTCGATGGCGCCGGCGTTGGAGCCCGGAATGATGTCGATCGGCCCGTGGGCCGGATAGGCGGCGACCGGCGTTCCCGTGGCCATGGCCTCCAGGATCACCAGGCCGAAGGTGTCGGTCCAGCTGGGGAAGACGAACACGTCGGCGTCGCGGAAGCAGCGCGCCAGCTCCTCGCCGAACCGGGCGCCGAGGAATTTGGCCTCGGGATATTTCACCTCCAGCTCGGCGCGGGCCGGGCCGTCGCCGACCACGATCTTGGTCCCCGGCAGGTCGGTCTCGAGGAAGGCCTCGATATTTTTCTCGACCGCGACGCGGCCGACGTTGAGCCAGAAGGGCCGGGGCCAGTCCTTGCCGCCCAGCTCGTCATAGATGCGCGGCAGGTCCGGATTGAACTGTTCGGTGTCCACGCCGCGCGACCACGGCGAGACATTGCGGAAGCCGCGTTCCAGCAGCTCGTCCCGCAGCGTCGGGGTCGCCACCATCAGCCGCCCGGACGGCTTGTGGAACCACTTCATATAGGCGTAGCCGACCTGCACCGGGATCGGGAACCGGGCCGAGACATATTCGGGGAATTTGGTGTGGTAGCTGGTCGTGAACGGCAGTTTCCACTCCACGCAGATGCGCCGCGTGGCGATGCCGATCGGCCCCTCGGTGGCGATGTGCACGGCCTCCGGCTCAAGGGCGCGCAGCCGCTCGCGAATCTCTTCCTCGGCCCCCAGCGCCAGCCGGATTTCCGGATAGGTCGGGGCGGCGATGGTCTTGAACTGGCTCGGCTCGATGACCTCGACCTCATGGCCCATGGCGCGGCATTCCGCGATGGTCCGGGTCAGGGTGCGGACGACGCCGTTGACCTGGGGCTCCCAGGCGTCAGTGGCCAGAACGATGCGCATATGGGCCGGATGGCTCCGCCGTTGATCGGTCGCAACCTCTAGCGCCTCGGACGGATGAAGGCGAGCCATCTCGATGAACCTCCCTTGAGGAAAGGCGAGGCTCTGTTAGGCTTTGGAACCATGGACGGCGCGACCTCAATCATCGCCTTCACCGCGGCGGCGGCTGTTTTGACGGTCACGCCGGGTCTGGACACAGCCATTGTTCTGCGCGCCTCGATCGTTGAGGGCGCGCGTGCGGCAGGCGCGGCGGGCCTGGGCATCCTGGCCGGTTGCTTCGCTTGGGCCTGCGTCGCTGCTGCGGGGCTCGGGGCCCTCCTGGTCGCTTCGGAAACGGCCTACGCCGTGTTCCGCTGGATCGGCGCGGCCTACCTGATCTGGATAGGCCTCAAGTTGGTGATACGCCCCCGCGATGCTTTCTCGGCGACGGCGCTGACGGAGGCGCGTTCGATCGATGGTCGCCGATGGCTGTCTCGTGGCTTCCTGACCAATATCCTGAACCCCAAGGTGGGCGTCTTCTATGCGACGTTCCTGCCGTTGTTCATCCCGGCGGGAGCCTCGGTTGCTCTCTGGAGCCTCTTGCTGGCGGCCATCCATGCGATCCTGGGTGCTCTCTGGTTCGGGCTGCTCGTGATCTCCACCCGGCCGATCGGCCACCTGCTGGCGAGGTCGGTGGTGGTCCGCTGGCTGGATCGCGTCACGGGCGGCGTCTTCATCGCCTTCGGTCTCCGGCTGGCGCTGGAAAGTCGGCGCTGAAAGCCATAGCCTCCGACCGCGCCTCTCATGTATGAGGCGCGCCATGATCGCACCCCTCGCCTCGTCGCCCGTGTTGACCCAGGATTGGGACGGGCTGGACCATGGGAAATTCGCCGACGAGACCGCCGTGGTCCGGGGGCTGCTGAACCGCATGCCGCTGGACGGGTCCGAACGCGCCGCCGTGCTCGGCGAGGCCGTCGGCCTGGTCGAACGGGCCCGGGCCAGCGTCAAGAAACAGGGCGTGGTCGAAAGCTTCCTGCAGGAATTCTCGCTCGGCACCCGCGAGGGTCTGGCCCTGATGTGCCTGGCCGAGGCCCTGCTGCGCACGCCGGACGAGGAGACGCGCGACCGGCTGATCGCCGAAAAGATCGGTTCGGCCGACTGGTCTTCCCACCTCGGCCAGTCCGACAGCCTGTTCGTCAACGCCTCGACCTGGGGGCTGATGTTGACGGGCAAACTGGTCGACGTCGACGAGGAGGCCCGCACCGACCTGCCCGGCTTCCTCAAGCGGATCGTCGGCCGCCTCGGCGAGCCCGTCATCCGCGAGGCCGTCGCCGCCGCCGTCCGCATCATGGGCGAACAGTTCGTGGTCGGCCGCACCATCGAGGCGGCGCTCAAGCGCGCCAACCGCGAGGGCTGGCTGTGCAGTTTCGACATGCTGGGCGAGGGCGCCCGCACCGCCGCCGACGCCGAGCGCTATGAAAAGATCTACGCCGACGCCATCACCGCCGTCGGCAAGACCGCGAAAGGGCAGGGCCCCGAGGCCGGCCACGGCGTCTCCGTCAAGCTCTCGGCCCTGTCGCCCCGTTACGAGGCCACGCACGAGGCCCGCGTCTGGGACGAACTCTATCCCCGCATCCTGCGGCTGGCCCGGATCGCGGCGCAGCACGACATCAACTTCACCATGGACGCGGAAGAGGCCGACCGGCTGGCCCTGTCGCTGAAGCTGCTGGACCGGCTGGCGCATGAGCCCGACCTCGGCGGCTGGACCGGCCTCGGCCTCGCCGTCCAGGCCTATCAGAAGCGCTGCCCCGAGGTGATCCGCCGCGTCGCCGAACTGGCGAAGGCCTCGGGCCGCCGCCTGATGGTCCGTCTGGTCAAGGGCGCCTACTGGGACACCGAGATCAAGCGGGCGCAGGTCTTCGGCCGCACCGACTATCCGGTCTTCACCACCAAGGCCGCGACCGACCTCAACTACCTCGTCTGTGCGAAGGCGATGATCGAAGCCGCGCCGCACATCTACAGCCAGTTCGCCACCCACAACGCCCATTCGCTGGCGGCCGTCTATCGGATGGCGTCGGAGCGCTCGGTGAAGATCGAGTTCCAGCGCCTGCACGGCATGGGCGAGGCCCTCTACGACGCCGCCCGCGACGCCTTTGGCCCCGTCACCGTCCGCGCCTATGCCCCCGTCGGCGGGCATGAGGACCTGCTGCCCTATCTGGTGCGCCGCCTGCTCGAGAACGGGGCCAACTCCTCCTTCGTCCACGCCCTGCTGGACGAGCGGGTGCCGGCATCGGCTGTCGCCGCCGACCCCATCTCCGCAGTCGAGGCCCACCCCGACCGCCACGCCAAGATCCCGACCCCGAAGGACATGTACATGGACCGCCAGAACTCGCTGGGCCGCGACTATTCCCAGGCCGCCGACCGCGACCGGCACATCGCGGCGCTCGAGAAGGTCGACGCCGAGAAACTGACCTCGGGCCCCATCATCGGCGGCAAGCTGAAGGCCGGGACCAACCCCCAGCCCGTGACCAACCCCTTCGACACGACCCAGATCTTGGGCCACGTCTCCGAGGCCAGCACGGCCGACATCGACGCCGCTGCCGATGCCGCCGCCAGGGCGCAGGTCGCCTGGGACCGCAAGGGCGGCGCGGGCCGCGCCCCCGTCCTGCGCGCCATGGCTGACGCCCTGGAAGCCGACATGGACCGTCTGGTCGCCCTGCTGTCGCGCGAAGCCGGCAAGACCCTGAACGACGCCGTCGCCGAGATTCGCGAGGCTGCCGACTTCTGCCGCTACTACGCCATGCTGGCCGAGCGTGACTTCGGCGGCCCGACCGAGCTGAAGGGCCCCGTCGGCGAGATCAACCAGCTGGTCCTGCACGGCCGCGGCGTCTTCGCCTGCATCAGCCCGTGGAACTTCCCCCTGGCCATCTTCACCGGCCAGATCGCCGCCGCCCTCGCCGCCGGCAACGCCGTCCTGGCCAAGCCCGCCGAACAGACCCCACTGATCGCCGCCGAGGCCGTGCGCCTCTATTACAAGGCCGGCCTCGACCCGAACCTGCTGGCCCTCGTCCCCGGCCGCGGCGAGACGGTCGGCGCGGCGCTGGTTTCGCACCCCGGCATCGACGGCGTCGCCTTCACCGGCGGCACAGACACGGCGACCCTGATCAACAAGGCGCTGGCCGCCCGCCCGGGCGCCATCATCCCCTTCATCGCCGAGACGGGCGGCCTGAACGGCATGTTCGTCGACACCACGGCGCTGAAGGAACAGATCATCGACGACGTCATCCTGTCGGCCTTCGGCTCGTCGGGCCAGCGCTGCTCGGCCTTGCGCCTGCTTTACGTCCCGCACGACGCCGCCGACGCCCTGATCGAGGGCCTCAAGGGCGCGCTCGCCGCCCAGGTGGTGGGCGACCCGACCGACCCGGCCACCGACATCGGCCCGGTCATCGACGCCGACGCCAGGGCCGCGCTGGACGCCCACCTGAAGCGGCTGGAAGGCGATGCGAAGATCATCGCTCGCGCCGACCTGCCCGCCGGCGCCGACAAGGGCTGGTTGTTCGCCCCCACGATCGCCGAAATCCCGACCCCGGATTATCTCGAGCGCGAGGTCTTCGGCCCGATCCTGCACGTCTGCCGCTACGAGCCGTCGAAGCTGAAGGAGACGGCGTCGAAACTGGCCGCCCGTGGCTACGGCCTGACCCTCGGCGTGCACAGCCGCATCGAGGCCTTCGCCGCGGAGGTCACGCGCCTGGTCCCGGCCGGCAATGTCTATATCAACCGCTCGATCATCGGCGCCGTGGTCGGCGTCCAGCCCTTCGGCGGCGAGGGCCTCTCCGGCACCGGCCCCAAGGCCGGCGGTCCGTACAGCCTGATCCGCTACGCCTCCGAAAAGGCCATCAGCAACAACATCTCCGCCCAGGGCGGCGACCCGGCGCTGCTGAACCTTTGATCCTCTGATCCCGCTCATCCCCGTTTTCGCGGGGATGAGCGAAGCCCCTGTTAGCCCTCCCCCCGCGCCGCCTCGCGGAACAGCCAGGCCGCAAGCAGCCAGCCAAGGGTGAACACACCCACGATGACGAAGACAAAATGCTCATAGGCCAGGGCGACGAAGGCCGTGCCGAACTGCGCCGCCGCCGTCACGGCCATGGCGAGCGCCATGCCGCCCGGCCGGAACCGGGCCAGAAACGAGCCGACGATCCCGATGGCGATGACGCCGAAGAATATCTGGTTCAGCGGATTGTTCTCATTGCCGATGATGCCGACGGCGAGGTTCGACCAGACGATCAGGAAACTGATCCCCACCGCCACCAGCAACCCGCCCCGATAGGCCAGGGCGCCCGAGAGGCGCAGCCCGATTTCGCACACGCCGGCCGCCACCAGCAGCATCGCGCCCCACAGCACGAAGTCGAACGTTGTCCACGGCAGGTCCGTCAGAAGCTTCGCCGCCAGAGGGGTCAGCCAGGCGAAGACCGCCCCGCCCCAGACCACAATGCGCAGCCACCGGCCAATCCGCTCCTTGTCGTTTTCCGTCACCGTCGTCATCGCCTTGCCTCGCTTGCTGAATGAGGCCGCCACCCTGCCCGCGCCGCCGGTGAGCGACATGAGCGAATTCTGAGGGGTCGCTGAAAAGCGTCGGATCAGCCCTTCGGCCATCCGCCCGCCCGGCTGAGCGCGCTCGGCGCCGGGCGGCCGATCGTCTCGCCGATCCAGCGGGCGGTTCCGATCAGGGCGTCGAGATCGTAGCCGGTGTCGAACCCGGCGCGCTCCAGCATATAGACCAGGTCCTCTGTCGCGATATTGCCGGTGGCGCCCGGAGCGAAGGGACAGCCGCCGATGCCGCCGACGGAGGCGTCCAGAACGGTGACGCCGGCCTCGATCCCCGCATACGCATTGGCCAGGCCGGTGTTGCGAGTGTCGTGGAAATGCAGGCGCAGGACGGCGTCGGGCGCGGCGGCGCGCGCGGCCTCGACCTTGCGCGTCACCGCCCATGGGTCGCCCGCGCCTATGGTGTCCGCCAGGGCGATTTCCGCCACACCCAGTTCGGCGATCCGCCCGACCAGATCGGCGACCTGTCCGGCCGAAACCTCGCCGTCGAACGGACAGCCCCACACGCACGACAGGGTGGCGGACAGGGCCGGCGTGGCGCCCGGCTGACCCGCGGCATTGGCGCGGCCGGCGATGATGTCGGCCAGCATCTGCACCTGCTGGTCCACCGACAGGCCCTGGTTCTTCAGCCCGAAACCGTCGGTGGCGGACATGGCGACATTGACCTCGTCCACGGCCGTTCCCAGCGCCCGGTCATAGCCCTTGCCGTTGAGAACCAGGCCGATCCGGCTGCGGCCGGTCTCATGCGGAAGCGCCGCCATGACCTCTTCGGCGCCCGCCATCTGGGGCACGTATTTAGGATGGACGAAGCTGACGGCCTCGATGCGGCGCGCCCCGGCGGCCTCCAGCCGGCGGACAAGATCGGCGCGGACGGCGGGCTCGAGGATGGCCTTCTCGTTCTGCAGGCCGTCGCGGGGACCGACCTCGACGATGGTGATGGGCCGGCTCACCGTTGCGGCTCCACCATCGGTCCGCCGGGCGGGGCGTAGACGGTCAGGCTGACGTCATCGCCCTTGGAATAATTGTGCCCGTCGACCTCGCCGACGACCCGGCCGGTGACCCCCAGTTCAGCGGCGGCTTCGCGGAAGGCGTCGGCGTCGCGCGCCTCGACGATGACCGGCCGTCCCTCGGCGAGGGCGCGGGCGGCGCCGGCGGCGTCGGTCAGCTCGGTGTCGCGCCCCGTCAGGAAGACGAGGCTGGGCTCGTGAAAGCCGGTGACGGCCACCGGTCCGGCCCGGCCCTGACGCGGGTGCAGGTTGGCGGCCAGCAGGACCTTCTCCAGCTGGGGCGCGACGGACAGGGGACGAAGTTGCCGCAGCGTGCCGGCCAGGGCTCCGTGGGCGACGACGCCCAGGGCGATCGAGGCGATCACCGCCGTCATCGCCGCCCGGTGCAGCATCAGGAAGGCCCCGATCAGCCCGGCGAGGATGGCGAAGACTATGGTGATCGTGGCCCAGGTCTGGGCCGTGGACCGACCATACTCCGTGAGCAGCCAGACCGAGGCGATGGCCAGAAGGGCGCCGACCGCGATCGTCAATCCGGCCCCGGCGTAGCGCGATGCCTTGCCGACAGGGCGGGTCAGGGCGGCGGCGGCCAGCAGGGCCAGGGCGCCGAAGGTTGGCAGGGTGTAGTGGGCCAGTTTGGTCGGGGTCAGTTCGAAGATCAGCCAGGCCGGGACCAGCCAGCAGACCAGGAAGCGGATCGCCGGCTCGCTCCGCCGGTGCCACCCGGCTGAGAGGGCCGCGGGCAACAACAGGGTGGCCGGGAAGAACAGCAGGGGCGCGAGCAGCAGATACAGGCCCGGCGGAACACCGTGGCCTTCATCGCCGCCGGCGATCTTGGGCGCCAGATCTCCGGCGATAGCCTCGGTCCAGAAGCCGCCGTCGGTGGCGATGGTGATGGCGATGGCCCAGGGGCCGACGATCAGGGCCACCAGCGGCAGGCCCCAGCCCCAGCCCAGCCGTTTGAGCCAGCTGACGTCTCGGTCCCAGACCGACAGGGCGATCATGGCGGGCGCCACGACGATCAGGCCAATCGGTCCCTTGATCAGGATCGACAGCCCCAGCCCCAGCCAGAACATCAGCTTGTGCGGCCGGATCGGGACCTCCCCGGCGCGGGTCGCCAGATAGATGCGCGCCAGCCCGGCCATGGCGAGGGTCACCGAGCCGCACAGCATGGCGTCGGTCTTGGCGATCCCGGCCTCGGTGGACAGAAGGAAACTGGCCCCGAGTATGGCTCCCGCCAGAAAGCCCGCCCTCTGTCCGAACATCGCCGCCCCGGCCCAGGCGCAGGCGGCGGCGGCCAGCATGGCGCCGAGGATGGAGGGAATGCGGTAGGCGGCTATGTCGCGGTTCTCGACGCTGGACGTCGCCGCAACCGCGACGGCCTGCATCCAATAGATGCCAACCGGCTTCTTCCAGCGAGGGTCGTCCTGGAAGCGGATATCGACGAAGTCGCCCGTCTCCAGCATCTGCGAGGTGGCCTGGGCGTAGCGGCTCTCGTCCCGATCCAGCGGCGGCAGCAGCATTAGGGCGGGCAGGCCCGCCAGCAACGCCACCAGGGCCGCGAGCAGCGGTCCGCGCCAGCCGGCGATGTATCGGTCGAAATCGGAAGACGTCATGTTCATCTTCCTAACACGCCCGTTCGCGGCGCGTCATTGTTTGGGCCGCCGTTCGCCGCGGGCGTCTCGCCGCCTGAGCGGGCGCCATCTCCCGCCCGGCCCGGAAACCCGCTAGACAGCGGGGATGAATGAAGCGATCCCCGATATCTCCGTCGTCGTCCCGGTTCACGACGAACAGGGCGCAGCCGGCCCGCTCGCGCGCGAGATCGCCGCTGCCTTCGAAGGCCGGTCCTATGAGATGGTGTTCGTGGATGACGCTTCGCGGGACGGCACCCTGGCCGAACTGCGCGGCCTGATGACCGAACTGCCCACGTTGCGCGTGCTCAGCCATGGCTCGAACGCCGGACAGAGCCGCGCGGTGCGCACCGGCGTGCTGGCGGCGCGCGGCGCGATCGTGGTGACCCTGGACGGGGATGGTCAGAATCCCCCGGCCGACGCCCCGAAACTGGCCGACCTGCTCGCCGCCTCGCCCTCGTCTGTCGCTCTCGTCGGCGGGCGCCGCGCCAAACGTCAGGACTCCGAGGCCAAGCGGCAGGCCTCCCTCTGGGCCAATCGCATCCGCCGCAAGCTGCTCGGCGATGACGCTGACGACACCGGCTGCGGCCTGAAGGCGTTCCGCAGGGACGTCTTTCTGCGCCTGCCCTATTTCGATCACCTGCACCGCTACCTGCCGGCCCTGATGATCCGCGAGGGCTATCAGAACCTCTATCTCGATGTGGATCATCGTCATCGTGAGACCGGCCGGTCGAAATATACCAATTGGGGGCGGCTGATGGCCTCCCTTTCGGATCTGCTCGGCGTGATGTGGCTGAAATCACGGTCCCGCCCGCCGGGCGCTATCAGCGAATTCTGACTTTCCCCTGAGGCGCGAGCAGGCGTAGCCGTATGGAGCGAACCGGGGTAAGCATTGTTAACAAGCGCGGCCGTTCAGCGGCCGCCCGACGATGGAGCCCGCCATGCTGATCGCCATCCCGCTTCTGTTCATTCCGGTGGTGATCTACGCCATCGTCATCGGCTTCGGAGTCCTCGGGTCCGGCGGGATCGCCGCAGCCGAACAGGCCCTGCGGGATCCGCTGTTCACGGTCCCGATGGTTTCCGGCAGCGGATGGAACGTCGGGACGGGCGACCTGATCCTGTTCCTGTCGCTGATCCTGCTGTTCTTCGAACTGCTGAAATCGACGTCCAGCCAGAAGGTGGCGATCATCAATCACGCCCTGTCAATGATCCTGTTCGTCTTCTGCCTGGTCGCCTTCCTGCTGTTCAAGGGGTTCGCGACCTCCACCTTCTTCCTGATCCTGACCATGGTCATGCTCGACGTCCTGGCCGGCTTCATCGTCACCATCATCTCGGCCCGCAAGGATCTGGACTTCGCCGGCGGCGGCTGACGCCCCTCCGGGGCCTCCCCTCCACGGGAAGACGGAATTTCAAGGGCTGGCTGTTTTCCGAATGCCAGCATATGCCGCGCCGACAAGTGTCTGAAGTGGTTCGCTTTTAAATAAAAGCAGCGTCATCAGCCCGCCCCGGGAAGGCCGCCGCCTAGACTCCCCCCGTCCCGTCGCAGGGGAGGCTCGCTCGGCCGGCGATCCGAAGCGGCGGCGGGAGCGGATGGAGCGGGGTCTCGCTGCGCAAGCAGGGAGGCCGGACCGGCGCGGGGGCCTCCTGAGGGTCGCCTGCCCGGGGTGGAGGACCGGGGGGGATACCCAGGTCGTTCCAGGGATCGGGATCGTCGCCCGACCTGCCCGCCGGAGGCGCTGCGGTAAGGCCCGAACACGGCCACCCGACGCAAGCTTCCGGAAAACCAGCCGCGCGGAGCGTTCGTCTTTCGCCGAAACGGTAATCTCTACCCTTCATCCGGGCGAAGGCCCGGGCGCTCCGCCACGCCTCCCACCGCTTTCCGGCCGTCCTGCCGGAGAGGGCTTCAGCCTGCCCGGTCTTTGACAATCAGACCGCCGCCCGGGTCGGGGGGCGAACTCAGGAAAAGGCGACGAAGATCAGCGCCACGACGGCGATGTCGACGGTGCGGGCGAGGATGGTCAGCATGGCGGCGGTCCCGAACGAGGCGTGAGAGCCGTCGTTCAGCAAGGACCGTGCCGCAGTCTCAGACGTCGGTGTCCCGGGCCTTGCCGGGTTGCGGCCGGCGCTCGGCGGCGCCCGAATGCTCGGTTCCGAGATAGGCAGAGCGGGCCGCGTCCAGCACGGGCGGGCCGCCCTTGAGGCCGCGGCGCTGGCCCGTCTGGCCCATCATCTGGGCGGCGAAGACCGCGGCGCCCGGATCGGCCGGCAGATCGGAAGAGCACACGTCTGGCCCATCATCTGGGCGGCGAAGACCGCGGCGCCCGGATCGGCCGGC
>NZ_BSOY01000061.1 GCF_030160755.1 Brevundimonas denitrificans | reverse complement strand
CTGCGGGCGCGCCGCCGCCCTGGGTGCGGGCCGGCTCGACGGGAGGCGGCGGCGGCGGAGGGGGCGGGCGAAACAGGAAGACGCTGATCGGGGGCGCCGGCTCCGGCAGGGCAGCCGGCGCATCGGCGCGGGCCATGATGCTGAACACGGCGAGATGAGCGGCGGTGACGCCCACGACGAAGCCCAGCTTGCGCAGCCGGTCCTTGTTCAGCAGTGGAGTTTCAGATTTCACGGACCGATCCTATCACGCACGACTGAACGCGCGGGACGCCGGATCGGTCACCTCAGGTTCAGGCGGCGGGGCTGTCCAGCACCGCATCGATGGCGGCGGCGACCGTCGCAATGGCGCCCATGCCGTCGATCTCGCTCAGCAGGCCCTTGTCGCCATAGTAGGGCAGCAGGGGCGCGGTGTTGCGGTTGTAGGCGTCCAGCCGGACCTTGAAACTGTCCGGATTATCGTCCGGACGGCCCTGGTCGGCGAAGCGGACGGCGACACGGTCCAGCAGGGCGGCGTCATCGACCTTCAGCCGGATGACGTGATCGATCTTCTTGCCCAGCTTGGCCAGCATGGCGTCCAGGGCCACGGCCTGGGCCACGGTGCGGGGGAAGCCGTCGAAGATGGCGCCGCCGGCGTCCCCGGCCTCTTTCAGCCGTGCCTCGATCAGGGCGATGACGATGGCGTCCGACACCAGGTCGCCGCGCGACATGATGGCCTGGCACTCACGACCCAGTTCGGATCCCGAAGCGATGGCCTCGCGCAGCATGTCGCCGGTCGACAGCTGGACCATGCCGCGCGTCTCGACCAGCCGTTTGGCCTGGGTGCCTTTGCCCGCCGCCGGCGGTCCGAACAGGATCAGGTTCATCGCCGCCCCTCCCCGACCGGCTCTAGCGCCGGGCGGGGGCGGTGACGCCCTTGCCGGAGGTCTTGCCGCGACCGCGCAGCTTGGCCTTCTTGATCAGGCCTTCGTACTGGTGGGCGAGCAGCTGCGACTGGATCTGCGCCACGGTGTCCATGGTCACCGAGACGACGATCAGGATCGAGGTGCCGCCGATGACCGCCGCCCCCATGCCGGAGTTGGCCATCATCAGCTCGGGCAGCAGGCACACCGCGGTGATGTAGGCCGCGCCGATCACCGTCAGACGGGTCAGGACATAGTCCAGATACTCCGCCGTGCGCTTGCCCGGACGGATGCCCGGCAGGAAGCCGCCGTATTTGCGCAGGTTCTCGGCCGTGTCCTCGGGGTTGAAGGTGATCGAGGTGTAGAAGAAGCAGAAGAAGATGATCAGCGCGCCGTACAGCAGCATGAACACCGGCTGGCCGTGCTGCATCTGGGCGGTGACCAGCGGCAGCCAGCCCATCCACGACGGGAGGTCGGCGTTGGCCGTCATCTGCGCCACCGTGGTCGGCAGCATCAGCAGCGAGGAGGCGAAGATCGGCGGGATGACGCCGGCGGTGTTGACCTTCAGCGGCAGGAACGAACGCTCGCCCCCGGCCATGCGGTTGCCTTCCTGGCGCTTGGGATACTGGATCAGCAGCCGGCGCTGGGCCCGCTCCATGAAGACGATGAAGACCACCACGCCAATGGCCATGGCGGCGAAGAACAGCAGGGTGAAGGCCGAGATCTGGCCCTGCTGGGCCAGGCCGAACATCCGGGCGACGGTGCCCGGCAGGACGGCGACGATGCCGGCGAAGATGATCAGGGAGATGCCGTTGCCGACGCCGCGCGCCGTCACCTGCTCGCCCAGCCACATCAGGAACATGGTGCCGCCGGTGAGGACGGTGACCGTCGAGACGATGAAGAACAGGCCCGGCTGGTCGATCAGATTGGGCTGGGCGTTCAGGCCGAAGGCGATGCCGGTCGACTGGAACAGGGCCAGCACCACGGTCAGATAGCGGGTGTACTGGTTCAGCTGTTTGCGGCCGCTCTCGCCGCCTTCCTTCTTCAGCTTCTCCCACGGCGGATAGACCGCGCCCATCAGCTGGACGATGATCGAGGCCGAGATGTAGGGCATCACGTTCAGGGCGAAGACGGCGAACCGCTCAACGGCGCCGCCCGAGAACATGTTGACCATGTCCAGCACGCCGCGCTGGCTGTCCGGATTCTGGAAGAAGGCCAGGAAGGCTTCCGAGTTGATCCCGGGAACCGGCACATAGGTGCCGATGCGGTAGATCAGCAGCGCCATGATCGTGAACAGCAGACGTTTGTGCAGCTCGGTCGCCTTGGCGAACGAGCCCATGTTCATGTTTGCTGCGAGTTGTTCGGCGGCCGAAGCCATATGTCGTCACCCCGACTTGTCAGAACGCGGCGCATCGGACCTGAATCCGGCGCCGGCGTCCAGATAGGCGAAGGGCGCCCGCTTAGCGAGGGCGCCCTTCAAGCTTATTTCTTGGCGGCCGTCCGCGTGGTGCGGGCCGAGATCTTGTTGGCGTCGCCGCGCGGCGTCTTGGCCGGCGGAGCCTTGCCCTTGGCGGCGTTGCGCTTCTCGATGCGCGCGGCGGCCTTGGCTTCAGCGGCGATCCGCTCCTGCACGACGGTGCCGCCCGCGGCTTCGATCGCCTTCACGGCGCCGGCCGAGGCCGACCAGACGACCAGGTTCAGCTTGGACTTGATCTCGCCGGTGCCCAGGATCCGGACGCCGTCCTTGACGCGACGGATCACGCCGGCGGCCACCAGGGCGTCGCCCTTGATCTCGCCCTTGATGTCCAGCTTCTTGGCGTCGATGGCGTCCTGCAGGCGCCACAGGTTCACTTCGGCCAGCTTCAGCGCGCCCGGATTGTTGAAGCCGCGCTTAGGCATCCGCATGTACAGCGGCATCTGGCCGCCTTCGAAGCCGCCGATGGCGACGCCCGAACGCGACTTCTGGCCCTTGACGCCGCGACCGGCGGTCTTGCCCTTGCCCGAGCCCGGGCCGCGGCCGACGCGCATGCGCTTCTTGTGGGCGCCTTCGTTGTCGCGAATTTCGTTCAGTTTCATGTGCCTGATCCTTTCGGGTGCTAGCGCCCGGTCTGGGACCGGACTCGGCTGTGTGTCTCTGTGGTCTCCCTCCCCCGCCGGGGGAGGGTGGCGGCGTAGCCGCCGGGTGGGGGCGCTTTAAGCAAACCGTCCCCAAAATAGCAATGAGGGCCGCTCGCCGAGCCGCCCCCACCCTGTCGTCGTGAACGACGACATCCCTCCCCCGAAGGGGAGGGAGATTTTCGTGCGCTTACTTTTCGACGATCTCGGTCAGGTGGGCGACCTTGGCGATCATGCCGCGAACCGAGGGAGTGTCTTCCAGCGTGGACTCGCGGCCCATGCGGTTGAGACCCAGGCCCGACAGGGTGGCGCGCTGGTCCGACTTGCGACGG
Organism: Brevundimonas denitrificans; assembly: GCF_030160755.1. Taxonomy (GTDB): domain Bacteria; phylum Pseudomonadota; class Alphaproteobacteria; order Caulobacterales; family Caulobacteraceae; genus Brevundimonas; species Brevundimonas denitrificans. The sequence goes on along the minus strand of NZ_BSOY01000061.1, from coordinate 15,953 downwards.
ATCGGGCTGCCGGTCTGACGAACGGTGACGGTGGCTTTGGATTCGGTCTTGGCCATGGTCAGGCTTCCTGGGCTTCAGGCGCCGCTTCCGGAGCCGAGGCGCCGTCGTTGCGACGACCCATCAGATCGGCGACCTTCTTGCCGCGCTTGGACGCGACCTGACGGGGCGACGACTGGACCTTGAGGGCCTCGAACGTGGCGCGGATCATGTTGTAGGGGTTCGACGAACCGGTCGACTTGCCCACGACGTCCTGGACGCCGAGGGTTTCGAGCACGGCGCGCATCGGACCGCCCGCGATGACGCCGGTCCCGGGAGGGGCGGCGCGCATCATGATCTTGCCGGCGCCCCAACGGCCGTTGCCGTCGTGGTGCAGGGTGCGGTTCTCGCGCAGCGGAACGCGGATCATCGTCTTCTTGGCTTCTTCGGTCGCCTTGCGGATGGCTTCCGGCACTTCGCGCGCCTTGCCGTGACCGAAGCCGACGCGGCCCTTGCCGTCGCCGACGACCATCAGGGCCGCGAACGAGAACCGGCGGCCGCCTTTGACCGTGGCCGCGACGCGGTTGATGTGCACCAGCTTCTCGACGATGTCCGAATCCGGACCGTCGGCCTGGGGAGCGTTGCGGTTGTCACGACGATTGCGATCGTTGCCGCCGCCGCCGCGTTGGGGTGTTTGCGCCATCTGTCGCGTCCCTTAGAAATTCAGGCCGGCTTCACGCGCGGCATCAGCCAGCGCCTTCACCCGTCCGTGATAGATGTAGCCGCCGCGATCGAAGACGACGTCCTTGACGCCCTTCTCGATGGCGCGTTCGGCGACCAGCTTGCCGATCAGTGCGGCGGCGGCGACGTTCGAACCCTTGGGCTTCTTGCCCTTCTCGCCTTCCAGCGAGGAGGCCGAAGCGATCGTGACGCCGTTCAGGTCGTCGATGATCTGGGCCGAGATGTTCTTGTCCGAACGGTGCACCGACAGACGCAGGCGTCCGTTGGCGACAGCCTTCAGGCGGCGGCGGGTGCGCTCGGTTCGGCGCTGGGCTTGTTGTCGAAGAGAGAGAGCCATGACCTACTTCTTCTTGCCTTCCTTGCGCCGGACCTTTTCGCCCGTGTAGCGGACGCCCTTGCCCTTGTAGGGCTCCGGCGGACGCAGCTTGCGGATGACGGCGGCGATCTGACCCACGGCCTGCTTGTCGGCGCCGGAGATCTTGATTTCCGTCTGCTTGGGCACCGCGAAGGTGACGCCGGCAGGCGGCTGGATGTCGACGTCGTGCGAGAAGCCGAGCTGCAGCGACAGGGCGTTGCCCTTCATCGCGGCGCGATAGCCCACGCCGACCAGGTCCAGGCTCTTTTCAAAGCCCGTGGTGACGCCGACGACCATGTTGTCGACCAGGGTGCGCGACAGGCCCCACATGGCCCGCGAACGCTGGTTGTCTTCGCGCATGGTCAGGTTCAGGCCGTCGTCGCCCTGGGCGACTTCGATCTCGTCGGCGACGGTCCAGGAGCGTTCGCCCTTGGGACCCTTCACCGAGACCGTCTGGCCGTCGAGCGTGACGGTCACGCCCTTCGGCACTTCAATGGTGCGTTTTCCGATACGGGACATCTTAGTAGACCCTGCAGAGGACTTCGCCGCCCACCTTGGCTTCGCGAGCCGCGGTGTCCGACATGACGCCCTTGGACGTGGAGAGGATCGAGATGCCGAGGCCGTTCTTGATCGGCTTCAGGTCGGAGATCGCGGAGTAGACGCGGCGGCCCGGCTTGGACACGCGGGCGATCTCGGCGATGACCGGCTGGCCGTCGAAGTATTTCAGCTCGATCTCGAACTGCGGGAATTCGCCGGGGTTCTGAACCAGGGAATAGCCGCGGATGTAGCCTTCGTCCTGCAGCACGTCGAGGACGCGCTGACGCAGACGGGAAGCCGGGGTGAGCACCTTGGAACGCTTGCGCATGTGCGCGTTCCGGATGCGAGCGATCATGTCGCTCAGGGGATCGTTGATCATCATGTCTGTCGCTCCCCTTACCAGCTCGACTTGGTCAGACCCGGGATCTGACCCAGGTTGCCGAGTTCACGAAGCGCGATACGGCTCATCTTGAGCTTGCGATAGAAGGCCCGCGGACGGCCCGTCACTTCGCAGCGGTTGCGAATCCGGTTGGCGGCCGAGTTGCGCGGCAGCTTGGCCAGCTTGAGGCGCGCTTCGAAACGCTCCTCGAGAGGCAGGGATTCGTTGTTGGCGGTCGCCTTCAGGGCGGCCCGCTTGTCGGCGTATTTCGCGACGAGGGCCTTGACCATCTCGTTGCGGTTTACGGCGCTTTTCTTAGCCATGGTTTCTTTCCCTTCCCGCTCAGTTCGTCACGAACGGGAACTTGAACTCGGTGAGAAGCGCGCGCGCCTCGTCATCGGTCTTGGCCGTGGTGCAGACGATGATGTCCATGCCCCACATCTGGTCGATCTGGTCGTAGTTGATCTCGGGGAACACGATGTGTTCCTTGAGGCCCATGGCGTAGTTGCCGCGACCGTCGAACGAGGTCGGCTTCAGGCCGCGGAAATCCTTCACGCGCGGCAGCGCGATCGTGATCAGGCGGTCGAGGAACTCGTACATCTGGTCGCCGCGGAGGGTGACCTTGCCGCCGATGACCATGCCTTCGCGCAGCTTGAAGCCGGCGATGGAGTTGCGGGCCTTGGTGGCGACGGGCTTCTGACCGGCGATGGCGGCCAGGTCCTTGAGGGCCGCGGTGGCCTTCTTGGAGTCAGCCACGGCTTCACCGATGCCCATGTTGAGGACGATCTTGTCCAGCTTGGGCATCTGCATCGGGTTGGTGTAGCCGAACTTCTCGGTCAGCACGCCCTTGATGCGGTCGTTGTACTCGCCCTTGAGGCGCGGGGTGTATTTGGTGTCGGCCATTAGATGACGTCTCCCGTCGTCTTGGCGAAGCGGACCTTCTTGTCGCCTTCCATGCGGAAGCCGACGCGGGCCGCCTTGCCGTTGGCGTCGGCGATCGCGACGTTCGACAGGTGAAGCGACGCTTCCTTGTTCTTGATGCCGCCCTGGGGGTCGGCCTGGGTCGGGCGGGTGTGGCGCTGGACCATGTTGATCCCCTGCACCATGACGCGGTTCGTGGCCGGCAGGACCTTGGTCACCTTGCCGGTGCGGCCCTTGTCCTTGCCCGTGAGCACCACGACGTTGTCGCCGGTTTTGATCTTGGCGGCCATGACTACAGGACCTCCGGAGCCAGAGAGATGATCTTCATGTGGTTCTTGGCGCGCAGTTCGCGGGGAACCGGGCCGAAGATCCGCGTGCCGACAGGCTCGTTCTGCTTGTTGACGATGACGGCGGCCGACTTGTCGAAGCGAATGACAGAGCCGTCCTTGCGCATGATGTCCTTGGCGGTGCGCACGACGATGGCGCGCACGACGTCGCCCTTCTTCACGCGGCCGCGAGGAATGGCTTCCTTCACCGAAGCGACAATCGTGTCGCCCACCGAGGCGTAGCGGCGCTTGGAGCCGCCCAACACCTTGATGCACATGACCCGGCGAGCACCCGAATTGTCGGCTACCTCCAGGTTAGTTTGCATCTGGATCATAGGATCAGATCTTTCTGATTACGAAGCCGAGGCCGAGGAGTCCGACAGGACTTCCCAGCGCTTCAGCTTGGACTTGGGGGCGCACTCAATGATGCGGGCCTGATCGCCCACCTTGAGGGCGTTGGCTTCGTCGTGAGCGTGGTACTTCTTGGACAGGCGCACGATCTTTTTCAGGACCGGGTGCAGCAGCGTGCGTTGGACGACGACGACGACAGTCTTGTCGCCCTTGTCGGAGACGACCACGCCTTCGAGAACTCGTTTCGGCATCTTCGTTTCCTTAAACCGCTGCGCGATTTGCACGCAGGAGCGTGGAAATGCGGGCGATGTCCTTGCGCACTTCCGAGACCCGATGGGTCTTTTCCATCTGGCCGGTGGCGGCCTGGAAGCGCAGGTTGAACTGTTCCTTCTTGAGCTTCAGAAGCTCATCGGCCAGCTGGTCGGGCGTCTGGGCCCGGAGGTCGGCGATCTTGGTCATGCGCCTACGTGCTCCACGTGCGAGACACCGGCGTCGAGGCGGGTGACCACCTTCGTACGGACCGGCAGCTTGGCGGCGCCGAGACGCAGGGCCTCGCGGGCGATGTCGTCCGGCACGCCGTCGATTTCAAACAGGATCCGGCCCGGGTGGCAGCGCGCCGCCCAGTGATCCACGGCGCCCTTGCCCTTGCCCATGCGGACTTCGGCCGGCTTGCCCGTGACGGGCAGGTCGGGGAACACCCGGATCCAGACCCGGCCCTGACGCTTCATCTGGCGGGTGATCGCGCGGCGGGCCGCCTCGATCTGACGCGCCGTGATGCGTTCCGGCTCCACCGTCTTCAGGCCGTAGGACCCGAAGTTCAGCGAGAAGCCGCCTTTGGCGGCGCCGTGGATGCGGCCCTTGAAGGCCTTGCGGTACTTGGTTTTCTTCGGTTGCAGCATGACTTAGCTCTCACGTGCCCGGTCGCGGCGCGGACCGCGATCACCGCGGGGACCGCCGCGTTCACGGCCTTCGTTGGACGACGGACCAGCAGCCTCGGCGGCCCAGCGCTTGTCCTGGGCCATCGGATCGTGCTCGAGCACCTCACCCTTGAAGACCCAGACTTTGACACCGATGATGCCGTAGGTCGTCTTGGCCTGGATGAAGCCGTAGTCGATGTCGGCGCGCAGGGTGTGCAGCGGCACACGGCCTTCGCGATACCATTCCATCCGCGCGATTTCCGCGCCGCCGAGGCGGCCCGACACGTTGATGCGGACGCCCTTGGCGCCGAGACGCATGGCCGACTGCATCGAACGCTTCATGGCGCGGCGGAAGGCGATCCGGCGTTCCAGCTGCTGCGCGATGTTCTCGGCGATCAGCTGGGCGTCCGTCTCGGGCTTGCGCACTTCGACGATGTTCAGGTGAACTTCACCCTCGGTGCGCGCCGAGATGTCCTTGCGGAGCTTCTCGATGTCAGCGCCCTTCTTGCCGATCACGACGCCCGGACGGGCGGCGTAGATCGTCACGCGGCACTTCTTGTGCGGACGCTCGATGATGATGCGCGACACGCCGGCGGCGTTCAGGCGTTCCTTCAGCCACGTGCGCAGCTTGAGGTCCTGGTGCAGCAGCTTGGCGTATTCGGCGCCGCGGGCGAACCAGCGGCTGTCCCACGTACGGTTGACGCCGAGGCGCAGACCGATCGGATTGACTTTCTGACCCATCAGGCGGCCTCACCGGCTTCGCGGACCACGATAGTGATCTCCGCGAAAGGTTTCAGGATGCGCGACGAGCGGCCACGAGCACGGCTCGCGAAACGCTTCATCACCAGGTTCTTGCCCACGAAGGCCTCGGCGACGACCAGGTTGTCGATGTCGAGGTTGTGGTTGTTCTCGGCGTTCGACACGGCCGAATACAGCACCTTGCGGACGTCGGTGGCGATGCGCTTGCGGCTGAATTCCAGCTCGTTCAGCGCTTTCTGCACCGGCAGGCCGCGGATCGACTGGGCGACCAGGTTCAGCTTCTGAGGGCTGATCCGGACGTTCACCAGCTTGGCGCGCGCTTCGGTCGGGGCGACCCGACGGGGGTTTTTTGTCTGGGCCATCAGTTACTTCCTTTTGGCCTTCTTGTCCGCCGCGTGGCCCGGGAAGTTCCGGGTCGGGGCGAACTCGCCGAGCTTCATGCCGACCATTTCCTCGGAGACCGACACCGGCACATGCTTGAGGCCGTTGTGGACGCCGAAGGTCAGGCCGACAAACTGCGGCAGGATGGTGGAGCGGCGCGACCAGGTCTTGATCACGTCCTTGCGGCCCGACGTCGAGACGGCGTCGGCCTTCTTGAGCAGATACCCGTCGACAAACGGGCCTTTCCAGGAGGAGCGGGCCATCTTTAGCGAGCCTTCTTAACGTGCCGGGTACGGATGATGAACTTGTCCGTCGCCTTGTTCTTGCGGGTGCGGGTGCCCTTGGTGTCCTTGCCCCACGGCGTAACCGGGGTGCGACCACCAGAGGTCCGGCCTTCACCACCACCGTGCGGGTGGTCGATCGGGTTCATGGCGACGCCGCGAACGTGCGGACGCCAGCCCATGTGACGGACGCGGCCGGCCTTGCCGAGGTTCTGGTTCATGTGGTCGGGGTTCGAAACCGCGCCCACCGTGGCCATGCAGCCGTCCAGGACCATGCGAAGCTCGCCCGAACCCAGACGGATCTGGGCGTAGCCGGCGTCGCGGCCGACCAGCTGGGCGTAGGCGCCGGCCGAGCGGGCCAGCTGGGCGCCCTTGCCCGGCTTCATTTCGACGTTGTGGATGATCGTGCCGACCGGCACCGAGCGAAGCGGCATCGCATTGCCCGGCTTCACGTCGACCTTTTCACCGGCAACCACCGAGTCGCCCGCCTTCAGGCGTTGCGGCGCGATGATGTAGGCCTTTTCGCCGTCCTCATAGACGATGAGGGCGATGAAGGCGGTCCGGTTCGGATCGTATTCCAGACGCTCGACGGTCGCCGTGGCGAACTTCCGGCGCTTGAAGTCGATCTTGCGGTACAGCGTCTTGGCGCCGCCGCCGCGGAAGCGGACGGCGATACGACCGCCGGCGCCGCGACCGCCCGACTTGGTCAGGCCTTCGGTCAGCGACTTCTCGGGGCGTCCCTTGTGGAGCTCCGAACGGTCGATCAGCACCAGGGCGCGACGGCCCGGCGATGTCGGATTGTAAGTCTTCAAGGCCATCTGATCAGAGCCCCGTGGTGACGTCGATCGACTGGCCTTCAGCCAGCGTCACGATCGCTTTTTTGATGTCGACCCGACGGCCCATGATGCCGCGGAAGCGCTTGGTCTTGCCCTTCTGGACGAGGGTGTTGACCTTCAGGACGTTGACCTTGAACAGGCTTTCGACCGCAGCGGCGATCTCATCCTTGGTCGAGGTTCCGGCAACGCGGAAGACGACCTTGTTCTGCTCCGACAGGATCGTGGCCTTTTCCGTGATGATCGGAGCCAGGATGGTGTCGTAGTGTTTTGCGGTGGGGTTGGCGCCAGCCATTACGCGGCCTCCTTCTTCGTCTTGGCAGCCGGTTTGGCGGCCTTGGCGGCCTCGGCTTCACGACGCGACGGGGTGTAGTCGGCGTAGGTGGCCTCGATGGCTTCAACAGCCGCCTTGGTCAGCACCAGCTTGTCCGCGCGCAGGATGTCGTAAACGTTCAGGCCGGCGTTCGGCAGGACGTTGACCATCGGGATGTTGCGAGCAGCCAGACCGAAGTTCGTGTCGACTTCCGGACCGGCGATGATCAGCGTGCGGGTCCAGCCCAGCTTGCCGAGGGTTTCGCGCAGACCGGCGGTCTTGGCGTCCTTCAGCGAGAGGCTGTCGACGACGACCAGATCACCGGCGACGACCTTGGCCGACAGCGCGTGACGCAGGGCCAGGGCGCGAACCTTCTTCGGCAGGGAGAAGCCGTGGTCGCGAACGACCGGGCCGAAGGCGCGCGAACCACCGACGAACTGCGGGGCGCGACGCGAACCGTGACGGGCGCCGCCGGTTCCCTTCTGCTTGTACATCTTCTTGCCGGTGCGAGAGTTCTCGTTCCGGGTCTGGACCTTGTGGGTGCCGGCGCGGCGCTTGGCCAGTTGCCAGTTGACGTAGCGGGCCAGGATGTCGCCGCGGATGTCGGTGATGCCGAAAACGGCGTCCGACAGATCGACGTCACCGGCGGCCTTGCCGTCGAGTTTGATGACCGAGAGTTTCATTACGCTTCACCGCCTTCGGTGGTCTCGACAGCCGGGGCTTCCTCGGCCGGCGTTTCAGCCGGTTGAGCCGCAGCAGCGGAGCCGCCCTTGGACTTCACGCCGCCGGGGAACGGGGCGTCGGCCGGACGGGCCTTCTTGATCGCGTCGCGAACCTTGACCCAGGTGCCTTCGTGACCGGGGACAGCGCCCTTGATCAGCAGCAGGCCACGCTCGACGTCGACGCGGAACACGGTGAGGTTCTGGGTGGTGACGACTTCCGTGCCGTAGTGGCCGGCCATCTTCTTGCCCTTGAACGTCTTGCCCGGATCCTGACGCTGACCGGTCGAACCGTGCGAACGGTGCGAGACCGAGACGCCGTGGGTCGCCCGCAGACCGCCGAAGTTCCAGCGCTTCATGGCGCCGGCGAAGCCCTTGCCGATGGTCTCGGCCTGGACGTCGACCTTCTGGCCGGCGACGAAATGGTCAGCCGAGAACTCGGAGCCCACATCCATCATGGCGTCCGCATCGATGCGGAACTCGGTGACATAGGCCTTCGGCTCAACTTCAAGCTTGGCGAAAGATTCGCGCTGAGCCTTGTTGGTGTTCTTGGCCTTTTTGGAGCCAGCACCCAGCTGCAGGGCGACATAGCCGTCCCGCTCCTGAGTCCGCTGACCCACGACCTGACAGCCATCCAGCTGCAAGATCGTGACTGGAACATGCGCGCCGTCTTCAGCGAAGACACGCGTCATACCCAGTTTCTTGGCGATCACGCCCGTGCGCATCGGATCCCGCCTCTTTCTTATTAAATCTTGATCTCGACATCCACGCCGGCGGACAGGTCGAGCTTCATGAGCGCGTCCACAGTCTGCGGGGTGGGGTCGACGATATCGAGGACACGCTTGTGCGTGCGGATTTCAAACTGCTCGCGCGACTTCTTGTCGACGTGCGGCGAGCGGTTCACGGTGAACTTTTCGATCAGGGTCGGCAGCGGGATCGGACCGCGAACGGTCGCGCCGGTGCGCTTGGCCGTGTTGACGATTTCGCGCGTCGAAAAGTCGAGGACGCGGTGATCGAAGGCCTTGAGCCTGATGCGGATGCTTTGATCCATATCGGTAGCTATTCCCAAGCAGGCGAACCTGCGTCCCTGTGAACCATTTCAAAGACCGGAGGTCTTCAGGCCGTAAGGCCTTCAGAGTACGCACGTCCGCAAAAACGATCGGCCCACGCAGTCACCCGCGAAGGCCGTTGAAGTCCTGGGTCACTGCAAAGAACAGGTCTCAGGTCGTTCCTGCGAACCGCGTCTGCATCCCAAAAACACGCGGGATGCACAGCCGGTCCAACAAGAGTGGGGGCTTATGACCGCCGATTCCGATTTGGTCAAGCGGCGAAACTGTGTCGGAGCCTCGCCAGACGCCTAATCCACGGAAACGAAGGTCGACGACCCCGGGTCCCACCGCAAACGCCGGTTCGGACAGGCGGGTTCGTAGCCGCAGGCCGGGTTGCTGACCAGCCGGGCGGGCGTCGTGGCGATGTCGATCATGGCCCAGTGATCCGGCGCGGAGGCCCAGGCTTCGCTGAGCCCGCCTTCCGGCCCGGTCAGCCAGACGCTGAAGCCGACGGGCTGGACGGTGTCCTCGGGCGATGCGGCGCAGGGGTCGGGCTTGCGGACCAGCCAGTCCCGCAGGCCGTCCCCGTTCAGGTCCGGCACGCTCTTGAAGGTCGGGCGGTGGGTCCGGAAGCCGTCATGGTCCTGGGATGGACAGGTCAGGCGGCTCTCGCGCCACACCGCCGCCAGTTCCTCCGGCAGGCCATCGACGGCCGGACGACTGCCCGGTCGCTCGGCCACCGGCGGAAAGCCGCCGTCATTGGTCAGCAGGGTCTGGCCGGCGGCGGTGGGCCGCTCGACCAGTTGCTCCAGCCCGGCGTCCCACGTCCAGGCGAAGGCGCAGCTGTCTCCGGCCGGGCCGCAGAAGACGTGATGGACCTCGACCTCGATCACCGTCTCTCCTCCCCGGGTCGTCAGGTCGAAGGTGTGGGTCTGCTCGTCGAAGGCCATCAGATAGTCGTCGCCGTGGCTGACATAGAGGGTCCGCAGACAGCCGCCGGTGCCGCAGTACATCAGGCCGGAGTCCGTATAGTCGATCAGCCAGTCCGGCTTGCCGTCGTGGGACACATCCACCGGTCGGATGACGCCGTCGGGAACACGACTGACCAGCGGCGGCCGATTGAACGGCTCGGTCCGGTCGAAATACACGCTGTTGATCTCGTTCAGCACCATCCAGGTCAGGGCGTCCGGCGGGGTCTGGGCGCTCGCCGGCGCGGCCGCAGCCATCAGGAGCACGGCGCTGAGCGCAGGACGGAGCGCGGGACGGATCGCTGTCATGGCCGAATCTCCACCGGAAGAGCGCCAGCCTGGACCGGAGAGCCTTGCCCCGCGCCCTCCGGTTTCTGACGGCCAGTACACGGTGCGCCGTTATCCGTCCGCCGGATCGCCGCAGGGGCGCCACAATGCGTAACCGGTTCGACACACTCGTCTCAAGCCGCTGTTTTATGACGGGTTTGTAATAGCAAAGCTGGGAATGGCGCTGATAGCCGAGCGTCATGGCGGTGCGACTCCCCGACGCCGCCCAAGGGAAAAAACCATGAAGTCTCTCCTCCTCCTCACCTCCGCCGTCGCCGCCTTCGCCGCCGCCCCCGCCCTGGCCCAGGACGGCCCGGTCGGTTCGGTCGGCGTCGCCTATGGCAATTCCGAAGCCGAAATCGGCGGCCTCAGCGCCGACACGGACGCCTGGGCCGTCGACGGCGTCGTGGCCATGCCGGCCTTCGGCGCCTGGACCGTCACCCTCGCCGCCGACGCCAGCCAGTTCGATGACGGCGCCAGCGACGACACCGCCGTCGCCGGCACGGCTCACCTGACCACCGTTGTGGGCTCGGACCTGCGCATCGGCGGCTTCGTCGGCGCCGCCGACGTGGCCGATGAAACCGTCCTGACCGGCGGCCTCGAGGTCCAGAAATACCTGTCGCGAGCGACGCTGACCGGCGTCGTGGCCTACACCACCGCCGACGACGTCGATCTGGACGTCTGGTCGGTCGGCGGCGACGCGGCCTTCTACGTCACCGACGCCCTGCGCCTGAACGCCGGCGTGTCGTGGATGACCATCGACGACGCCGACGTGGACGGCGTCACCTACGGCGTCGGCGCCGAATACGAAATCGCCCGCTCGCCGTTCTCGGTGACCGCCGGCTATTCGCACTCGGACATCGAGGACCTGGACGTCGACAGTTGGACCGTCGGCCTGCGCTACAGCTTCGGCGGCGGCCAGCAGGCGCGCGACCGCGCCGGCGCGGCCCTGCCGGGCTCGGGCGTGATGGGTCTGCTGGGCGCGCTGTAAGCGTCCCGCACGTCCGACCCCACCAAGCCCCGGCGGAGCGATCCGCCGGGGCTTTTTGCCGGGCGATGATCCGGTCCCGCCTGACCCTCGGCGCGACAGGCGGATCGAACGCACGGCCGCCGGAGGCGTGGCTCCCGATCGGCCCCACCCGAGCCGGCGCCTCCGGCGAGTTCTGGACATGAAAAAAGGCCCGGAGGGTTCCACGCTCCCGGGCCTTCTCACGCGCGGCGGCTGAGGGGGATCAGCTGCCGATGCGAACGTCTCCGCTGCCGGCGATGGAGCGGCTGACCGAGCCGGTGGCCCGGGCGATGGTGACATCGCCGCCGCCGGCGATGGAGACATCGACGTCAGTGGCCACGCCGCCGAACTCCACGTCGCCCGATCCCAGGATGCTGATGTCGACATTGGGGCTGGTCCCGTCGCGGACCATGACATCGCCGGAACCGGCGATGGAGACATCCAGGGGTCCGTCGATCCGGGATACGGTCACATCGCCAGAACCGGCGATCGAGGCGTCGAGCTCACGGGTGGCGCCCGCTGCGGCCGATCCCGAGCCGGCGATGCTGACGTCAAGCGAGGTCGAGGTCCCGGCGCGAATGTCACCCGACCCTGCGATGCTCAGCGACACGGGGCCTTCGGTATTGGCCACATTCCAGTACCCGCAACCGGCATTGCCGAGCTCGACGGAGGCCGCGCCCCGGCCGACCGAGCCGAACACGGCGCCGGATGCTGATACGTCGACATTTCGCGGCGTGCGGATGACGATCAGCGGCGCGTCCGGGATATTGATCCGGCCATGGTCGCGCACCTCGACCGAGGCGCCGTCGCCGGGCCGTACGGCGTTATCGGGGCCGGACCGGCACTCGCGGATGCCGTCGCCCCGATTGAAGAAGCCGCGGCGGCGCAGGCCGCCGTCGATGCGGACTTCATTGCCGACGCGGGACACCTGGACGGCCGGAAGACCGGACGAGCCCTGCTCGACCTCTACGGCCACGTCGGCGCGGTCCTCGACGATGACGGCGACACGGGCGACCGCGTGGCGGATTTCGACCTCGGGGCCGTCGCCGGGCTTGGCGAAGGCGGGGGCGGCCACGGCGGCGATAGCGATGGCGGATGCGATGACGAGTTTCATAACAGCGTTCCCTTCGGAAGATGGATGTTAGATGCGGCCGCCGATGCGCCGAGTCAGCTTAAATCGAGGTCATGACGCCGTTGTAAGGATCCGCCCGCGTCAGCGACGCCCGCGGTCCGGCCGCACGGCCTGACCGGCGACCACGATCCGTCCCGAGCCCATGATGGTCTGGGAGATCGCGCCGGCGCCGTCGACGTTGATATCGCCGGACCCCATGATGTTGGCTTCTATGTTGGTGACCCTGCCGGGGATGGTGATGTCGCCGGAGCCCATGATGTTGGCCTCGACCGGACCATCGACCCGGGCGGCGTTGATGTCGCCCGATCCCATTAGATTGGCCTCGAGCCCCTGGGTCGCGCCAGCCGCGATGCTTCCCGACCCCATGATGCTGGCCTCCAGGCGGCCGGATGTTCCGGCGCGCATGTCGCCCGATCCCATGATCGAGAGGGACATCGACCCTTCCGTCTTGGCGACGGTCCAGTCGCCGCAGCCGCCATTGTTCAATTCGATCGACGAGGCCTCGCGGCCGATGGCGCCGAACACGGCTCCGCTTCTTACGTCGACTTCGACGGCGCGGGGCGTGCGGATGACAATCAGCGGCGCGTCTTCCAGATTGACGCGGCCGAGGCTGCGAACCTCGACGGAGGCGCCTTCGCCGGGCTGACGCGCGTTTTCGGGACGCGAACGGCAGTCCCGGATGGCGTTGTTGCCGAACAGACCGCCCCGCAGGCCGCCGTCGATGATGACGTCGTCGCCCCGGCGGCGAACCCGGACCGTTGGGAGACCCGAAGCCCCCTGTTCGATCTCGACGCCGATTTCGGCGCGGTCCTCCACGATGACTACGACGCGGGCGACCGCATGTTCGATCTTCGCGGACGGCCCGTCCTTGGCCGCGGCGGGGCCGACGGCGACGGCCGCGAGCGCGGCGGCGGAAGCGATGGCGAGCTTCATAACGGCGTTCCCTCTCCGGAATGTGGCGGAAAGGTGGGACCAGCCAACGGTGAAGTCAGCTTAAAATGAGGTCATGACTCCGAATTCATCGAAGTCATCATAGCCGCCGGGAATTCCGTCGTCGGAGTGTCCGAAATCTGTCCAATTCTGTGACGGGTTCTCGCCCTCACGCCCGCAGCGCGCCCGCCCCGTCCTCGACGCCGACCTCGGGTTCGAAATCGCGCTCGAAGGTCGCGAGCCGGCTCTTCAGCATGCCCGCCCGCTTCAGGGCGAGGGAGGCGGCCCAACGGGCGGCCAGTTCGGGTGTGGCCATGCGGTCGGTCATGCGCGGACGCCCGCCCCGACTGCGCAGCACGGCGTTGGCGAACAGGGCCCCGTTGCGGAAGCGCGAGGGCCAGGTCTGGAAGTCCATCGACAGGGAGACGCAGAACCGGTCGAGGTTCTCGACCCGGTGCGGCGCATAGATCGGCCAGGTCAGGGCCTGGCCCGGCTCGAGATCGATGACCCGGGCGTCGGCCTCGAAGGCGCGGACATAGGGCAGTTCCTCGGTGGTCTGGCGCGACACCACCTTCTCCATGTCGATCTCGGCCAGATGGGCCTCGTCGCCCGGATAGACGAAGATCCGCTTGCGGCCGCGCAGGTGGAACAGGACCACGCCGGCGGGGTCGAAATGATACGGCACCCGCGCCTTGGGCGAGGACAGGATCAGCTGGCCGGCGTTCCTGACGGCGCGCAGTCCCGGATAGGCCGCCTGCACCTTGCCGAACTCGGCCATGGCCGCCGCCCACAGCTCGGGCCAGCCGGTCTCGACCGAGCGCAGATTGACCCACAGCCGCCCCTGCTGGATCGCGGCCAGCAATTCGGCCCCGTCCAGCTTGCCGCGCGCGCCGGTGCGCAGGGACACCTGACCCTCGTCGTCATAGTCGTACAGGTTGATGTCGAACAGTTCGGCCGGATAGCGATCCAGCACCGCGGCCAGCGCTTCGTCGGAGGCGAAGCCCTGCTCCACCAGACTGTGCGGATGGACCCCGGCCTCGGCGATCGGGCCGGTGTAGCGGGTGCGGGTCTGTGCGCTGGTCTTCATCTGTCTCAGGCCGGAACGCGGTTGGCGGTTGCACGAACCTTTGCAAGAGCGGCGCCCGCCGCCTGCATGGCGCCCTTCATCCGGGCGGTCGGCGTGGTCTCGCAGGCCTCGATGGCGGCCCAGCGGCGGCGCACGCTGGTGCGCAGCCGGTCTCCGCGGTCGCCCCCGGCCAGGTTCAAGGCCCCGACGGCGGCCTGGCTCATGGTCGCCCCGAGGCCGGGCCTCAGCACCACGGCCTCGCGCACCAGTTTGAAGCCGTTGCAGAAATACTTTTTGTAGTGCTCGCCCTCGAAACCGAAGTCGAAGGTGCGATAGCCGCGCTCCGCCGCCAGCCGCATGGTGTCCATGCTCAGCAGAATGCCCGGCGAACAGCGCGCCAGGCTGGGCTCATAGCCCGGGAACCAGAAATGATACTGGTCGCCGGCGTGCAGCGAATACTCCACCGCCGTCAGCCGGTCGCCGGCCCACAGGGCGGCCATGGAGGCGCCGAAGCCTTCGCCGTCTTCCCTGAGCAGGGCGTGCAGCAGGTCGGTGGTCCAGCCGCAGGCGAAGATGTCGTGGCGGCCCGTCCGCCGGTACTGATCGCGCTTGAGGTCGATCAGCCAGTCCAGCATCGCCGGATCGCGCAGGTCACGCTCAACCCGCAGGGACCCAAGCTCGGCCTCCATGCTGCGGCGGGCGCGCTCCTTGTCCTTAAAGAATTTGCCGAAGGTCGCCCGGCGTTCGGCGTACCAGCCGTCATAGCCGTCGCCGCCGAACTCGACCTGGACCGTGCGCCGGTCCTCGCCCAGCGCCGTCGGCCCGACCCAAGCGGTCAGGTTCAGCCGGGTGGCGCCCAGCGCCTCCGCCGCCTCTTCCAGCGAGGGCACCATGCCGGGGAAGGCGATGACGCCGTGATAGTCGTTCATCGGCGCCGCCAGCGGCTGCATCGCCCCGCCGCGCCGTTGATGCGGGAAGAAGCCGACGGTCACGCCGCCGCGCGAGAACACCGCCACCGCGGAGCTGGGGCTGACGCGGCCGGCGACCCGGGCGAACTCCGGCCGGAAATAGGGGCTGGCCAGCGCCGGGTTGGCGTCCAGCATGGCGCGCCACGCCGTCCACTCCGCATCCCCGAGCGCGTCGATCCCGACGATGTCCACCTTCAGCGAAGCCATGCAGCCGTCCTTCGGCGGCCCATGACGGACCGCCCTTCCCGCCCAACCTGGCACAGCGCCCGTTTCGGGCCGGTGAGCGTTCATGGTGAATGAAGTCTGTGCGGAGCCTCGGGTCGCGGCGGGCGTTGGCCTTACAGACCCTGCCAACGGAGCGCCCATGACATCCGACCGTCCCTCCAATCGCGAAACCGAAACCGAGGACCAGCGCACGCCCGCGCGCGAGGGCGCGCCGCCCCGTCCCGCCACCGAGCCGAAGGGGTCGGAGGGGTCTTCCAACTCCGGCGAGACCGCCACCGATCCGGCGACGGGCAAGCCCAATCCCTGACGACGGCGTGCCCGGCGGATTTGTGCTGGAACGGTCGGACGGGTCAGGGGTTGGGTCCGGACCGCAACCAACCGGAATTCCATGTCCTTTCGCCTGATCCTCGTCTCGGCCGGCCTCGTCTCCCTCGCCGCCTGCGGGGCGCCGGCCCCGGCTCCCGCCGACCGCCCGGCCGCCGCCCCCGCC
>NZ_BSOY01000060.1 GCF_030160755.1 Brevundimonas denitrificans | reverse complement strand
CTCGCCCGCCCGCGCCTGGGGATAGCCGGGGTGGAAGCCGCGCTGTCCGGCGCGCAGGCCATGCGGGGCCATGACCGGGACGGCGTCGGCGCCGCCCTGTGTCAGCAGGACGGCGATATCGGCCCGGGGCGCCAGCCGCACGTCCGCCGCCACGGCCCGGCCGCCGCCGACCATGATGGCCGGCCGTCGGCAGCCCTCGACCACATGACGGGCCGTGACCCAGAGGCCGTCGCGGGAGATCGAAAAGGCGGTGCCGGAGGTCGGCTGGAAGGGAATGTCCGGCGCATTGACGGTGACGGCCGGATCGAACGGCGTGATGGGTCCCAGCAGGGCGCCCTCGATCTCATCGGGCGCTGGCGGGGCGGGCGGGGCGTCGGCGTTTTCCCGCAGTTGCAGCGACCAGATGACCAGGGCGCTGACGACCAGCGAATAGACGAGCCAGTCCGGCGGTTTGGGGAAGGCCACGGCCTCAGCCTGTCAGGGCGGCGGCGAGGATCAGGGCGGTCGACAGCTTGGCGCCGACCAGCAGGACGGCGGCGGCGATCTCTCCGTCGCGGATGCGCTGGGGCAGGCCGGTGAGGACCATGTCGACGAGGCGGAACGCCAGCAGCTGCAGCACCACGGTCGCCACGCCCCACAGGGCGATGTCCTTGATCGAGGTCGAGACGCTGAGGCTGACCGCGAGCGGAACGGCGAGGCCGACCAGAACGCCGGAGAAGGCGACGGCGGCGGCGGCGTTGCCCTCGCGGATCAGGGCGATTTCCTTCCACGGCGTGAACAGGGCGTAGAGGATCGCCCCCACCGCGAGGAGGGCGAGCGTCACGCCAAGGTGCGCGAGGGTGGTCGGGAAGCCGGTCGCGAAGGCCTGGACCTCGGCGCTTTCGAGCACGGTGTTGAGGGACGAGGAGTCCATGGGTGTCCGGTGGCAAGAGCTGCAGGACGATTGCCCGGTTTTCGCCCCAATCCGCAAGGGGGACGGGGACACACCTCATCACGAATCTTGTCGCAGTGTAACCGGAGGTTAGGCCGCCTCGACCGTTCCCGCCACCGTGGCTTGCTCGGCCTTGCGCAGGGCCGAGGCCCGGACCTTCTCGCTCTCGGACTTCAGCTGGCCGCAGGCGGCGAGGATGTCGCGGCCGCGCGGGGTGCGGATCGGCGAGGCGTAGCCGGCCTTGTTGAGGATGGCGGCGAACCGCTCGATCGTCTTCCAGTCCGAACACTCATAGTCCGTGCCGGGCCAGGGGTTGAACGGGATCAGGTTCACCTTGGCGGGGATGCCCTCGATCAGCTTCAACAGGGCGCGGGCCTCGTCGGGGCTGTCGTTGACGCCCTTGAGCATGACGTATTCGAAGGTCACCCGACGGGCGTTGGACAGGCCCGGATAGGCGCGGATGCCGGCCATGAGCTGGGCCAGGTCGTATTTCTTGTTCAGCGGCACCAGCACGTCGCGCAGGGCGTCGTTGGTGGCGTGCAGGCTGATCGCCAGCATGGCCTGGGTGCGGGACCCGAGCGCGTCGAGCTGGGGCACGACGCCCGAGGTCGAGACCGTGATCCGGCGGCGCGACAGGGCGATGCCCTCGTTGTCGGAGATGATGTCGATGGCGTCGGCGACATGGTCCAGATTGTAGAGCGGCTCGCCCATGCCCATGAAGACGATGTTGGACAGCCGACGGTCTTCCTTGGGCGACGGCCATTCCTCGAGGTCGTCGCGCGCCACCTGGACCTGGGCCACGATCTCGGCGGCGGTCAGGTTGCGGACCAGCTTTTGCGTGCCGGTGTGGCAGAAGGTGCAGTTCAGGGTGCAGCCGACCTGGGACGAGACGCACAGGGCGCCGGCGCGACCGACGTCGGGGATGTAGACGGTCTCGATCTCGATGCCCGGGGCGGTGCGGATCAGCCATTTGCGGGTGCCGTCCTTCGACACCTGACGCTCGACGATCTCGGGGCGGGCGAGGGTGAAGGCGGCGGCCAGTTTCGCCTGGGTGTCCTTCGCCACATTGCTCATGGCGGCGAAGTCGGTGACGCCGAAATGGTGGATCCAGCCCCAGACCTGCGAGGCCCGCATCTTCGCCTTTTCCGGCGGGCAGATGTCGGCGTCGATCAAGGCCTGACGCAGGCCCGCGCGCGTCAGACCGGACAGGTTGACGGGCGCCGCCGGGGCGGTCGCGGGCGTGCGGGAAAGGTCGAGCGTCAGGCTCAAGGCGGCATCCTGAAAGGGCGGGAGGCGGGGCTTATACCACAGATCGGGCGGGATTTAAGGCGGGAGGAAGGAGTGGCTAGTGGCTAGTGGTTGGCCGCCACCTGGGCTGTGGCGCGATCCGCGCCGCCCCTCCGCCGTCAGAGATGCTGCAGTCGCTAATCACTAACCACTGGCCACTGGCCACCAGTCACGCGTCGTCCGCGCCCTCCACCTCATCGATCCGGTCGTCGTCCAGCCCGAAATGGTGGCCGATTTCGTGGATCAGGACGTGGGCGATGATCTCGGACAGGCCGACGTCGCCGCGCTCGCACCATTCGTCGAGGATCGGGCGGCGGTAGAGGAAGATGCGCGAGGGTTCGGCCGCGGGGCCGAGCGAGTCGCGCAGGCCGATGTCGACGCCGTGATAGAGGCCGGTCAGTTCGAACGGGTCCTCCATCTCCATCATCGTCAGGGTCTCGTCGTCGGCGAAGTCGTCGACGCGGATCACCACCTCGCCGGCCAGCGACCGAAACGGCTCGGGCAGGGCGTCGAACGCCCCGCGCGCCAGCCGGGCGAAGTCGTCGAGGGAGGGGGCTGTTTGGTCGGTCCAGGTGGGAGGCATCGGGCCTGGCTGAGTGGTTAGTGGCTAGTGGTTAGTGGTTGGCCCGCGCCTGCGGAGCCGGACTGGCGGTGTCGCCCTTCCGCAGACCGTGGAGCCGCAATCACCAACCACTAGCCACTAACCACTCGCCACTCCAACCCCTCGCCTCTCGTCCCCCTTCAGGTATGGTTACCGAATCAGGGCGCGGGAGCTGACACGACACCATGGCCGAGGCCGACATCGCCTATGTCGCGACCGCGGGCGCCGCGGGACTGGCCCTGGCCCTCAGCGCCTGGGCGGCGCGGCTGCGCGGACGGCTGGCGGCGCGCAATCAGGTGGCGGAATCCGAACTGGCCGCGGCCCTGGTCGATCTGGCCGACCGAGACGGAGCGCTGGCGGCGTTCGAGGATGTGCGGCTGGCCCTGGCGCCGGACGGTCAGACCAAACGGCTGGGATCGCCGCAGGCCTGGCACGCGGTCACCAGCGAACTGGCGGGCGACGAAGTCCCGGGGGACCTTGAAGGCGGGCGCGATCCGGGGCTGGTGGTGCTGGACGCGGTGCGCCGCGTGGCGGGACCGCGGCTGGACGCCCTGATCGACCAGGGCGAGGCCTTCGACGCCGTACTGGAAGGTTCGGGCGGGGCCTGGTCGGTCGAGGGCCGGTCCTCGGCGGGCGCGGCCTGGCTGAGGCTGTCGCGGCTCGGGCTGGTGGGCACGGCGACCGAGAGCGGCCTCGGCCTGCTGGCCGATTCCTATCCGGCGCCGACCTGGATCACCGACGCGGCGGGGCGGCTGGCCTGGGCCAACAAGGCCTGGCTGACCGAGATGAAGGCCGAAAGCGTCGAACAGGCGCGCGAGAAGGGGTTGAGCTTCGACCGCGGCGCCGACGCCATCGTCGCCGAGGCGGGCCGGACGCATCAGCATCAGGACGGTTTCCGCTGGACCACCGGCGGCGGACGGCGGCGGGCCTGGCGGATCGTGGCCGAGCCGGTCCAGGGCGGGGCCGGCGCCGTGCTGGCCTTCGCCCTGGACATGACCGAGGCGGAGGAGACCCGCGACACCCTGCGCCGCCACGTCGAGGCCCATGACGAGACGCTGAACCACCTGGCCGATGCGGTCGCCATCTTCGGCCCGTCCAAGCGGCTGGCCTTCCACAACACCGCCTTCCAGACCCTGTTCAACATCGATCCGGCCTGGCTGGACGAGCGGCCGACCCACGCCGAACTGCTGGACCGGCTGCGCCAGCGCCGCCTGCTGCCCGAGGTCATCGACTACGCCGGCTGGAAGGCCAAGGAGCTGGACTTCTACGGCGCCTCGGCCGCCGCGCCGGACGACAGCTGGTCCCTGCCCGACGGCCGGACGCTGCGGGTGGTGCGCCAGCCGCACCCGCTGGGGGGCGTCCTGCTGCTGTTCTCGGACATCACCGACGAACTGAAGCTGCGCAGCCGGTTCAACGCCCAGATCCAGGTGCAGACGGCGACGCTGGACAAGCTCAACGACGCCGTGGCCGTGTTCGGCTCGGACGGGCGCATCCGGCTGCACAACGAGGCCTTCGACGCCTTCTGGGGCGTGACGGGCGAGGCGCTGGACGCGGCGGGGGATTTCGACGCGGTCGCCGCACTGTGCCAGTCGACCATGCCCGATCCGGCCCTGTGGCTGGGGCTGAAGGCGCGGGTCGCGGACCCCGATCCCGAAAGCCGGGTGCCGATCGCCGGCGAGGGCAAGACCACCGACGGCCGCATCGCTTCCTGGCAGACCCGGCCCCTGCCCGACGGCGCGACCCTGGTGGCCTTCTCGGACGTGACCGCCCGGCGCGGACTGGAACAGGCGCTGGCCGCCAAGGCCCAGGCGCTGGAGGAATCCACCGCGCTGAAGCGCGAGTTCGTCGGCAGCGTTTCGTATGAGCTGCGCACCCCCCTGACCACCATCGTCGGCTATTCGGAACTGCTGGAGATGCAGGCCGATCTGCCCGAGCGCAGCCGCCAGCACGCCGGGGCCATCCGCATCGCCGCCAGCCAGCTGGCCAGCTCGATCGACGACGTGCTGGACATGGCCCAGATCGATGCGGGCGAGATGGAGCTGCAGCTGGGCGACGTGCGGGTGCGGGACCTGCTGGACGAGGCCGCCGAACGGGTCCGGGTCCGGATCGAGGCGCGCGGGGCCAGCCTGAGAGTCGACTGCCCCAACGGCCTGCGTCCCATCCGCGCCGACGCCCAGCGGGTCGGGCAGGCGCTGGATCATCTGCTGGATCACGCCGCGCGGGCGGTGTCGGAGGGCGGGTCCGTGGTTCTCGCGGCGGAGGCTACGTCGTCGGAGATCCGCATCCGCGTCGAGGACACCGGGCGCGGCATCCCCTATCACCTGCAGGCCCATGTCTTCGACCGCTTCGTACGGCGCGAGCGCGGCGGGCCGGGCGTCGGTCTCGCCCTGGTCAAGGCGCTGGTCGAACTGCACGGCGGCTGGGCCGAGGTGGAGAGCGAGCCCGGCAAGGGCGCGACCTTCATCCTGCACCTGCCGCTGGAAGCCGCCGGCGTGGCGGCGGCGCCGGAATTGCGGCTGGGCTGACGCCGAGTGGCTAGTGGCTAGTGGCCAGTGGCCAGTGGCCAGTGGCCAGTGGCCAGTGGCCAGTGGCCAGTGTTGAACACGGCCGGCAGCTTTGACACCCCAATCACTAATCACTAGCCACTAGCCACTAACCACTTCCGGACCTGTCATGGCCAAGCCTCTCAAGACCGCGCTGATCTACGATTTCGACGGCACCCTCGCCCGGGGCAATATGCAGGAGGTGACCTTCATTCCGTCGATCGGCATGGGGATCGGCGACTTCTGGGGGGCGGCGGACAAGCTGACGCGCGACGCCGACGCCGACAACATCCTGATGTATATGCAGTTGATGCTCAAACAGGCGCGCGACAACAACGCGCCGATCACGCGCAGGCTTCTGGCCGAGCATGGCCAGGACGTGAAGCTGTTCGACGGTTTGAAGTCCGACCTGACCGGCAAGGGCTGGTTCGACCGCATCAATGCGATGGGTGAGAAATACGGACTGGATATCGAGCACTACATCATCTCCGCAGGGCTTGAGGAGATGATCGAAGGCTGCCCGATCCGGCCCGAGTTCCGGCACGTCTTCGCCTCCAAATTCGTCTACGATGAAAACGGCGTGGCGATCTGGCCGGCGGTCGGGGTGAACTACACGACCAAGACCCAGTATCTGTTCCGGATCAACAAGGGCGTGCTGAACCACTGGGAGCACGACAAGATCAACCGCTTCATGGCCGACGATGACCGGCCGGTGCCGTTCGAACGGATGATCTTCCTCGGCGACGGCGACACCGACGTGCCGACCATGAAGATGATGCACACCAAGGGCGGCTATTCGATCGCGGTCTATGACCCGCGCAATTCCGAACGCGACCAGCAGAAGATCTACGGCCTGATCTCCGAGGACCGGGTCAATTTCGTCGCCGCCGCCGACTACCGCGAGGGGTCGGCCCTGGACCTGATCGTCAAGGGGCTGATCGGCCGGATCGCCATCACCGCCGGCACCGTTCCGGACGTCCTCTGAGCGGGAAGCGGCCGCCGGTCCGCTAGATCGCGTTCAGCGGCAGTTTCAGGAACCGCTTGCCCGAGGCTTCAGCCGGCGGCAGGGCGCCGGCGCGGATGTTGATCTGCAAGGACGGCAGGATCAGCGCCGGCGCCTTGAGGGTCGCGTCGCGGGCTTCGCGCAGGGCGACGAAATCGTCTTCCGAACGGCCGCCGCCGATGTGGATGTTGCCGGCCGCCTCGGCCGCCACGGTCGTCTCCCAACGATAGTCGGTGCGGCCCTCGGGCAGGTAGTCGTGACCGACGAACAGCCGCGTCTGCGGCGGCAGGGCGAGGATGCGCCGGATCGAGCGATACAGGGTCCGGGCGTCGCCGCCGGGGAAGTCGCACCGCGCGGTGCCGTAGTCGGGCATGAACAGGGTGTCGCCGACAAAGGCCGCGTCGCCGATGACGTAGCTGACGCAGGCCGGGGTGTGGCCGGGCGTGTGCATCACCTCGACCGGCAGCGAGCCCAGGTTGAAGCGGGCGCCGTCGGCATAGAGGCTGTCGAAGACGACGCCGTCCGCGGTGACGTCATGGGCCTCGAACAGAACGCCGAAGACCTTCTGCACCTCGGTGATGCGGCTGCCGATGCCGATGGGCGCGCCGGTGCGCCGGCGGATCTCGTCGGCGCCGGTGAGGTGGTCGGCGTGGGCGTGGGTTTCCAGAACCCGTTCAAGCTTCAGGCCGCGCCCGGCGATCCGGGCCAGGACCTGCTCGAGCGACGTGGTGGAGGTGCGGCCGGTGGCGGCGTCGAAATCGAGAACCGGGTCGATGACGGCCGCCGCGCCGGTGGCCGGGTCGGCGACCAGATAGGTGATGGTGTGGGTCGCGGCGTCGAAGAACCCCTCAACGGTGGGCGCGGGCGCGGGGGCGATGGTCATGCGGAGCTCCTTGGTTTGTTCTAGTATATTAGCACTTGCTAAATTAGCAATGCATCATATATTGCGCGTCATGAACACCCTTTCCACCCTGTCCCTCGACCCGTTCAAGGACAACGCCGGCGAGGCGGCGCGGCTTCTGAAGGCGCTCTCGAATGAGAAGCGGTTGATGATCCTGTGCCAGCTCGGCGACGGCGAACGCGCCGTCGGCGAACTGCTGCCGCTGGTCGGCCTGTCCCAGTCCGCCCTGTCGCAACACCTCGCAGTGCTGCGCGAGCAGGGGTTGGTCGCCGGCCGGCGCGAGGGCGTGTCGATTCTCTACCACGTCGCCGATCCGGCGGCCCTCAAGGTCATCGCCGTACTCGCCGACATCTATTGCCCCCCTGCTCAAGGAACCTGATCCATGGCCGTGCTCACCCCCCTTTCCGCCGCCGAGGTCGCGGCCCGCATCAAGGCCGGCAAGGCCGTTCTGGTCGATATTCGCGAGCCCGGCGAAGTTTCGCAGGAACGGATCGCCGGCAGCGTCATCAAACCCCTGTCCGCCTTCGACGCGGCCGACCTGGACTATGAGCCCGGCCAGGACGTGATCTACATGTGCCGCTCGGGCGCCCGGACCGGCATGAACTGCGTCCGCCTGGCCGCCGTCATACCCGGCGAGGCCTTCGTGCTGGAGGGCGGTCTGAACGCCTGGAAGGCCGAGGGCCTGCCGACGGTCGGCGCCGCGGCGCCGCGGACGGCGTGACGACATGGACCCGGCCGTCGCCCAGCTGCTGCTGGCCGTTCTCAGCGGCGGCATCGTCGCCCTGCTGCTGACCGTGTTCGGCGGCGGCGGCTCGGTGCTGGCCGTGCCGCTGCTGCTGTATGTGGTGGGGGTGCAGGACCCGCATGTGGCCATCGGCGCCTCGGCCGCCGGCGTGGCGCTCAACGCCCTGACGGCGCTGACCGGTCAGGCCCGGGCCGGCCGGGTGCGATGGCCCTGCGCCCTGCTGTTCGCCGCGACCGGCTCGGTCGGAGCCTTTGCCGGATCCTCCGTCGCCAAGGCGATCGACGGCCACGCCCTGCTGATCTTCTTCGCCCTCGCCATGGGGCTGGTCGCCCTGGCCATGCTGAGGCCCAGCGCGCCGCTCGGGGCCGAAAACGTGCGGCTGACCCGGGCCATGGCGCCGCGCGTCGCGGCCTCGGGCGCAGGCGTCGGCGCGGCGGCGGGCTTTTTCGGCATCGGCGGCGGCTTTCTGATCGTGCCCGGCCTGATGGGCGCCGCGGGCATGACCCTGGCCCTGGCCCAGGCCTCCTCCCTCGTCAGTGTCGCGGCCTTCGGGGCGACGACAGCGGCCAACTACGCCCTGTCGGGCCTGATCGACTGGCCGATCGTGGCGGCCATGGCCGTGGGCGGTACGGCGGGAACCCTCGCGGGCCTGCCCATCGCCCGGCGGCTGGGCGCCAACGCCGTCCTTGGACGCCGCCTGTTCGCGGGCCTGATCCTGATCGTCGCCGTCTATGTGGCGATCAAGGCGGTGACTGCGCTCTAGCGTCCGCCCGCCCGCATCCAGGCCGTGCGGGCGTGGGACAGGCGGGAGGGGATCAGACCGCGCAGGGAGGCCTGACCGGTGCGTTTGAGGCCGGCCTCCTGACCCTTCTGCCAAGCCACCTGCGCCTCGATGGCGACGCCCTGGGCGATGTCGATCACCATCACCACCCGGGGCAGGACCAGGTTGCGCTCCAGCCGGATACGGCCGCCCTGGGCCGACTGATCGACGAGCAGGCACGGCAGCTCGAAGCCGGGCGCGACCACCACCGCACGGATGTTGGCGGGCGAGCGCGGCTCGAAACGGCGATCCTGCGGAGGGGTCATGCGCCCATAGAACCGGGCAGACGGTTTCGATCCAGTTGCACGACCACATCGGCCCGAACGCCGCCGTCCAGCATTCGCCGGGTGATCCGTTCGAAATACTGGATGAAGCCGGCCAGACGCGCGCGCTCTTCGTCCGGCAGGTCCGCGGGCGCCATCCCCAGCAGATCGGCCTCCTGCTGGCAGCGCCAGTCCAGCACCACGTCGAACGACGGCGCGCGCAGGAACAGCACGGCGTCGAACCGGGCGATGAAGTCGGCATAGGTCCCGCCGACGAAGCCGTTGACGGCGCGCCGCCAGCCGCCGTCCGGGTCCTGGTCAGCCTCAAGCGCATTGACCGGGTGCGCCAGGACCGCCGCCTCCTCGGGGAGGGCGCCGAGACACCAGGCGTCGATCAGGATCGCCGAGGGGCGGCCGCGAAAGACCCGCCAGGTCTCGACCGGCCGCCGGTCGTCGCCGCGTTTGTCGAAGTCCGGGATGCGGGTCTCGTGATCCGGTGCGGCGACGGACAGGGCGTCGATCAACCGTTGCAGCAGGCCCAGATCGTGCGTGCCCGGCGGGCCGCGGGTGACGAACAGCGGATGGACCTCGCGCGCCATGGCCTCACGCTCGGCGCGGGTCAGATAGGCGTCGTCGATCGAGATCTGCACCGCCCCGAACCGCTCGGCGGCCGCGCGGGCCAGGGTGGTCTTGCCGGAGCCCTGCGCCCCGACCACGGCGATCAGCGGCGGACGGTCCTTCGGGCCGTCGGCGATCAACCGCCCGACCAGATCGACGAGGTCCGGGTTGGCGCGGCCCACGGCCGCGGCTCAGTGCTGGTTTTCGGGCAGGCGGACGATCAGGCCGTCGAGATCGTCCGTCACCCGGATCTGGCAGGACAGGCGGCTGTTCGGCTGGACGTTCTCGGCGAAGTCCAGCATCGACTCCTCCATGGCCGAGGCGCGGCCCGTCTCGGCGGCGAAGGCCTCGTCGACATAGACATGGCAGGTGGCGCAGGCGCAGGCCCCGCCGCAGTCGGCGTCGATGCCCGGCACATTGTTGCGGATCGCCCCCTCCATGACGGAGAGACCGGTCTTGACCTCGACGACATGCTCGCGGCCGTCGTGTTCGATGTAGGTGATCTTCGCCAAGTCAGGCGGCCTCGGTCTTCTTCCGCGACGGCGCCACCATCAGCTTCTTGGTCTTGGCGATCGCCTCGGCCGGGTTCAGCCCCTTGGGGCAGACCTGGGCGCAGTTCATGATGGTGTGGCAGCGGTAGAGTTTGAACGGGTCCTCAAGGTCGTCGAGCCGCTTGTCCGTCGCATCGTCGCGGCTGTCGGCGATCCAGCGGTAGGACTGCAGCAGGGCTGCGGGTCCGAGGTATTCCGTCTGGTTCCACCAGTAGCTGGGGCAGGAGGTCGAGCAGCAGGCGCACAGGATGCATTCGTACAGACCGTCCAGCTTGGCGCGGTCTTCCGGCAGCTGGATGCGCTCCGTCTCCGGGTCCGGCTCGTCGGACTGGAGGTAGGGCTGGATCGAGTCGTACTGGGCGTAGAACAGGGTCAGGTCCGTCACCAGATCCTTGACCACCGGCTGGTGCGGCAGGGGGGCGATGGAGATGGTCGAGGAGGAGCACTCCTCCCAGCCCTTGGTGCAGGCCAGGGTGTTGCGCCCGTCGATGTTCATCGAACAGGAGCCGCAGATGCCCTCGCGGCACGAGCGCCGGAAGGTCAGGGTCGGGTCGATCTCGTTCTTGATGTGGATCAGGGCGTCCAGCAGCATCGGCCCGTGGTCGTCGGCCGAGATCTCGAAGGTGTCCCAGCGCGGGTCGGCGTCGACCTCGGGGTCGTAACGATAGACCTTGTAGGTCTTGACGTTCTTTGCGCCGGCCGGGGCCTTGTGGACCTTGCCGGTCGTGGGCTTCGAACCCTTGGGGAGAGTCAGCTGGACCATCAGTACACCCGCGCCTTGGGCTCAATGTAATCGATGTCCTTCGACATCGTGTAGTTGTGGACCGGGCGGTAGTCGATCTTCACCGCGTCGCCGGGGATCTTCCAGGCGAGGGTGTGTTTCATCCACTCGACGTCGTTGCGGTCCGGATAGTCCTCGCGGGCGTGTGCGCCGCGGCTTTCGGTGCGGTTCAGGGCGCCCTCGATGGTGACCAGGGCCTGGTCGATCAGATTGTCGTATTCGAGGGTCTCGACCAGATCGGTGTTCCAGATCAGGCCGCGGTCGGTGGTCTTGATGTCGGCGCCGGCGGCGTGGATGGCGCGCAGCTTGGCCACCCCCTCCTCCAGCGTCTTGCCCGTGCGGAAGACGGCGGCGTCGGACTGCATGGCGCGCTGCATGTCGATGCGCAGCTTCGACGTCGGGATCGAGCCGTTCGCGTGGCGGAAACGATCCAGGCGGGCGATGTGGCCGTCGGTCGCCGAGGCGGGAACGTCCGGGACCTTCGACGCCTTGTCCACCACCTCGCCGCAGCGCAGACCGGCGGCGCGGCCGAACACGACCAGGTCGGTCAGGCTGTTGGAGCCGAGCCGGTTGGCGCCGTGCACCGAGACGCAGGCCGCCTCGCCCACCGCCATCAGGCCGGGGACGACGGTGTCGGCGTTGTCGCCGACCTTGGTCAGGACCTCGCCGTGATAGTTCGTGGGGATGCCGCCCATATTGTAGTGGACGGTCGGCAGGACCGGGATCGGCTGCTTCGTCACATCGACGCCGGCGAAGATCTTGGCGCTCTCGGAAATGCCCGGCAGGCGTTCGTGCAGGACGGCCGGGTCGAGGTGGTCGAGGTGCAGGTGGATGTGGTCCTTGTTCGGACCCACGCCGCGGCCTTCACGGATCTCGATGGTCATGGACCGGCTGACCATGTCGCGCGGGGCCAGATCCTTCACGGTCGGCGCATAGCGCTCCATGAACCGCTCGCCCTCGGAATTGGTCAGGTATCCGCCCTCGCCGCGGGCGCCCTCGGTGATCAGGCAGCCGGCGCCGTAGATGCCGGTGGGGTGGAACTGCACGAACTCCATGTCCTGCAACGGCAGGCCGGCGCGCAGCACCATGGCGTTGCCGTCGCCGGTGCAGGTGTGGGCCGAGGTGGCCGAGAAATAGGCGCGGCCGTAGCCGCCCGTGGCCAGGATGACGAGCTTGGCGCGGAAGCGGTGCATCGTGCCGTCGTCGAGCTTCAGCGCCGTCACGCCGGTGCAGGCGCCGTCCTGCATGATCAGGTCGAGGGCGAAATATTCGACGAAGAACTCGACCTGGCGGCGCACCGACTGGCCGTACAGGGTGTGCAGGATGGCGTGGCCGGTGCGGTCGGCGGCGGCGCAGGTGCGCTGCACCGGACCCTCGCCGAAATTGCGGGTCATGCCGCCGAAGGCGCGCTGGTAGATTTTGCCCTCTTCGGTGCGCGAGAAGGGCACGCCCCAGTGCTCGAGCTCATAGACGGCCTTGGGCGCGTTGCGGACGAGGTATTCGATGGCGTCCTGGTCGCCCAGCCAGTCCGACCCCTTGACGGTGTCGTACATGTGCCACTGCCAGCTGTCCTCGCCCATGTTGCCGAGCGAGGCGGAGATGCCGCCCTGGGCCGCCACGGTATGGGAGCGGGTCGGGAAGACCTTGGTGACGCAGGCGACCTTCAGCCCCTGCTGGGCCGCGCCGAGGGCGGCGCGAAGGCCCGAGCCGCCCGCGCCCACGACGACGACGTCATAGGCGTGATCGACGAATTCATATGCAGCCATCAGCCGTCAGATCCCGAAGCCGGCGGGCAGGGGCGCGGAGCCCAGGGCCAGCCGTACGATAAAGAATACGCCCGCCGCCGCGAGCAGGACGCACAGCAGGCCGATCAGGCCCAGCAGGGCGCGGCGCGAGCCGGGCTTGTGGATATAGTCGTCGACGATGACCTTCAGCCCCATCTGCATGTGCCAGACGCTGACCAGCAGGGTGACGGCCAGCAGAACCGCGTTGACCGGCGAGCGGAACCAGGCGAGCGCCCCGTCATAGCCGCCGCCCGACAGGGCGAAGCCGCTCCACAGGCCCCACAGGGTCAGGGGAACGAGGATGGCGGACGACAGCCGCTCGGCGGTCCATTCCCCGGCGCCGTGGCGCTCGGAGACCTTGACGCCCTTCACGAAGGTCTTGGTGTGGCGGCTCACAGTCCGACCCTCCCGGAGCTGAACAGGAAGGCCCAGAAGGCCACGGCGATGACGACGCCGCCGATCATGGAGGCCCAGGACAGGGCGTCGGCAGCCTTGGGCGACAGGCCGCGGCCGGCGTCCCAGATCAGGTGGCGGACGCCGCCGGTCAGGTGCATGCACAGGGCGAGGGTCAGGCCGAACCAGACCAGCAGGCCGAGCGGCGAGCCCATCCAGCCGGTGAATGTCGCATAGGCCTCTGGTCCGAAGGCAAGGGCCATCAGCCAGACGAAGACCAGCACCGCCCCGACCGACAGGGCGCCGCCGGTCATGCGGTTCAGGATCGAGGCGAACATGGTGACGTGCCAGCGCCAGATCTGAAGATGCGGCGACAGGGGACGAACACGGCCGTTGGGCTGGACCACAAATCGGCCGGTCTGGTCGTCAGACGGGTCGTTGGAGGCGTCGCCCGGCAGGGGGGAGGTCGACATATTGCGAATGGTTCTCAGAAACCTGAGCGAATTCAGCCGCTCGAAACCGGTGGTCCGGGTTTAGTCAGCGGGGCGGCGGGGGTCAACGAAGCGCGAGCGTATGCGACGTTCCGCATCACGAATTCGCGGGCGGGGTGCACGGCCTTTGTCATTCGCGCCCGTTCGCGGCAGTCTGGTCCCATGTCGGGTTTGATCGTCCTCGCCTTCGCCGGCCTGCTGACGCAGGAGGCCGCGCCGCATCCGTCCACCCAGGCCGCCTATCGGGCGCCGGTGATCCGGCCGTTCGAGCCCGGCCGGAATTTCGGCCGCGAACAGGCCCAGGGCGACGCCGACGGCGAGCTCTACCGCCGCCCGCTGGAAACGCCGGTCGTGGTCGAAGCCTATGTGCGGTCGTATGAATACACGCCCAGCGACATCGAGGCCGCCTATGAGCAGGGCGTGGCGTCCGCGGAAATCCGCGCCGATCAGGCCGCGGGGGCGCTGGACGGCGCCTGGCGGATCGTGGATGCGGCCGGGCGGACGCTTTACGATCTGGTCCTCCACGATCCCGGAGCCGGGGCGGCGGAGGGCGGCTGGCGTGGTCGCGAGGACTGGGGCGCGGCGACCTCGGACGGCGCGACCCTGACGCTCGAAGGGTCCGGCGCGATGACGCTGGAGCGGACCGGGAACGGCTGGCGCGGGATGCTGACGATCGACGGCCAGACGCGCCCGGCGAGCCTTATCCGGCCGAACTGAGCCGGATGCGCGACACCGCCGCCTGAAGCCCGTTGGCGCCGTAGGGCACGGGCGCGCCTCGCCCCCAAACCGGATCAGGCCACTGACCGTCGTCATGGCGGCGGCCCACGACATGGACATGCAGCTGGGCGGTGACATTGCCGAGGGCGGCGACGTTCAGCTTCTGCACCGGCCGCCCCGCCGCCTGGCCCAGGGCGCGCACCATGTCGCCGGCGCGGACGACCTCGTCCATCAGGGCGGCGCGCTCGGCGGGGGTCAGGTCCTCGATCTCGTGCAGACCGGCGCGGCGCGGGATCAGGATCAGCCACGGGAAGCGGGCGTCGTCCTGCAGCCGCACCTGGCACAGGGGCCAGTCGCAGGCGACGACGGAGCCGGTGTCGAAGACGGGGTCGGCCTGGAACGAAGCGGTCATGACCTTTCGGTCGCCCGCCCGCGATCACCGGTCAAGCGTGGCCGTTCAGTCCAGGGCGTAGACCACACAGGCCGATGGAATGCATAGATATTATCTATCGACATTTCCTGTTTCCAATCATTGACTTTGTGCATCGCACAAGCCATTTCGCGGTTGCGGCGCCCCTCCCCGGGCGCAACCCCTTTCAGATTCTTCAGGAGAACCCGCCATGCTGGGCGTTGGACAAACACTGCCGGACTTCAAGATCATCGGCGTCAAGCCGGGCTTCAACAGCCACGAGGAGAACGGCGTCTCGGCCTTCGAGCCGATCACCAAGGACAGCTTCGAGGGCAAGTGGAAGGTCATCTTCTTCTACCCGAAGGACTTCACCTTCGTGTGCCCGACCGAGATCGCCGAGTTCGCCTCTCTGGCCCGCGATTTCGACGACCGCGACACCGTGGTGATGGGCGGTTCGACCGACAATGAGTTCGTGAAGCTGGCCTGGCGCCGCGACCACGCCGACCTGTCGAAGCTGCCGATCTGGCAGTTCGCCGACAACGGCGGCAAATTCGCCCGCGATCTGGGCGTTCTGGACGAGGCCGAGGGCGTCGCCCTGCGCGCCACCTTCGTGGTCGATCCGCACAATGTCGTGCAGCACGTCTATGTCACCAATCTGAACGTGGGCCGCGCACCGGCCGACACCCTGCGGGTCGTCGACGCCCTGCAGACCGACGAACTGTGCGCCTGCAACCGCCCGGTCGGCGGCGAGACGCTGGCGGCCTAAGCCGCCCGATCCATCTGAACCGGAACAGGCGGCGGCTGCGGCTGCCGCCTGTTTTGTATCCTGACCCAGTTTCGAGGACTTCCCATGTCGATTGACGCCCTGCGCGACCTGATGCCCGCCTATGCCAAGGACATCTCGCTGAACCTCGGCTCGCTCGCCTCCGAGACCGTGCTCAACGACCAGCAGAAATGGGGCTGTTTCCTCGCCTCGGCCCATGCGGTCGGCGTCGCGCCGGTGGTGAAGGCGATCGAGGCCCAGGCGGCGACCGTCCTGTCCCCCGAAGCGATGACCGCGGCCAAGGCCGCCGCCGCCATCATGGGCATGAACAACATCTACTACCGCTCGCTGCACCTCATGAAGAACCATGAGTATACGACCATCCCCGCCCGTCTGCGGATGAACGTCCTGGCCAATCCGGGCGTGGACAAGATGGATTTCGAACTCTGGTCCACGGCCGTTTCGGCCATCAACGGCTGCGGCGCCTGCCTCGACGCCCACGAGGGCGCCCTGCGCCAGCACGGCGTGCCGGCGACCCAGGTGCAGACGGCGCTGCGCATCGCCTCGGTGGTCCACGCCGCCAGCCGGATCGCGGCCTCGGAAGCGGCGCTGGCGGCCTAGCCGCCGGCCCCGTCCGGGCTCTCGCCATATTCCAGATAGTGTAGCCAGCGCTGGTAGCCGGCGCCCATGACGGCGTCGATGGCGTCGGCCATGGCCCCGATGCCCGGACCCTCGACGACCATGGTCCAGGTTGGCGTCCAGCCGCGGTTCGCCGCCGGCCAGGTGACGGTCAGATCGGCGCGGCTGGTCTTGCCCCGCATGGGTCCGAAGGGCGCGTGGAAGACCATGCGTTCCGCCTCCACCGACACGGTGCGGCCGTGATCGAAGTCCGTGCCGTCGGCCAGCTTCTCGCACCAGCAGCCGCCGGGTGTGAGATCGAGACTGAGATTGGCGGCCGAGCCGGAGTAGGTGTGCGCTGAATCCCACCATTTCGGCAGGTCCGTCAGGGCGCCTGGGATATCTCCGGGCGCGATCTCCGCCCCGACAGCATAGCGCAGGGTGAAGCTGTCCGCGGTGCGGGCCACCACCTCGGCGGAGGCGGGACCCGCGAACAGCGCCAGGACAGCGGCGGCGAGCAGGGTTCTGGACATCTTGTTTCCTCCCGACGCCATGGGGCGACGATCGGAGACTGTCGTCAAGCCGGGGCGAAAGTCAGGGGCGCGCCCCAGAACTGGCTGACCAGATCGGACTGCGGTCCGGCCTTGCCGCTGGTCAGGAAGTCGCGCCGCCCCGATCCGCCGAGGTCATACTCGGGATGGCGCTGGAAATACCGGTCCAGGGCGTCGGCGACGGCGGTGGGCTGGTGGATCACCGGGGTTCCGGGCGGCAGGGCGGCGGCGAACAGGTCGGCGACGATCTCATAGTGGGTGCAGCCGAGGATGGCCTGGTCCGGATGGCGGCCGATGCGGCGGCGCAGGGCGTCGACATGGTCGTCGACGACCACCTTCAGCTCCTCCGCCGGAGCGCCGAGCTCGATCAGGCCGGCGAGGCCCGGGCAGGGCTCGGAGAAGACGGCCAGATCCTCGCGCCGCTTGTCGATCTCGATCTCATAGACCCGGCTCATGGCCGTGGCGGCGGTGCAGAAGACGCCGGTGACGTCGATGGCCTCGATCTTCTCGCCATGGCGTTCCGCCTCATAGTCCCAGGGCATACCCGTCGCGGCCTCAATGGTCGGGACGATGATGCCGAGGACGTTGATCGGACGTCCGTGACGCGCCCGGGCTTCGGGCACCCAGCTCTGTTGCAGGCGACGGAGCGCGATGGCCGAGGCGGTGTTGCAGGCCAGGACGATGACATTGGCCCCGGCCTCGAACAGACGCTCGCACCCGGCGCGGGTCAGGTCGACGATCTCCTCGCCGCCGCGTCCGCCGTAGGGGGCGTTGGCCTGATCGGCCAGATAGACGAAATCCCGGTCCGGGAACCGTCGCGTCAGTTCGCGGTGAACCGTGAGGCCGCCCACGCCGGAGTCAAATACGCCTATCGCCATGGCGCGGCCTTTAGACGCGCCGCCCGTCCCCGTCCACCGGGGAAGATTACGGGCCGTTCATGTGACAGTCAGGCCGGGAAGGGCCTACGGTTCGCGGAAACCCATTCATGGACGGAGTTCACCCATGCACAGACGCCAGCTTCTCGTCGCCGGGGGCAGTTTGCTCGCCCTGTCGGCCTGCGCCTCCAACGGGATGTCGATGGGCGGGGGAACTGCGGCCGCCACGCTCGCTTCGGACGCCGCCGTCGCCCGCGCCGTCCTGCCGGTGCAGACGCCCCGGGCCGAGCTGCTGCAGGTCTGGACCGGTCCCTACCAGGGCGTGCCGCCGTGGGACCGGGTCACCGCGGCCAAGCTCAGGACCGCCCTGCTTGAAGGCATTGAATTGCAGCGCGCCGAGATCGAGGCGATCGCGAACAATCCCGAGCCGCCCACCTTCGCCAACACCCTGGTCGCCCTGCAGATGGCGGGCGAGCCGCTCGACCGGGCCGGCGCCATCTATGGCGTGATGACCTCCAACATCGGTTCGGATGACTATCAGGCGGTCGACACCGAACTGTCGCCCCTGCTCTCGGCGGCCAGCGACGAGATCACCTTCAACGAGCGGCTGTTCGCCCGCATCAAGGCTGTCGCCGACGGCGCCGCCGCCGCGGGCCTGACGGCCGAACAGACCCGCCTGGCGACCCGCACCCGGGACGCCTTCGTGCGCAACGGCGCCGCCCTGAACGCCGCCGGCAAGGCCGAGCTGGGCCGGATCAACACCGCCCTGTCCAACGCCTTCACCAGCTTCGGCCAGAAGGTGGTCGCCGACGAGAACGCCTGGACCCTCATCGCCAGCGAAGCCGGCGTCGCCGGACTGCCGGCCTCGAACAAGGCCGCCGCCGCCGCCGCCGCCCGTTCGCGCAATCTGCAGGGCTGGGCCATCGTCAACACCCGTTCCAGCGTCGATCCCTTCCTGAGCTTCGCCGACGACCGGGCGCTGCGCGAGCAGGTCTGGCGCAAATTCGTCAACCGCGGCGACAACGGCGACGCCAACGACACCAATGCGACCATCGCCGAGATCGTGCGCCTGCGGGCCGAGCGGGCGCGGCTGCTGGGCTTCGCCAATCACGCCGAATGGCGGATGCAGGACACCATGGCCAAGACCCCGGCCGCGGCCATGGATCTGATGAACAGGGTCTGGGCCCCCGCCAAGGCCCGCGTCGCGGAAGAGGTGGCCGACATGCGCGCCATCGCGGGTCACGACATCGAGCCGTGGGACTACCTCTATTATGCGGAGAAGGTCCGGAAGCAGAAATACGACCTCGATCAGAACGAGCTGAAGCCGTATTTCGAGCTGAGCAACGTCAAGCGCGGGGCCTTCCATATGGCCGGGCGGCTCTATGGCTTCGACTTCACCCCCGTGCCGGCCGGCAGCGTCCCGGGCTTCCATCCAGACGTCGAGGTGTTCGAGGTCACCAACAAGTCCGACGGCAGCCATGTCGGCCTGTTCTACTCCGACGACTTCTCGCGGCCGGGCAAGCGCTCGGGCGCCTGGGCGACCAGCTACCGCAGCTATTCGACCTATGACGGCGTCAAGAATGTGCTGTCGTCGAACAACAACAACTTCACCAAGGCCGAGGGCGGCGAGCCGATCCTGATCTCGCTCGACGACGCCGAGACCCTGTTCCACGAGTTCGGCCACGCCCTGCACTCGCTGTCCGCGGCCTATACCTATCCGGGCCTGGGCGGCACGCCGCGCGACTACGTCGAATATCCGTCGCAGGTGCATGAGCACTGGGTGCTGAGCCGCCCGATCCTCGACGGCTTCATGCGCCACTACCAGACGGGCGAGGCCATGCCGCAGGCGCTCGTGGACAAGGTCGAGGCCGCGGCCACCTTCAACCAGGGCTACGCCACGGTCAGCTATCTGTCCTCGGCCCTGGTCGACATGGACCTGCACACCCGGGCTGTGCCGCCGACCGACATCGACGCCTTCGAGCGCGAAAGCCTGGCGCGCTACGGCATGCCGAAGGAGATCGTGATGCGGCACCGCCTGCCGCAGTTCAATCACCTGTTCACCTCGGACGCCTATTCGGCGGGCTATTATTCCTACCTCTGGTCCGAGGTCATGGACGCCGACACCTGGGCCTATTTCGAGGAGTCGGGCGACGTCTTCAATCCGGACATCGCGGCCCGCTACAAGGCCGTCATCCTGGCCGAGGGCAACACCACCGACCGCGCCGAGGCCTATCGCCGCTTCCGCGGCCGGGATCCGGACGTCACGGCCCTGCTCAAGGTCCGGGGCTTCCCGGTCTCTTAGGCGCCCTAACGCCCGTCGGACTATTTGAGGGCGCCGCGCGGAGCGCGGGTTCGAGAAGAGAGAGGCCGGCGGGGGATCCGCCGGCCTCTTTCGTTTTGCGGGTTCACGCCGGCCAGGCGGGGGCGACCATGGCCAGGATGCGCTCGCCGCGACGGGCGCGGGCGTAGTCGTCCTG
>NZ_BSOY01000059.1 GCF_030160755.1 Brevundimonas denitrificans | reverse complement strand
CGGCGGGCTGGCGGGCTTCGGCAGCGTCGACTATCCGGCCGGCGATCCGCGGGCCGTCGCCCTGCTGGGCGCGGCCGACCTGCCGACCGACCTGTCACGGGCGGTGCAGGAGGGCGAGGCGGCGACCGGACGGCCGGCGAATTTCAACCTGGCGCTGGCGGTCGTCGCCCGGCGTCTGGAACTGCCGCGGGACGCCGCCGGCGACCTGCTGTTGCTGGGCCGGCTGGCCGGCCTGCTGGGCCATGCGCTGGATCAGGCGACGAATGGCTCGCCTATCCGGGCGCGGCTGCGCTATGTGGGACCCGAACCGGGCGCGCATTGACGGCCCTTAGTCTTCGGGGGCGCGCGTGGCGGACTGGATTGCGGCGATCATTCTTGGGCTGGTCGAAGGCCTGACCGAATTCATCCCGGTGTCCTCGACAGGCCATCTTCTGCTGGCCAAGGAAGCCCTCGGGCTGTCCAACACGCCCTGGGACACCTTCATCGTCATGATCCAGCTGGGCGCCATCCTGGCGGTCGTGGCGGTCTATTTCGCCCGCCTGTGGAAGGTGTTGCTGGGCCTGCCCGGCAAGGATCCCGCAGCACGGCGTTTCGCGGTTTCGGTTCTGCTGGCCTTCTTCCCCTCCGCGGTGCTGGGGTTGCTGTTCCACGACTTCATCAAGGACGTGCTGTTCAACACCACCATCGTCTGCGTCACGCTGATTGTCGGCGGGATCGCCCTGATCGTGCTGGAACGCTGGTCGGACGCCGGCACCATGGGCCTGCGGCGCGTGGTCAGGAACGGCGTGGAGACCCTCGAGCAGCGCGAGCTGACCGAGGATGCGATGAAGCTGTCATGGAAGACGGCGCTGGGCATCGGCCTGTGGCAGTGCCTGTCCATCATTCCGGGCGTGTCGCGCAGCGGCGCGACCATCGTCGGCGGCCTGCTGCTGGGCGTCGACAAGAGGTCGGCGGCCGAGTTCTCGTTCTTTCTGGCCATCCCGACCATGGTCGGGGCTTTCGCCCTCGACTTCTGGGAGAGCCGGGAGATGATCACGGGCGACGTCGCCGGCCTGATCGCGATCGGTTTCGTGGTGTCCTTCATCAGCGGCCTGTTCGTGGTCCGCTTCCTGGTGGATTTCGTCGGCCGCTACGGCTTCGCCCCGTTCTCGGCGTGGCGCATCCTGGTCGGAATCGTGGGTCTGCTGGCGATCTGGCTCTATTGACCCGTCAGACCGCCGGCGCCTCGGCGAACTGCCCCCCGCGCCGATAGCGCCAGAGGTAGGACGGGGCGATGGCCTCGATGCCGGTGGGCTCGATGCCCAGCTCGGCCAAACCCTCGGCCCCGTCGGCGACGACGTTGTCGCTCTCCAGCAGCACCACCTGGTCCCGGGTCAGCACAGGCGCGATGCCGACCATGGCGGTCAGCTGGGCCAGGGAGCCGATGGCGCGCGCCGCGAAGAACGGCAGGGGGATGAGACCGAAATTCCGATAGGTCTCGCGCCGGATCAGCTTCAGCACGTCCTCGAAGGTCATGACCGCCGGCCCGCCCAGTTCGAAGGTGCGGCCTGCGGCCTCCGGCGCGACGGTGGCCCGGGCGATGGCCTCGGCGACGTCAGCGACATAGACCGGCTGGAATTTCGTCTGGCCGCCGCCGATCAGCGGCAGGGCCGGGGCCATGGAGGCCAGGGCGGCGAACCGGTTGAGGAAGTCGTCGCCGGCGCCGAAGACGATCGAAGGGCGGATCACTACCGCGTCCGGCTTGACCTCGCGCACGGCCATTTCGGCTGCGGCCTTGGACAGGGCGTAGTCGGAGCGGCTCTCCGGGCTGGCGCCGATGGCCGAGATCTGAACCAGCCGGCCGACGCCGCCCGCGGCGCAGGCCTCGGCGATGTTGCGCGAGGCCTCGACGTGCAGGGCGTGGAAGGTGCGGCGGCCCGATTCGTACAGGATGCCGACCAGATTGATCGCCGCATCCGCGCCGCGCAGGGCGGCGTCGACGTCCTCCCGCCGGGTCACATCGCAGCGGACGGACTGGAGTTGGCCGACCGAGCCCGAGGTCTGGAGCTTCCAGGCCCGGTCAGGACGGCGGCAGGCGATCCGCACGCGCCAGCCGCGCCGGGCCAGCGCCTGCACCACCTGGCTGCCGACGAAACCGGAGCCGCCGAAGACGGTGACAAGGCCGGGGGCGACTTCGTTCATGACAGGCTCCGAAAGGCGACGGCGCGAGGACGGAAAAGCCTCGACGCGCCGGGGATTAGACGATGGCCGCGGCCCTCGCAACGCAAAGGCCGCAAATCCCTGTTGACCGGCCCCGGACCCTGCCTTAAGG
The DNA here is from genome assembly GCF_030160755.1 of Brevundimonas denitrificans. Taxonomy (GTDB): domain Bacteria; phylum Pseudomonadota; class Alphaproteobacteria; order Caulobacterales; family Caulobacteraceae; genus Brevundimonas; species Brevundimonas denitrificans. Next base: position 18,274 of record NZ_BSOY01000059.1, on the reverse strand, counting down.
GTCCGCGCCTTCCGGGCGAAACGTGTGCAAGCGCGAAACGTCTGGGCCCAGGTGGCGGAATTGGTAGACGCGCTGGCTTCAGGTGCCAGTGATAGAAATGTCGTGGAGGTTCGAGTCCTCTCCTGGGCACCAATTTTCAGACGGCGTCGCACTTCGGTGCGGCGCCGTTTGTGTTTCGGGGCTGTGGCGAGTGATTAGTGGTTAGTGATTAGTGGTTGACTGCGGAACAGGCGGCGTCCGGGTGTCGCGACCCGTGAACCTGCGCCCGCCAATCACTAACCACTAACCACTAACCACTGACCACTCAGAGCCTGAGGGAGACATCCCCGCCGTCACACGCTAGGTGAGGGCCTGAAAGGGTTTCACGAATGACGGTGTTCCTCCACGAAGGCGACCTGCCCGACGACCTCGATCTGGGCCCCGAGGTCGCGATCGACTCCGAGACCATGGGCCTGCGCTTCCGCCGCGATCCGCTGTGCGTGGTGCAGCTGTCGGCCGGCGACGGCGACGCCCACGTCGTGCGCATGAACCGCCCGGGCTATGATTGCCCGAATCTCAAGCGGCTGCTGACCGATCCGAAGGTGCTCAAGCTGTTCCATTTCGGCCGTTTCGACATCGGCATGTTCCAGCTGCACCTCGGGGTCGAGACCCGCCCGGTCTATTGCACCAAGATCGCCTCGAAACTGGCCCGCACCTATACCGACCGCCACGGCCTGAAGGATGTGGTGCGCGAACTGGTCGGCGTCGACCTGTCCAAGGCCCAGCAGTCCAGCGACTGGGGCGCGGCCGAACTTTCGCCCGCCCAGCTGGAGTACGCCGCCTCGGACGTCCTCTACCTGCACGCCGCCAGGGCGCGGCTGGACGAGATGCTGGCGCGCGAGGGCCGGGCGGAACTGGCCCGCAAATGCTTCGACTTCCTGCCCACCCGCGCGGCGCTCGATCTCGCGGGCTGGGACGAGATGGACGTGTTCGCGCACACCTGATGACCGATCCCGCCGACAGCCACGCGCATCAGGACGAGGCCCGCGTCGCCGCGACGGCCAAGGCCTTCCGCGAGCGCTCGCGGCGGGTGCAGCTGCTGCGCCGCATCCTGCCGGTGGCGATCATCGTCCTGGCCGGGGGCACAATCAGCTGGATCGTCCTGCGCAGCGTCATGTCCGACGTCGAGCGCAAGGCCGGGACCAGCCGCGAGATCCGCCTCGATACGCTGAGATTCCACGGCCAGGACGCCGAGGGCCGCAGCTTCGTCATCGGGGCCAAGGGGGCCGTACGCGATCCGGACACGGGCCGCTATCGACTGGTCGGCCCGGCGTTGCGGCTGAACCTCGGCGGCCGCAAGGTGACCACCCTGACCGCCGACGGCGGGGTCTATGACGAGGCCGGCAAGACCGTGACCATCGGCCCCAATGTGCGGATTTCCGACGGCGGCTCGGGCTTTACGCTGGTGACGCCCGAGGCTGTGGTCGATACGGCGACCGGTATTGTGACCGGGAACAAGGGCGTCCAGGGTTCCGGCCCGCTTGGAACCATCAGCGCTTCGTCCTATGTGATCCGGGAACAGGGCGCGCGCATCGAATTCCGGGGCGCGGGCGAGAACAAGGTGCGCGGGACCATAAACCCTGCGAGGTCGAACGGATGAGCATGACCAGAACCCTGGGGATGGCGGCAGTCGTGTTGACGGTGCTGGCGATGCCGGCGACCGGCGGGGCGCAGACTGCGGCTCCGGCGGTGCAGGCCGGCGGGGGCGCGGTCTCCTTCGGCGCCGACGGCGGCGAATACACCTCCACCGGCATCGCCCTGCGTGGCCGGGCCGAAGTCGTTCAGGGCCAGAACCGCCTGCGCGCCGACTCCATCAACGGCACGATCGTCAGCGGCGACCTGACCCGGGTCGAGGCGTCCGGAAACGTCTATTTCGTCACCCCGGATCAGACCATTCGCGGTGACCGGGCGGTCTATACCTTCGCCACGGACGAGGTGGTGGTGACCGGCGATGTCATCCTGACCCAGGGGCAGAATGTCCTGACCGGCGGGCGGCTGGTGTACAACACCCGCACGGAATCGGCCCGTATGGAAGGCGGCGCAGGATCGAGCGGCGGCCGTATTCGTGGCGTCTTCTATCCCGAACGCAGCGGGAACTGAGCCCCCGGGCCCGGTCTGACCATTGGCGCGCAAGGAACTCTCAGCCCTCAATGTGATCGAAACCCCGGCGACCCCGGTGGTTGAGCCCGCACGGCCGACCGGTCTGCGGGTCGAGCACATCGCGCGATCGTTCGGCCAGCGGCAGGTGGTGCGCGACGTCTCCCTGCACGTCGAGCGCGGCCAGGTGGCGGGCCTGCTGGGTCCCAACGGGGCCGGCAAGACCACCTGTTTCTACATGATCACAGGCCTGATCCCGCCGGACAGCGGCACGATCTGGCTGGACGGCGAGGACATCACGGCCCAGCCGATGTACCAGCGCGCCCGCATGGGCCTGGGCTATCTGGCGCAGGAGGCCTCGATCTTCCGCGGCATGACGGTCGAGCACAATGTCATGGCCGTGGTCGAGCTTCACCACACCGGCCGCGCCGCCATCGCCGAGGAGACCAGCCGCCTGCTGGAAGAACTCCGCATCGACCATCTGCGCCACGCCCCGGCCTCGGGCCTGTCGGGCGGCGAGCGGCGGCGCTGCGAGATCGCCCGGGCCCTGGCGGGCAAGCCCAGCTTCATGCTGCTGGACGAACCCTTCGCCGGCATCGACCCGCTGGCCATCGCCGACATCCGTCAGGTCATCCGCTATCTGGCGGGGCAGGGCATCGGCGTGCTGATCACCGACCACAATGTGCGCGAGACGCTGGAGATCATCGACCACGCCTCGATCATCTCGGGCGGTTCGGTCCTGTTCGAGGGCAAGGCCGAGGACGTCATCCGTGATCCGGAAGTGCGCCGGGTCTATCTGGGCGACATGTACGGCTGAGGGTCGGCCTCTACCGCCGGTACTGCGTCGACCAGGCCGGATCGAGCCTCAGCACCTCAAGCACATCAGGCGTGATCCGGACCCGGAGCGTGTCATTGTCGATGGCCTGAAACAGGCCGTCCCGGTTCATCGCTGAAAGCCTGTTCGGCGGACGATCGGGGCGGTGCAGCCAGAGGGCGTGATCCCTGAAGCGGATCGACGCCTCGCCATAGGTCCCCGCGAAAGCCCTCAGCGCCCGGTCGTCCAACGTCACGGGGTTCAGGGCCGCCTCCAGCGCGGGTCTCGACCACAGCAGTTGGTAGCGCGGCACGCCGTCGGGCGTTGTCGGCAGCAACCGATCGATGGCCCGCAGCTGGGCGATTTCGAGCGCCTGCGCCGGGTCCGCCTCAACCGTCGGCGCGACGCCGGCGCCTTCCCAGTCGGTCCCGCTGATCGGCTGGACCGTGCGGCCGGTCGAGACGCTGAGGCGGAAACCCGGCGCCACGGCGAAGTCGTCGGAGATGTTGGCGGCGCCTTCGGTCCGCGCGCCGATCAGTTCGCCCAGCCGGTATTGCTGGAAGGTGTAGGCGACCATCTCGGCCGCCGACCGGGACCGGCCGTCGATCAGGATATAGATCGGCGGCCCCTGTATCCGCCCCGAGGGCAGATAGTCCGCCGCCCGGTACTGAGTGGTCTCGCCGTTCGGACGGTGGAAGGTGGCGATCAGCGCATCGGCGTCGACAAAATGGCTGATCAGATATTTGGACGCCTGTATCCAGCCGCCGCCATTGCCCCGCAGGTCGATGATGATCGCCCGCCCGCCCTTCAGGAACCGCATCGCCCCGTCATAGGCCGGCCCGGTCTCGTCCTCGACCCATGGGAATCCTTCGATCCGCAGATAGCGGATGTTGCCGGGCAGGATCCGCATCTCCGCGAGGCCGTGATTGGTGTGTCGCGCGATCTCGGCCTCGATCGCGATCTGTCGTGCGTCCTCTCCGGGCTCGGCCGGCAGCCTCGCCGAGGCGAACCAGGCGGGGTCGTATTGAAGGTAGAGGTGGGTGTCGCGGGTCGCCGCTGTCAGGTCTTCGGTCACGCGCTCGGCGAAGACGACGGGGTCAGCGGTATCGTATCGGCCCTGCGCGGCGGCGGCGGCGAGTCGGTCGATGGCCGGGCCGCGCCGTTCGGGAAAGACATAGGTGGTTCCGATCTCGGCCTTGATGCGTTCAAGCGCCGCGGTGCGATCCCCGGCGGCGAGCGGAGGCGTCTGGGCGAGGGCGGACGAGGGGCCGCCCAGAGGCGCGCAGGCGAGCAGGCCGGTCAGGGCCGACAGCAGGATGAGGCGGTCGATCGGTCCAGCCATGGCGAAAACTCCCAAACGCACGCTGTTGGAAAGTGGCTTACCGCAAGAAATATTGTTGGACAATCCAATTAAATACAGCCTTCGCCTTGGACAATCCAGCCCAGGTGCTATCCTGCCGCCATGACGCTTTCGGACCACAGGGCCACGATCACCCAGCGGCTGGCCGTACAGCTCAGCGAACGGATTTTCGCCGGCGCCTATGCGCCCGGCACGCCGCTGCGCGAAAGCGAGTTGGCGTTGCGCTATGAGGTGTCCCGCCACGTCATCCGTGAGGTTTTGCGCACCCTCGCCGCCGATGGTCTGGTCGATTACGCCTCGTTCCGCGGTGCGCGCGTGCCGGTTCTGACCGAGGCCGACGCCCGCGACATCTATCGCGCCCGCCGCATGGTGGAATCCGGCCCCGAGGCCATGTCCGCGCTGCCGGATCGCAAGGCCATCGCCCGGATACATCGCGAATTCTCGGCGGCGGTGAAGGCGGCGGATTTCGCTCGCGCCTTCGAACTCGACGTCGCCTTCCATACGGAGATCCTCGCCGCCTCGGGCAGCCCGCGCGCCTCAGCCTGGCTGGCCGGCCTGTTGCAGGCCCTGAGGCTGGCGCATCTGGTCGCGCCCTCGTTCAACCGGCAGGCCTTTATCGCCAGCGTCGCCCAGCACGGCGCGATCGTCGAGGCGATCGAGGCCGGCGACGCCGAGGGCGCGCGTCAGGCGATGAAGCGCCACCTTGATGCGGCCGAAGCCTCGCTGATCGAGGACATGGCTACTCCGCGCCCAGACTCAGCCTCGTGATCAGCACCGCCGCCCGCTGGGCCTGGCGCACCAGACTGTCCAGATCGACCCATTCGCCGTCGGCGTGCGCATTGCCCCCGGCGACGCCCAGCCCGCCCAGGGTGTCGACGTCCTGGGCCACGAAGCCGCTGTCGGCGGCGCCGCGGCGGGCGGGGTCGTACTCCGCCATCTCGGGCAGGCCGAGGTCGCGATTGACGGCGTTCAGGCGGGCCAGCAGGGCGCGGTTGCCCTCGCTCGGGGCCATGGGAGGATAGCCGTTTCCGGCGAAGACCAGCTCGGCGTCCGTGCGCGGCAGATGGGTCTCGACGATGGCCTGCATCCGCGCGCGGACGCGTTCGTCCTGTTCCAGCGTGAGGGTGCGCAGGTCGCCGCGGGCGATGGCGGTCGAGGCGACGATATTGGTCTTGCCCGAGGCTGTGACATTGAAGCCCTCGGCGTCGATGGCGGCGGGCGTGCCGCCGGCGACCACGCCGACATTATAGGTCAGGTTGGGCTCGGGCAGGTCGCGGCGGAAACCGTCGAGGATGCGGGCGAGCTCATAGATTGCGCCATAGCCGAGGGCGTCGTTGAACACGCCGCTGGAATGGCCGGTCCGGCCGCTCGTGGTCAGGGTCCAGTTGGTCGAGCTGCGGCGGGCGATGGTGCCGAACTCCGCCCCGTCGTCGACGGCCAGGTTCTCGAACTCCAGGGCGAAGGCCGCCGCTTGTCCGGCGGCGACCAGGTCCCGCCGGGCGACGGAGCCCGGCGATCCGATCCGCTCCTCGTCCCCGGTCAGGACCACGGTCACATTGGCGTCGTCCAGCGTCCCCGCCGCCTGCATGGCGCGCAGGGCGGCGATGATGACGACAATTCCGCCCTTGTCGTCGCCGATGCCCGGTCCGACCGCGCGCGCGCCGTCTCGCTCGAAGCGCTGGAATGGGTTGTCGGCCTCGAACACCGTGTCGAGGTGGCCGATCAGCAGGATGTTGCGGCCCCGGCCCGCACGCGTGGCGATCAGGTGGCCGGCGCGGCCGGTTTCGGCCATGTCGACCCAGCGGACCTCAAAGCCCAGCGGCTCCAGCTCGGCCCGCGCCATATCGCCGACGATCCGCACCCCGGGCAGGTTCAGCGTGCCGCTGTTCTGGTTCACCAGACGCTCCAGCAGGGCGATGTGGCGGTCGTGTTCGGCGACGACCGTCTGCATCATCGTCTGCTCGGTCGGGCTCGGCTGCGCGATGGCGGCGGCAGGCGCGAGAAGAAGCAGCATGGCGGCAAGGATCAGGCGCATCGGGGCTCTCGCTCGGGACGGACGATCCCGACAGGGGAGCAAAGCGCGGGCGGCAGGTCCAGCGGTTTAGAACGCCGTTAACCGCTTGGGCCACAAGGTGGCCGCAGCAAGTTTCGGGCCACGCCCGGGTGCAGGGGAAAAAGAACGGTGCTCGGACAGAGGCTGGAGATACGGCAGGGCCAGGGGCTGGTCATCACGCCCCAGCTGCAGCAGGCGATCAAGCTGCTGCAACTGTCGAACCTCGAGCTGGACGCCTTCGTCGAGGCCGAGCTGGAGCGCAATCCGCTGCTGCAGCGCGAGGACGCTGAACCCGGCGGAGAGATCGAGGCGCCCGCCGCCGCTGAAAACCACGACGCCGCCGAAATGACCTTCGACGAGGGCCGGGTGGCGGACGCGGACCGGACGCTCGACGCCCGTTCCGACGACGTCTACGGCGACGCCAGCCCCGGCGAACGCACTTCGGACCGGATGGAGGATGTGGGCGTCGGCGAGGCCCAGGTCGGGCTCAACGACTGGTCGCGCGCCGGCTCGGGCGGCGGCCTGCCCGACGGCGAGGGGCGCGAACAGCCCGACAGCCGGGAAATGACCCTGTGGGAGCATCTGCAGGCCCAGGCGTCGCAGGCGGCCTTTTCCCCGTCCGACCACGCCATCGCCCTGACCCTGATCGATTCCGTCGACGAGGGCGGCTATCTGCGCGGCGAACTGGCCGAGATCGCCGACAGACTGGGGATCACCCTCGAGCGGGTCGAGGCGGTGCTGGCGGTCTGTCACGGGTTTGAACCGACGGGCGTCATGGCCCGGTCGGTGCCGGAGTGCCTGAAGCTGCAGCTGGTCGAGCGCAACCGGTTCGACCCGGCCATGGATTGCATGCTGGCCAATCTGGATCTGCTGGCCAAACGGGATCTGTCGGGGCTGCGAAAGGCCTGCGGGGTCGACGCCGAGGACATGGCCGAGATGATCGCCGAGCTGAAGGCGCTGACGCCCCGACCGGGCGCGGGCTTCGGCGGCGAGCCGGCCCAGACGGTCATCCCGGACGTCCATGTCCGCGCCGATCCGGCCGGCGGCTGGAAGATCGAGCTGAACGCCGACACCCTGCCGCGCCTGATCATGGACAAGCGCTATCATGGCGTGGTGGCGGCCGGTTCGCGCTCGGACGTGGAGAAGACCTTCGTCGCCGAATGCGCCGCCCAGGCCAGCTGGCTGGTCAAATCGCTGGATCAGCGGGCGAAGACCATTCTGAAGGTGTCGTCCGAGATCGTGCGCCAGCAGGACGCCTTCCTGGCCTTCGGCGTGGAATTCCTGCGGCCGTTGAACCTGAAGACCGTGGCCGACGCCATCGGCATGCATGAGTCGACGGTCTCGCGGGTCACCTCGAACAAATACGTCTCGACCCCGCGTGGCGTATTCGAGCTGAAATTCTTCTTCACCGCGGCGATCCAGTCCTCGGACGGCGGCGCGACCCATTCGGCCGAGGCCGTGCGTCACCGGATCAAGGCCATGATCGACGGCGAGGGCCGGGACGGCGACGTGCTCAGCGACGACCGGATCGTGGAGATCCTCAAGGAGACGGGCATCGATATCGCCCGCCGCACCGTGGCCAAATACCGCGAGGCGTTGCGGATACCGTCGTCGGTGGAACGGAAACGGATGCTCAAGACGGGTTAGGCGTTTTCGTTCTACCTCCCGGACGGCGAGGCGCAGCCGAGCCCGGGTGGGGAGCGCCAGTCCTCCACTGACGCCGCCCGGCTTCGCAATTCCCCACCCTGTCGTCGCTGCGCGCCGACATCCCTCCCCATGAAGGGGAGGGAGACCGCGTGGTCTTCCGTCGGCTGCGGCGAAGCGTCACCACATTTCGGTGATCGGCGTTGACACCAATCCCGTTCGGTCGCGTTCTATCGCTATGCAAATCCAAGTCAGCGGTAAGCACGTAGATGTCGGCGACGCGTTAGGCTCGCGCATTGCCCAGGAACTCGAAGACGGGATCGGCAAATATTTCGAACGAGGGGCGCAGGACGCCGAGGTCGTGGTGTCCAAGGACGGCTACGGCTTCAAGGTGGACTGCTGGGTTCGCCTCGCGTCCGGAGAGGCCATCGTCACCAGCGGATCGGGCGGCGACGCCCATGGAGCGTTCTCGGATTCGCTCGAGAAGCTTGAGAAGCGGGTCCGGCGCTACAAACGGCGGCTCAAGAACCATCACGCCGGCCCGCGCGGCCTTTCGCCCGAGAAGACCGAGAACGCCGCCCGCGAAGTGGCGTCGAGCATGGTTTTGCGCGATCCCGACAGCGTCGACGACGAGGCTTTCGGCGATGCCGGCGCCCCCGACGAAGCGCCGCCTGTGGGCATGGTCATCGCCGAGACCGAGCACGAGATTCGCACCCTGACCGTCGGTCGGGCGGTGCTGGAGCTGGATATGACCGGCTATCCGGTCGTGCTGTTCAGGAACGCCGCCCATGGCGGCCTTTCGGTGGTCTATCGCCGTCCCGACGGCAATGTGGGCTGGATTGACCCCGAGCGTACGGTGAAGTCGATCAATGGACACGGTTCGGTAAACGGTAGCGGCGTATAGTCTTCCCCAATCGAGGCGGGTGGTCTAAAGGGCCCCCGCCCATTCGGGATGTATGGGCAGAGTCGGGAACTCCTCATGGACATCGGTGAATTGCTGGCGGACGGCGGCGTCGTCCTGCGCAGCGGCGCCTCGTCAAAGCGTCAGGCCTTGCACACGGTGGCTGAAGCCGCCGCCCAGGCCCTTGGCACGCCGGAAAGCCGGATCATGGAGGCCTTGCTCGAGCGCGAGGCCCTGGGTTCGACGGGCCTCGGTTCGGGCGTCGCGGTGCCGCACGCCCGGCTTGAAGGCATCACCCGGGTGACGGCGGTGTTCGTGCGGCTGGAGACGCCCGTCGCCTATGGCGCGGTCGACGACCGGCCCGTGGACCTGTTGTTCGCCCTCTTCGCGCCGCCCCGCGACGGGGCCGAGCATCTGCGCGCCCTGGCCGCGGTCTCGCGGGCCCTGCGCTCGTCGGAGATGCGCGAGCAGCTGCGTCAGGCCCGCACCGCCGACGCGATCCGCGCCCTGTTCGTCAGGGACAGCCTACCCGCCAACGCGGCCTGACATTTTTGCTGCGCTATCGCCCCTGAATCAATGGACCGACACCGGCTCCAGCTCGTGGGCCACGGCGGCGGCGAAGGCGGCTTCGCGGTCCAACATGACGGCCAGACGTTCGCCGTCGGCGCCATGCACGGCGTAGAGGGTGGCTTCGGGATCGATCGTCAGTCCCTTGGCCTCCGTCACGGCGACGTCGGCCATGACATCCGAGGCCCGGATCTCGCGCACATAGACGAGGTCCGGCGCGCCGAGCCCCTTGAAATCTTCCTTGGTCATAATCGTGGTGGGCGTCATCGAGACCGCCTCCTTGTACTGAACTAACGCCCGGATCGGGCTTTGGGGTCCGGCCCCGAAGGCGGCGACCGGAAAAGTGCCGGCGTCAGCCGGTCGTGATGGGAATCCGTCGCACCGCGGGCAGGTCCTCGGGCCGGCTCAGGTCGACGTGCAGCAGGCCGTGCTCGAGTTGGGCCGCATCGACGTCCAGACCGTCGGCGAGGACGAAGCTGCGCACGAAGCCGCGACCGGCGATGCCGCGATGCAGAAAGGCCTGGTCGGCCTGGTCGGGCGCCGGCTCGCGCTTGCCGGCGATGGTCAGCTGGCGGCCTTCCAGGGTGATCATCAGGTCATCGGGGCCGAAGCCGGCGACGGCCAGGGAGATGCGCACCGAACGCTCGCCGCGCTGTTCGACATTGTAGGGGGGATAGCTGTCCGCCGCGGCGCGGGCGGCCCGGTCGATCAGGGCCCGGGTATGGTCGAAGCCGAGCAGGAACGGGCTGTCGAACAGGATGGTGCGCGTCGTCATCGTCTCTCGCCCCCGAAGCAGGCTTGCAGCCGTCTGCGCCCCCCGTCATCGGCGAGGCGTCGGCGAACACCTAGATGGGGCGGGATCGCGGAGAGATCAACGGGAGCCGGATGGGACGAAGGCCCCGCGGTTTCCCGCGGGGCCTTCGATGGTGGAGCTTAGCGGAGTCGAACCGCTGACCTCTTGCATGCCATGCAAGCGCTCTACCAGCTGAGCTAAAGCCCCGAACCTCGGGCCGGCTGGCCCTTTGGTCGGATCGCGTTGGGGGCCGGGAGGCCCTGCGGCGAGGCGGCGGAACCTATGTCAGGGCCTGATCGCGATCAAGCCCGGTTCAGCCATTTATTTTCGTCTCCGCCGGACCGCTGAAAAACAGCCCGGCGGAGGATCGAAAAACCTATTCGTCGTCCTTGGGCGCCTTGATCTCGTCCTCGAACGCGTCGTCATCCTCGTCCTCGATGAAGGGGACGGAATCGTCGTCGTCATCGTCGGCCAGGACGTCGTCGTCCTCGACCGCCTCGCCCATGCCGGGCTCTTCGGTCGGATCGACGGGGGCGTCGTCGTCGTCGTCCGGCGTCAGGATGGGCTCGTGGCCTTCCTGATCGATCTCGGGCGTTGCGACCGCTTCTTCTTCCTCGTCCTCGTCGCCGTCGGCCTTCTTGTCCTTGACCTGATCCTCATCGGCGTCGTCGGCCGGGTAGCCGGCGGGACGGCCGCGGCGGTTGCGCAGCTTCAGCGCCTCCTCCGGATCGAAGTCGGTCGCGCATTTGGGGCAGTGGGCGGGGCGACGGCCCAGGTCGTAGAATTTGGCCTGGCAGTTCGGGCAGACCTGCTTCTGGCCCAGTTCGGGTTTGGCCACGGTGGAAAGACCTTTGGCGGGAGTGGGGAAATGGGGCGGCTCCCTTGCCACCCCCTGACGCCGCTGTCAAAAGCCATCTCCGCGCGCCCGCCCTTGCCGAGCCTTTCCGGAGACCGCCGGGTGTCGATTCCCGCCCATCTGACCGCCAGCCGCAGCCCCGCGCTGTCCGGCCGGGTGCGGGCTCCGGGCGACAAATCGATCTCCCACCGCGCCCTGATCCTGGGGGCCATGGCGACGGGCGTCACCGAGATCGAAGGCCTGCTGGAAGGCGACGACATCCTGGCCACCGCTCGGGCGGCTGAGGCCTTCGGCGCGACGGTCGAACGTCTGGGCGAGGGCCGGTGGCGGGTCACGGGTCAGGGCGGGTTCCAGCAGCCGACCGGGGTGATCGACTGCGGCAACGCCGGGACCGGGGTGCGTCTGCTCATGGGGGCGGCGGCGGGCTATCCGGTCACCGCGACGTTTGACGGCGACGCCAGCCTGCGGAAGCGGCCGATGAAGCGGGTGACCGGGCCGCTGGCCCGTATGGGCGCGCGGTTCGACTGGAAGGCCGTCGAGGACCGGCTGCCGGTCGCCGTGAGCGGCGGCGGCCTGACGGCCATCGACCATGTCCAGACTGTCGCCTCGGCCCAGATCAAGTCCGCCATCCTGCTGGCCGGAATCAATGCGAACGGGGTCACTACGGTGACCGAGGCCGAAGCCAGCCGCGACCACACCGAACGTATGATGAGAGCCTTCGGCGTCGAAGTCGGCGTCCTCCCGGACGGCGAGGGCTGGCGCGTCAGTCTCCGGGGCGGCCAGGCCCTGACCGGAACCTCCGTCGCCGTGCCCGGCGACCCTTCCTCCGCCGCCTTCCCTCTGGCGGCGGGCCTGATCGTTCCCGGCTCAGAGGTTACGGTCGAGGGCGTGATGCTGAACCCGCTGCGCACCGGGCTGTTCGAGACCTGGCGCGAGATGGGGGCCGACCTGGCCGTCTCGAACCGCCGCATGGCCGGCGGCGAGGAGCTCGGCGACGTCACCGCCCGGCATTCGACGCTGAGGGGCGTGGTCGTGCCGCCGGAACGCGCCGCCTCGATGATCGACGAATATTCGATCCTCGCGGCGACCGCCGCCTTCGCGGAGGGCGCCACGGTGATGCGAGGCATCGGCGAGATGCGGGTCAAGGAGAGCGATCGCATCGCCCTGATGGCGGCGGGGCTGACGGCGTGCGGCGTCCGGGTCGAGGAGGAGCCGGAGGGCTTCACCGTCTTCGGCGGCCCGGTGCGGGGCGGCGCGACCGTCGTCACCCACGGCGACCACCGGATCGCCATGAGCCATCTGGTACTGGGTCTGGCGGTCGAGGAAGCGGTCGCGGTCGACGAACCGGGCATGATCGCCACCAGCTTTCCCGGCTTTGTCGAGTTGATGCGCGGCCTCGGGGCCGATATCGCAGCGTCTGCATGACCGCACCCCTCATCATCGCCGTCGACGGACCCGCCGCCTCGGGCAAGGGCACCATCGCCGCCCGGTTGGCCCGGACGTATGGGCTGCCGCATCTGGATACAGGGCTGCTGTACCGCGCCGTCGGCGTCGGCGTGCTGGACGCGAGCGGCTCTCTGGACGACGAGGCCGCGGCCGTGGCTGTCGCTCGCGCCTTGAAGGCCGAAAGCCTGCAGGACGCCGACCGGCTGACCAGCGGCGAGGCGGGCGAGGCCGCCAGCCGGGTGGCGGGCTATCCGGGCGTGCGGGCCGCCCTGCTGGAATTCCAGCGCGCCTTCGCCGCCCAGCCCGGCGGGGCGGTGCTGGACGGGCGCGACATCGGCACCGTCATCGCGCCGGACGCCCCGGCCAAGCTGTTCATCACGGCCACGCCGGAGGTCCGGGCCAGGCGCCGCTGGAAGCAGCTGACCGGCCGCGGCGACGTCATCGCCTATGAGGACATGCTGGCCGACATCATGCGCCGGGACGAGCGGGACGCCGGCCGGGGCGCGGCCCCGATGGTGCAGGCCGAAGACGCCGTCTTGCTGGATACGACCGATATGGATATAGAGACCGCCTTCGATGCGGCCCGCCGTATCGTCGAGGCGGCGCGTGTCCGGAACGGTCTCTAGAGACCCCAAGGCAAATCCAGCGTGTCATCCTCGGCTTCCGCGGGCGTCCTGACCTTCAACGGCCTCGCATCCTGACGACCTGACCTCACGTTCCAACCACCTCGCGCGGGGCCCTTCGGTCGCGCGCCATAACCGTTAGAAATCCAACCACCGCATGACTGACACCAGCTTCTCTCCCTCGCGCGATGATTTCGCCGCGCTGCTCGACGAAACCCTTCAGGGCCGTGACCTCGGCGAAGGCCAGGTCGTTCACGGCCGCGTCGTCGGCATCGAAAAGGACATCCTGATCATCGACGTCGGTCTGAAGACCGAAGGCCGCATCCCGGCCCGCGAGTTCGGCATCGGCGAAGGCGCCGTCATTCCGAAGCTCGGCGACAATGTCGAAGTCTACCTCGAGCGCGTCGAGAACGCCCTGGGTGAAGCCGTCATCAGCCGCGACAAGGCCCGCCGCGAAGAAGCCTGGACCCGCCTGGAAGTCGTGTTCGCCGAAGGCCAGCCGGTCAACGGCGCCATCGTCGGCCGCGTCAAGGGCGGCTTCACCGTCGACCTCGGCGGCGCCTCGGCCTTCCTGCCGGGCTCGCAGGTCGACATCCGCCCGGTGCGCGACGTCGGCCCGCTGATGGGCAAGGAACAGCCCTTCGCCATCCTGAAAATGGACCGTCCGCGCGGCAATATCGTCGTCTCGCGTCGCGCCATCCTGGAAGAAGCCCGCGCCGAACAGCGCACCGAGCTGGTCGGCCAGCTGCAAGAGGGTGAAGTCCGCGAAGGCGTGGTCAAGAACATCACCGACTACGGCGCGTTCGTGGACCTGGGCGGCATCGACGGCCTGCTGCACGTCACCGACATGTCGTGGAAGCGCGTCTCGCACCCCTCGCAGGTCCTCGCCGTCGGCGACACCGTCAAGGTCCAGATCGTCAAGATCAACCCGGACACCCAGCGCATCAGCCTCGGCATGAAGCAGCTGCAGACCGATCCGTGGGACGGCGTGGAAGCCAAGTATCCGGTTGGCGCCAAGATGACCGGCCGCATCACCAACATCACCGACTACGGCGCGTTTGTTGAGCTGGAAGCCGGCGTTGAAGGCCTGGTCCACGTCTCGGAAATGTCCTGGACCAAGAAGAACGTCCACCCCGGCAAGATCGTCTCGACCTCGCAGGAAGTCGATGTGGTCGTGCTGGACGTCGACGCCTCCAAGCGCCGCATCTCGCTGGGCCTCAAGCAGGCCCAGGACAATCCGTGGGATGCCTTCGTCGCCGCCAACCCGATCGGCTCGACCGTCGAGGGCGAGGTCAAGAACGCCACCGAGTTCGGCCTGTTCATCGGCCTGGACAACGACATCGACGGCATGGTGCACCTGTCCGACCTGGACTGGAACGTCTCCGGTGAGGAAGCCATCCAGCGCTACCGCAAGGGCGAAACCGTCAAGGCCAAGGTGCTGGACGTCGACGTCGAGAAGGAACGCGTCTCGCTCGGCATCAAGCAGCTGGGCGGCGATCCGATGGAAGGCGATGTCTTCAAGAAGGGCCAGCAGATCACCGTCACCGTGACGGCGGTCGAGACCGGCGGCATCGAGGTCAAGTTCGGTGAAGAGGACGCTCCGGCGACCGCCTTCATCCGCAAGTCCGACCTGTCGCGCGACCGCGCCGAGCAGCGCACCGAGCGCTATTCGGTCGGCGACCGCGTCGACGCCATGGTCACCGGCATCGACAAGGCCTCGCGCCGCGTCTCGGTGTCGATCAAGGCCCTGGAAATGAAGGACGAGGCTTCGGCCATCGAACAGTTCGGTTCGTCCGACTCGGGCGCCTCGCTGGGCGACATCCTCGGCGCGGCCCTGCGCGAGAAGGCCGGCACGAAGGAATAGTCCCCTTCGTCATCGTGATACGGATCAGGCGGCCGGAGCAATCCGGCCGCCTTTTTCGTGGTCGGGCGCCGTACCGAATTGACGGTATCGCCCGCCATGGCGCCCGTTAACCGACATTTCCGCGCTGAATCCGTCGCGGGGCCTTTTTCCCCCGACAGGTGAGGGCTAGGGTGGGGTTGCATCCTGCGTTCGGATGCGCCCGTATGCGTCCCGAACGCGCGAAACAGGGCGGGGGCCTGGCCATATGATCAAGTCAGAGCTGATCGAGAAGCTCGCAGCCGAGAACACCCACCTCACCCACGCCGAGGTCGAGCGGGTGGTCAACATCGTCCTCGGGCGGATGGTGGACTCGCTCGGCGCGGGCGGTCGTGTCGAGCTCCGCGGCTTCGGCGCCTTTTCCGTGCGCGGCCGTCCGGCGCGGGCCGGGCGCAATCCCCGGACCGGCGAGACCGTCGACGTGCCCGCCAAGGCGGTGCCCTTCTTCAAGAGCGGCAAGGAGCTGCGCGAGCGGCTGAACGCCGGGGACGCCTGACGCCGCCATGGGAATGGTCGCCGAGTTCAAGGATTTCATCGCGCGCGGCAACGTCATCGATCTGGCCGTCGGCGTCATCATCGGCGCGTCCTTCGGCAAGATCGTCACCAGCCTGGTCGAACAGGTGGTCATGCCGCCGGTCGGACTGCTGCTGGGGAAGGTCGATTTCTCGAACCTCAAATGGGTGCTGTCGCCCGAGGATCCGGCCACCGAGGCGATCGAGGAAGTGGCCATCCAGTACGGCGCCTTCATCAACACCCTGATTCAGTTCGCCATTGTCGCCTTCGTCATCTTCCTGATGGTCAAGGGGATCAACCGGATGCGCCGCGAGAAGGCGGCCGAGCCTGAAGCGCCGGCCGCGCCGACCGCGACCGAGGCCCTGCTGGCCGAGATCCGCGACGAACTGAAGGCCCGGCCCCGGACCTAGAGGCCTTTCACGCGGCGGAAGCCGCCATGTGAGGCTCCGCAGGCGCGCGGACGGTTGCGCCCGCCCTGGCCGGCACGGGCCTCAGGCACATGGCGTAGTCGCCGTCGTAGGGGGTCGGCGACCACAGCGCCGGATCGGGACCGCCGTGCGCGAACCGCACATGACAATGGCCCCAGCCGCCCTCGCGCCGCGTGCGCCGGACATGGTCGCCGAGCCGTTCGAGCAAACGGGGACTGACCATCTGGATGCGCAGCTTGGCCGCGCCCATTTGCGCCGCGGCGCCCCTCAGGGCTTGCATCAGGGCCGGAATGGCCCCGGCGTCGTCGGCCAGGGCCTCAAGATCCAGGATTTCCAGAACCGGCGGCTCGAGGATGTTGGACTTGGCCATCATGGCCATGGCGTAGCCGGTGATCTCGGACCCGCGGTTGAAGGCGATCACCAGCGGCGGATCGGTCAGGTCCGGGTCGGCGAGCCGCCAGCGGAGGACCTCGGGACTCCGGTCGGCCAGCAGACGGCCTTCGGCGCGCAGGGCCGCCCAGAATTCCGCATATCTTGATTGATCCCGCAGGTCGCACAGCACCGAAACGCCCGGCGGCAAGGTCAGGCGGGGCCTGGCGGACAGACGGCTGTTCATCAGCCGCTCGCCCCAGCCGGACACGATATCGGGCGCCAGCCGGTGAGCGGCGCGATAAAACCGGCCGCAGGCGAGCGTCACGGGATTTATGATCCAGCTCAGTTTCAGCGCATGGGTCGGCTCGGGCCAAGGGTCCATGCCGTGGCGGACGTACAGGGGCTGGGACGTGCGGTTGGCGTTGAAGACCCAGGCGGCGAACAGGCCCGGCTGGCGGACGAAGGCGTCGAGCATGTCCCGGCTGGCCCCGCGAACCGGCGGGGTGACGATGATCGAGAAACCCGTCGCGCCATGCAGCGGCTGACCGTTCAGCCAGAATCGCTGGACCAGATTGCCGACATGCCCGGCCGGCTGGCCGTCCGGGCCGTCGACGACCCAGCCCGCGGGCGCGCCGGCGCTGACCCGCGCCGGATTGGCGTACAACCACCGCCAGCCGGCCAGCGACCTCTCCGGCCAACCCACATGGCGGTGCAACGCCTGGAGGGCTGGAAAGTCGGGTTCGGTTATGGATCGACAGATCATGCGGGCCAGCGTCTCTTTATGGAGCGAAGCCGCCCCACGAAGGGTTTCGACTGCATCGGTCGGGCCATTCAGACACGAAGACGTCACACCTTGATTCAGGTTTGACTCTCGCACGATTTGGAACAAAGAGTGAACAATCTGACCTCCGGACCCTTATGACCCCCGCTCACCCTCCCTCTTCAGACCCCTGGCCCGAGCGGCCCGCGCCGTTGGAGGAGGCGTGCGCGGGAGGGCCGCGCGACATGGCGGCCCTGCTGCTTTTCGCCCTGTCGCGACGGATCGGGGGCGACCGGCGGCCGGTGCTGGTGACCGCGCCCCGGGTCTGGTTCGCGGAGCATGGACGACCCTACGGACCCGGCGCGGCGGGAGTCCCGCTGATCCTCGCCCCGACCACGACGGCGGCCGAGGCGTTGTGGACCCTGGAACAGGCCCTGCGCTCCGGGGCCGTGGCCCTGGCCCTGGGGGCGGTGGACGGGGCGAGCCTGGCCCAGACGAGGCGCCTGGATTTCGCGGCGAAACAGGGCGAGACAGTCGGGCTGGTCCTGCCCCGACGGCTGGACGGGCTGAGCGCGGCGCGGCGCCGCTGGCGCATCTCGACCTTCGAAAGCGCGACGGACCCGGACGACCCCAGGGCCCCCGGCCCGGCGCGGCTGATCGCCGAACTGGTGCGGGGGCGGGGCGAACGGCCCGGGGCCTGGATGCTGGAGCAGGATGATGAGACGCATCGTCTCCGTCTGGCTGATCGACTGGCCGGTGACGGTCTGGCGGCGATCAGCCATGCGGGCGCGCCGTCCGGCCTCGCCGCCTGACCCCGCCCTTGATCCGCAGAACCCGTTCGCCCTGATCCTCAGGAACAGCCGGGGCGCGGCGGTCCTGTATGCGCTCAATCCGGCCGCGCGCCGGGCCGGCCTGCGCCGGGGCCAGACCCAGGCCGACGCCCGGGCCATGATCCCGCAGCTGATCTGCAGGCCCGCCGACCCCGAGGCCGACGCCCGCGCCCTGACGGCGCTGGCAGTCTGGGCCGAGCGCTGGTCGCCGTCGGTCAGCCTCGATCCGGGCCGGGACGGTCTTGGGGGGGAGGGGCTGGAGGGCCTGTTCCTCGACG
>NZ_BSOY01000058.1 GCF_030160755.1 Brevundimonas denitrificans | reverse complement strand
CCGGCGGCGCGGCGCGGGGCTTCGCCAGTCCCCGGGGCAGCGGCGCGGCGGGCGGATCGACCACCGCGGCGCCCGGCGTGACCAGGGCGGGCTTTTTCGGTTTGCGGGGGGTGACCGAACCG
Organism: Brevundimonas denitrificans; assembly: GCF_030160755.1. GTDB lineage: Bacteria > Pseudomonadota > Alphaproteobacteria > Caulobacterales > Caulobacteraceae > Brevundimonas > Brevundimonas denitrificans. The sequence continues at coordinate 20,828 of NZ_BSOY01000058.1, read as the reverse complement.
GCGACGCGGGCCCAGATACGGCGGTCGTCGGGGCTCAGGTCGTCGCGGCGGCTCATGTCGTGCCGGGGGCGTTCCCGTCGACGTCCTCGTCCGAGCCGGCGTCCTGCGGCCCCGGCGTCTGCGTCAGCAGGTCGCCCGGCTGGCAGTTCAGCTCACGGCACAGGGCGTCCAGCGTGGTGAAGCGGATCGCCCGCGCCTTGCCGGTCTTGAGGATCGACAGGTTCGCCAGCGTCACGCCGACGCGGTCGGCCAGCTCGGTCAGCGACATGCGCCGTTCGAGGAGGATGCGGTCAAGCTGTACGCGGATGGCCATCGGACTTTCTCTTACACCGGCGCGCGTCGGGTCGAGAAGGGCGGAGCCTTCTGACCGCGCGCCCACCTAGATTGTTAATTCGGATTCGCGGCGCAGGCGGGCGCCTTCGCGGAAGACCTCGGCCAGGACGAAGACGACCAGAACCGAAAAGGCGGGCGTGACCAGATCGAACAGGCTGGGCGGCTCCAGCGCGCCGCGCACCAGTCGCGAGACCAGGGTCTGGCCGATCCAGGCGCCGCCGGTCACCGTGGCCAGGGTCAGGCCGATCTGCTTCAGCCGGCTGACGTTGGCGGGCTGGAAGGGGTCGCCGATGCGCAGGCTGTAGACGATGCGGCGCAGGTGGCGGAGGATCAGGGCGAAACCGGCGAAATAGCCGGCGAAGGCGCCGACACCGAACAGGAAATAGGCGCGCGGCACGGGCACGCTGGTGCCGCCGTCTTCCGAGGTCGCGATCAGATCCAGCGGACCCATCGGAACGAAGGCGATGAAGAGGAAGGCGAGGACGGCGGCGCAGGTCAGCAGCGCCAGGATCCAGAAGGCGGCCCCGAGGGCGACGCCGAGCAGGCTGGACATGGATCCGGGACCGAGGGCCGGGAGGGCCGGGGTCCGGACGGAAGGCACGCGGATCCCGATCGAAAGCGACTTCGGGAAACGCATGGGTCGACCTCTCTGTTAGCGGGCCGGTCGGCGGGGCGAGGATGCCGCGCGGGGTCCGGCGAACCCACACGCGGTCTTATTCATCGCGATTGTCATGCCGATCGTCAAAGCTCCCGTGAGACTTTGTTTTGGCCTGACGCCTTTCGGGCTAGTTGAGGCCCTGGCGTCTGGCTGGTCGCCGTTCTGGCCGGTGTGGCCAGAACGGAATCAGAAAGCCTGGATCAGGGTGGTGAACAGGGCGATCGGCAGGGCGGCGAGCAGGAAGGCGTTGAGGATGCCGTGGCCGACCTTCTCGATGAAGTAGGAAGCGTTCATGGTGTTCATAGTCGTTCTCCGTTGGTCCTGAGCGAGGGATGTTTTCACCCCTCTTTTGTTGTTCCGCTGCATCGATCTTGCCGGTATCGGCTCGTTCGGGGAACGTCGCGGCGTCCGTCCTTGAAGACATAGATAGGACATGCCTAACCAAAAGGCACGTTACATATCGTTTAACGATATTAAACTTTGGCAATGGATTGTTGCGGAGCGCGTGATCGGGATGAAACTGAAGCTTATCAAGGGGATGCGGCTCGTGATGGCGACCCACAACCCCGGCAAGGCCGTCGAGATCGACGCGCTTCTGGGCGGACATTACGCGGTGGTCACCGCCGCCAGCCTGAATCTGCCCGAACCGGACGAGACCGAGAGCACCTTCACGGGCAACGCCCTGCTCAAGGCCCGCCATGCGGCCGACCTTTCGGGCGAGGTCGCCCTGGCCGACGACTCCGGCCTGTCGGTGGCGGCCCTGGACGGGGCGCCCGGCATCTTTTCCGCCCGCTGGGCCGGACCGGACAAGGATTTCGCCTTCGCCATGCGCCGCGTCGAGGAGCGGCTGGAGGAGACGGGCTCGTCGGATCGCCGCGCCTGGTTCACCTCGGCCCTCGCCGTCGCCTGGCCCGACGGCCCGGCGGTGGTGGTCGAGGGCCGCGTCGACGGCCTGCTGACCTTCCCCCCGCGCGGCGACCGCGGCTTCGGCTATGATCCCATCTTCATTGCCGACGGCCAGGCGCAGACCTTCGGCGAACTGGATCCGGCCCTGAAGGACTCGATCAGCCACCGGGCGGCGGCGTTCGCGAAGCTGAGGGCGGCGCTGATGGACTGAGTGGCGAGTGGCGAGTGGCTAGGGATTAGTGGTTAGTGATCCCTGCTCCTCTGGCTGCGGAAGGGCGGCGCTGTCCCCGCCGACGCACCGCCGCCGGCCAGCCACCAACCACCAACCACTAGCCACTAGCCACGTCTCATGCCCTCTGTCCCCCACCCAGGCTCCGACCTCGCCCTCTACGTCCACTGGCCGTATTGCGCCCGCATCTGCCCCTATTGCGACTTCAATGTCGTGCGCGACCGGGGCCGGGGCGAGGAACAGGCGTCGCTGGTGGCGGCCATCCTCGCCGACATGGAGGCGCAGGCCGCCCTGACCGGCCCGCGCCGGCTGGCGTCGATCTTCTTCGGCGGCGGCACCCCCTCGCTGATGGCGCCCGCGGCCGTGGCCGCCGTCATCGACCGCGCCCACGCCCTGTTCCCGCCGCGCGCCCCGATCGAGATCACGCTCGAGGCCAATCCCACCGACGCCGAGGCGGCGCGGTTCGCCGCCCTGGCCGGGGCCGGGGTCAACCGCCTGTCCATGGGGGTGCAGGCGCTGGACGACGCGGCCCTCGCCTTCCTGGGGCGCAATCATTCGGCGGACGAGGCCCGCCGCGCCGTCGCCGTCGCCGCCCGCGCCTTCCCGCGGCTGTCCATCGACCTGATCTACGCCCGCCCCGACCAGACCGTCGCCGGCTGGGCCGCCGAACTGGCGGGGGCGATCGACCTCGGCTTCGAACACGTCTCGCCCTATCAGCTGACCATAGAGCCCGTGACCGCCTTCGGTCGCGGCGTGGCCCGCGGCGCCTGGACCCCGCCCGACGAGGACTGCTCCGCCGCCCTGTACGAAACCACCCAGACCGTCCTCGAGGCCGCCGGCTTCGACGCCTATGAGGTCTCCAACCACGCGCGGGGCGAGGCCGCCCGTTCGGCCCACAATCTCCACGTCTGGCGCGGCGGCGACTATCTGGGCCTCGGCCCGGGCGCGCACGGGCGGTTGACGCTGGACGGGGCGCGGACGGCGACCGTCGCGCACAAGGGGATCGGGGCGTACATCGCCGGCGTCGCGGCCGGCGCCCCGTGGAGCGAGCGGGACAGCCAGTCGCTGCGCGACGCCGCGGAGGAGAAGGTGCTGCTGGGGCTGCGGACGGTCGAGGGCGTGGCCCTGACCGATCTGGCCGTCCTCGGCCGCACCGGAACCGCCGGGCCGCTCGCGGGGCTGATCGCGGACGGGTTCCTGGCCGTGGAGGCGGGACGGGTCAGGGCCACCGGGGCAGGACGCCCCGTGCTGGACGGCGTGCTGCGAGCCCTGCTGGTCTGATCCGCCGTCAGAACGACCGCGTCAGCGACAGCGACGCCTGGCTGTAGTCATAGCCCTGGCCCGAGGCGACCGGGGCGCTGCTGTGCAGGACCGCGGCCTTGACGTGCCAGTCGCGGGTGATCGGCGGGCTGGTCACCGAGGCCTCGAAATGCCGCGCCGCCCGCCAGTCCGAGCCGGCCTCGCGCTGGACGCCCAGGCTCACCGCCGCCTGATAGCGCCAGCCGCCGTGGAATCGCCGGATCTGCACCACAGGCAGGACCTCGACGTACCATTCGGGCGAAAAATAGTCGGCCTCGGCGGGCACGCTGTTGTGGAAATAGCGGGTCCGCAGCTGGACGCTGAGCCCCCAGTCCGGCCTGACGACATGAATGGCGCGGGCCCGCAGATGGGTGCGCAGGTTGTCGCCGTCGAAATCCTGAACCCCGACCAGGGCGGTCAGGGTGTTGCGCTCATCCACCGGCAGGTCGAGGGCCGCTCCGGCGAAGGTGGAATACAGGGCCCGGTCCAGGCCCTGCGGCGTCTCGAGCCGCTCGCGCTCGATGAAATACTCCTGCCGGATGCGGCCGTCATTGTGGACGCCGAGCGATCCCAGGACGGACTCGCCATTGGTCCCGACCATGCCGTTCCATGACCAGTCCTCGCCGGGCTGCGCGAACTGATAATAGAGCCGCTGCTCCTCAAGGGCCGGTCCGGTCGCTGGCGCGAAGCGCGCGGTCTCAAGCCTGACGCCCTGACGGTCTTCCGGCGTGCGATAGCGCCAGTCATAGCTGACGCCCGCCTTCACCGTCTCCGCCTCGTCCGCGTCGGTGGAGGCGAACAGGTCGGCGCTGACGGCCTGCCAGTAGGGGACCTCCTGGGCCTCGGCGGCCGGGGCGAACCCAAACGCCGCCGCGACCAGCATCATCGCAATGATGCGGTTCATTTCGTACCCCAGTTCTTTCTCAGACCGGCCAGTTCGGCGAAATAGCCGCCGACGCAGACCGGTTGCATCAGCAGGCTGTAGGCGAAGACATAGAAGAGGAAGCCGTCGGCATTGGCCCTGACCCGCATCCCCTGCGCGCGGAACATCTTCCGCTGCACCTGGAAAATGAACCCGTTCCAGACCGCCGCCAGCGGCAGCACCAGCAGCGTCAACGGCCCGGCGATCCAGTAGACGCCGAACAACGCCAGAATGAGGCCCGGGATGAAGGCGAAGGTGTAGACGAGGTCCAGCGGCAGGAAGAACAGGTTCCACCAGATGAACAGGGTCGACAGCCGCCATTTGAACAGCAGCGGCCAGTGGGCCTTGAACGCCTCGATCAGGCCCCGCGACCAGCGCCGCCGCTGCTGGGAGAACTGCCGGAACTCGTGTGGAACGTTGGTGAACACCAGGGCGTCCTCGGCATAGCCGACGCGGTAGCCGGCCTTCAGCAGGGCCCAGGTCACGACGATGTCCTCGCCGACGCAGGGCGGCCAGCCGCCGACGGCTTCGAGACCGCGCCGGGTGTAGAGCGAGAAGGCCCCCTGGGCGACCAGGGTGCCGTGGTACATGCTCTGCATGCGTTTGACGGCGGCGATGCCGTGGAAATAGTCCCACTCCTGGGCTCGGGTCAGGATGTTGCGGCGCGAGTTGCGGACCAGCACGGCCCCGGCGACGGCCTCGGTGCCCGGCGGATCGGCCAGCATCCGTTCGACGATGCGGCGCAGGGCGTCGGGGCGCAGCCAGCAGTCGCCGTCCACCGTGGCGACGAGGTCGTGCGACGCCAGCTTCAGCCCGCGATTCAGCACTGTCGACTTGCCGGCGTTGACCCCGAAATCCATCAGCCGGAACACGCCTCGCGAACGCGCCCTGAGCCGGCCGATCGCCCGCGCCGCGACCAGCATGGTGTCGTCGGTCGAGCCGTCGTTGAGCACGACGATCTCGAACCGTCCGGGATAGTCCTGGCCGGCCAGGCTGTTGAGCGTGTCGCCGATGTTGAGTGCTTCATTGAAGCAGGCCACCAGGACGCTGACCGGGGGATAGGCGGCCGGCGGCGCGTGCGGCGGCCGTCTGTCGAGCAGGATGGTGCCGATCATGAAGGCGTTCATGAAGCCCGGCACATAGGCGATGAAGCCGATGATGATCAGGGCCGCCGGGAAGGACGCGATCTCCGCCAGGTCTCCCAGCCAGCGTAGCGACAGAACGATGCTCAGCGCCGCCCAGGCGATGGCGAGACACAGGGCAAGCGTGAATTTCACATGGACAGGCAGGTATAGAAACCGCCGATCGCTCGCCGGCAGCGCAACGGCCAAGCTTGATGTATAGACAACATCGTTCTCAGGCCGCAAATGCGCAGCCGCAGAACTAAGATAACGCAGTTGTTTACTGATACGCGCGGACCAAACTACACGGTCCAGCTGACGCAGCCCCGCCTGTACTGGCTAGCAATGCTTTATGGCGAGATTCGATCCCGGCGAGGCGGGACGGCCGGCGAGCAGCTCACCGGCCCGGGTCGGGCTCAGTCCCGGATGAAATGCGGCACGAAGCGCGAGGTGTTGCGGGTGATCCGGCCTGTATCCTCGCGCAGGGCGATCCCGGCCGGTTCGTCGCCGACCAGCCAGGAGCCGACGATCACATGCTGGCCGTCGAACCGCGGCGGGGCGTGCAGGGCCTGACGGATGTGGCGGCCCTCGCCATAGCCGGCGTCCAGCCCCTCTTCGCGCGACGCGCCCTCGACGATCGAGATATTGGCCCCCTCGCGTGAAAACAGCGGCTTGCGCACATAGGCGTCGCCGAGGCTCGCATGGGCCGGATCGCTCTCGAAGAAGGACGCCAGAAGATTGGGGTGTCCCGCATGCCGTTCCCACAGCAGGGGCAGCAGCCCCTTGTTCGACAGCAGGGCCTTCCACGCCGGCTCCAGCACCGTCACCTCCGCCTTCGGCAGCGGCTCGGCGTAGTCGTCGCGCAGCATCTGCTCCCACGGATAGAGTTTGAACATGGCCTGGATCAGCCAGTTCTCGTCGTCGACGAAGCGGCCGTCGGCGTTCAGGCCGATCCGGTCGATGGCGACGAATTTCGGGTCCAGCCCGGCCTGCCGGGCGAGGTCCTCGAGGAAGCGGACGGTCTGGCGGTCCTCGACGAACTCGGGGTCCGACGAGAAATGCACGAAGCCCCCCTGGGGGAAGATCGCCCGAAACCGGTCGACCAGCTTTTCATACAGGCTGTTGAACTGGTCGGCGTCGGGCGGCAGCGTCCCGCTGGCGATCCCATCCTCCAGCCACAGCCACTGGAACACCGCCGTTTCGAAGACGCTGGTCGGGGTGTCGGCGTTGTATTCATACAGCTTGGCCGGCCCCGTCCCGTCATAGGCGAAGTCGAACCGGCCATAGAGCGACGGCTCGCGCCGGGCCCAACTGTCGGCGACATAGTCGCGCGACGCCTCCGGGATCTCGAGCAGCGACATCAGCCGCTCGGACCCCGCCGCCTCGTCGACCAGGTCGAGGCACATCTGGTGCAGCTCGGCCGTCGGCGCCTCCAGCCCCTCCTCGACCTCGGTCAGGGACAGGGCGTAGGCGGCGCTTTCGTCCCAGTACCGCTCGCCGGAATCATGGTGCCAGGTGAAGCCGACGGCCTCGGCCCGCGCCTGCCAGTCGGGGCGCGGGACCAGCGACAGACGTTCCATGCCGCCTCAGGCCGGGTCTTTGGAGGCGGGAACCGACGTCCCGATCTGCGGCGTCACCACCTTGATCTCCTGCGCCGTCAACCGGGCCAGGACGTCGTCGGCCGAGGCGTGGCCTGGCAGGATGCCGGCCTCGCGCAGCTTGGCGTCGAGGTCGGCGCCGGAACGCTTGTCCTCCAGCTCCTGGCCGACGCGCAGACGCTCTTCCTGGACGGCCTGACGCTGCTTGATGCGCTGCAGGCTGTCAGCGGCCGAGCCGATGCGCGAATGCGCCCCCTGCGACTGCAGGGCGACCGAGGTCTGGGCCTTCTGCACCGAGTCATTGACCTTCACGATGTCGATCTCGCGCCGCAGCGTCTCGATCTTCTGGTCGGTGGTTGCAATGGCGGTGCGCAGGCGGGCCTCCGCCTCCTTCATGCCCTCGATCATCGGGCCGCGCGTGCCGATCTCCGTCTCCAGCTCGGCGATCCGGCCGGCGACCTCTCGGGCCAGATCGGTCTTGCCCTGGGCCATGGCGGCGCGGACCGAGCTTTCGTATTTGGCGATCTGGTCGCCGAAGCTCTTGAGCTCGTTTTCGGCCATCCGGCGGCGCGCCACCAGACCGGCGAGATCGTCGCGGGCCTTGCCCTGGGCGGTGTCGGCGTCACGGATTTCCTGGTCGAGGATCTTCAGGGCGTTGGCGTCGACCACGGCCTGGCCGGCCTCGCGGGCGGTGCCGCGGAACAGGGCGGAGAGTTTGGCGAGCATGGACATGATTTCTCTCCCGGTTCAGGCGGCGTCGGCGGGGGCGCCGAAGGATTCGCGCAGGGCCGTCGCGTCGATGGCGTTCTCGGCGAGGGTGCGCAGTTCGATCAATATGGTCTGCAGCGTCGTCTTGCACGACAGTTCGCCCATCAGCTCATAGACGTCCTCGCCGTTCACCGAGGTGATGGCGAAATTCGACAGCGGCACGATGCGCTGGGCCTTGAGCAGGAATTCGTTGAAGGCGTGCCGGTCGCCCTGTTCGGTCACCGGCCACAGCAGCACCGAACAGACGATCTGCGCGCCACCGACGCTGAGATAGATCGGCAGGTCGCCGTATTCGTGCATGGTCGCCAGCAGGACCGGCTCGGCCCCTTCCAGCACCCTTGTGGTCAGCTCGCCCTCGCGGACCAGTTCGGACGCGTCCAGCGCGGCCTTGATGGACGGGACGGTCCAGGCGGTTTCGATCACGGCGTCCATAAGGGGGCTTGCTCCAGTAGGATCGGTTGAAAGGCTTCGACGCGGGCGTCTGACAATATCAGGACCGCGGGTGGACTCGGTGACGATGGCGTGAACCGCCGCCCTCACGTCGTCCCGGGCGGTGTTGGGCACCCAGAACTCCAGCTTGACCATGCCCGCCTCGCGACGGGCCCTGCGCCAGGCACGTATGCGCTCGTTGGCCGGCGACAAGGAGGGGGAGGCAGGATTACGCATGTTTCATGTAACGCGTAACAGGTACGCTTGACTTTGGCCATTCCGAAGCTGAATTTCAAACCTGACGATCTCTTTACCACCAGACGCTCGCGAGCCACCTCGCGGACGCGTAAGGGATGGCGAATGTTCAAGCGGCTCTTCGGACAGCGCGACGCCGAACCGGTCAACCAGCTGGCGATCGTGCGCAACATCACGGTCGGCCGCACCGTGGCCCTCGACCCGCTGGCCTGGCGCCGGCTGGGCGACGAGACGCATTTCAGCCTCGACCGCGACGCGCTGGAGATCACCGCCCAGGGCGTGGTCCGGCTGGACGACGGCGCGTTCGTGCATCGCTTCTACACCGACGACCACGTCATGCTGCAGGCCATGAGCGACGACGCCGGGGGCGCGGCGGCCTATGACTTCACCCTGTTCACCCCCTGGTCCTCGGCCTATCCGCCCAATGACGGCGCGCGAAGGGCCTGGCAGGACCGCCTGTCCGAACCGGTGTTCAAGGGCGCGCCCGAGGGCCTGCCGGAATATCCCCGCTTCTGGTTCTCCGAGACCGACGCCCGCCAGCCGCCGGTGAAGCTGTGGGAGACCATCTACGACGACCGGGCCGCCACCGAGCCCTATGCGAAAATCTACCAGACCTGCATGCTGTACGCGCGTGAGCTGGCGGGCGGCCGCGAACTGATGATCGCCCTCGAGCAGGAGCCCGAGGGCGGCGAAGCCACACATGAGATCATGATCGGCATCCCGCTGGACATGGCCGAGTTCCGCGCCTGACGGCGCCCGAGGGGGAGAAGACGATGTTCGACTGGTTCGCATTTCAGACGGGGGCGACGGCCTTCCTCATCGCCTTCGCGGCGGCGATCGTCTTCTTCTCGGCGTTCAAATTCCTCTATCAGCTTGTCACGCCCTATCATGAGCGTGAGCTGATCCGGCAGGGCAATACGGCCGCCGCCATCGCCCTCGGCGGCGCCCTGATCGGCTATGTCCTGCCGCTGGCCTCGGCCCTGTCGCAGACCGTCAGCCTGGCCGAGTTCGCAGCCTGGGCCCTGCTGGCCGGCATCATCCAGATCGTCGCCTTCATCATCGTCAGCCGCGTGCTGTACAAGGCGCTGGCCTCGCGCATCGAGGCCGGCGAGACGGCCGCGGGCATCTACCTGGCCTCCATCTCCATCGGCGTCGGCCTGCTCAATGCCGCCTGTATGACGGCCTGAGGCGCATCATGACCGACGATTCCCTGCCCGAAACCACCACCATGCGCCGCCTCAAGCGGTCGCGGACCCTGCAGGTCACCAGCCTGATGGCGACCGTCAGCTTCTCCATGGCCGCCTGCGGCTCGCCTCAACGCAGCATCCCCGTCGCAGAGCCCAACCCGGCCTTGGCCTATACCTCGCTCGTCGAGTGCAAGGCGGCCAACGACGTCCCGGACGCCGAATGCGACACCGCCTGGGCCGAGGCCCAGCGCCAGGCGTCCCAGAACGCGCCCCGCTATGCGACCCGGGAAGAGTGCGAGGGACAGTGGGGACCCGAACAGTGCCGGCCGCTGAACAACAGCGGCGGCGGGTCCTTCTTCGGCCCGCTGGCGACCGGCTTCATCATCGGCCAGATGATGAACGGCGGCTATCGCGGCGGCGGCGCCCTGTATCGCGACCGCGAGGGCCAGTACTCCAACGGCTACGGCGGCGGCTATCTGTCGCGCGACTACCGGACCGGTCGCACCGTCGCCAACCGCAATGACGTCGACGTCGCGCGCAAGGCCCCGGTCCGGGCCCAGAGCCGGACCGCCGTGGTCTCGCGTGGCGGATTTGGCGGCGGCGGGCGCGGCTACGGCGGATAGGTCGCCCGGCCTGTCCGTCGGCCGGCTCATGCCGATTTCCGCAGACGGGTATTCCCGCCCCGTATCTTCCGTGCCCTCGGCGCCCCCGATGGTGTCTTCCCGCCCCTTGGTCCGCCGCCCGAACCCCGTCCGTTTGCCTGGCGCCGATCCCGGCCGTGATAAAATGCGTGGATCGGGACTGAAATCCCGCCGCCACGGTCTTTGACATCGCCATCCAACGGATCCGGTTCGCCCGGAGCCCGCGCCAACCCGCGCAATTCCCCTCGTCCAGCGTCAAGCCACGAGGGGCGAGAGTATCGCTTTTCGGCGTTTTTCCCGGGTCGGCCCCCGCCGCCCTCCGCGCGGCCCCTGACCGCCCGCCCTTGAGCCGGGCCGCCCCCGCTGGCACGGTCCCGCCGATGTCAGACCCTGCGCCGTTCCCCCCGACCGCCCCACCGCCGCGCCCCGTGGCGTCGGGCCTCTATCTGGTGGCGACGCCGATCGGGAACCTGAGGGACATGACCCTGCGGGCGCTCGACGTGCTCGCCGCAGCCGATCTTGTTCTCGCCGAGGACACGCGCGTCACCGCCAAACTGCTGTCGGCCTATGGGCTGAAGGCGAAGCTGGAGCGGTGCGACGACCATGCGTCGGCGCGGGCCGCCGAAGGCGCGATCGAGCGGCTGCGCGCGGGCGAGGTCGTCGCCCTCGTCTCCGACGCCGGCACGCCGATGGTCAATGATCCGGGCTTCGTCGTGGCCCGGGCGGTGATCGCGGCGGGCCTGCCGGTGCATCCGATCCCCGGCCCGTCCAGTCTGCTGGCGGCGCTGTGCATCGCCGGCCTCCCCGCGGACCGGGTGCTGTTCGCCGGCTTCCTGCCCGCCAAATCCGGCGCCCGCCGCGCGGCGCTGGAAGAGGTCCGCACCGCCCGCCAGACCCTGGTCTTCTTCGAAAGCGGCCCGCGCCTCGCCGACAGCCTGGCCGACATGGCCGCCGTGCTCGGGCCCCGACCCGCGGCCGTCGCCCGCGAACTGACCAAGATGTATGAGGAGTGCGTGCGCGGCTCCCTCGCCGACCTGGCCGCCGACCCCCGCTGCCAGGGTCCGAAGGGCGAGATCGTCGTCGTCGTCGCCCCCGGCGAGATGGAAGTCGCCTCCGAGGCCGACGCCGACGCCGCCCTCGCCGAGGCGATGACCCGGCTGCCGCCCGGCGAGGCGGCGGCGGAGGTGTCGAAAGCCCTGAACCTGCCGCGCAAGCCGCTCTACAAGCGGGCGCTGGAGATGCAGGGCCGGTGAGCCCGGAGCGGCCCGCGACCCGGCTGAAAGCGCCCAGGGTCGTGCGGGCCAAGCGCGGCTGGCGGGTCGCCCTCGGGGCCGTCTCTCACCGGCTCGGCCACCGCTCGGAATGGCTGGCGGCGGCGCTGCTGATGGCCAAGGGCTATCAGGTGCTCGGCTTCCGGCTGAAGACCCGGGCCGGCGAGATCGACATCCTCGCGCGTCGCGGCAAGGTTCTGGCCGTGGTCGAGGTCAAGCGCCGCGCCACGCTCGAGGCCGCGCTCACCGCCCTCGGCCCTGACCAGTACGATCGTCTGCTCTCGGCCGGCCGGTCGGTGTTGCGCCAAAGACCCAGCTTGGCCGGTCATGTGCTGCGGATCGATACGGTGGCGCTGGCTCCGGGCAGGTTTCCGCGCCATCGTCGCGGGGTTGTCGCCTTCGGGAGGGGCGCCGCATGACCCGCGATGAAGCGATCGAGACGCTGACCGGGGCCGGGCAGGCCGGGGACGAGGCGTTTCCGCTGCTGGAAGCGGCCATCGCCTGCGCCATCCACGACCAGCCGTTCCGCGATCCGCAACCGGTCCGCACCCTCGCCGTCCACGCCGCCGAACGGCTGGCGGAACGGATCGGCGGCGAAGGCCCCGACGAGGCCCTGACCGAGACCATGGCCTCGGACCTGCGCCTGAACGGCGACCTGCTCAACCATGACAGTCCGGCCAATACGGACGTCATCGCCGTGGCCGAAAGCCGCCGCGGCCTGTCCGGAGCCCTGTCGGTCTTCTACCTCGACGCGGCGCGCCGGGCCGGGGTCAAGGCCCAGGGGGTCGACTTCCCCGGCCATTTCCTGCTGCGCGTCGAGACCCCCGAAGGTCCCGTCGCGCTGGACCCCTTCAGCCAGGGACGGCTGGTGCTGCCGTCGGAACTGACGCGGCGGGCGTTGCGGGCCGGGTTGACGCCCCATGTCGCGGACCGGCTCGACGTGCTGATGGCCCCGGTCACCGACCGCCAGGCCCTGATCCGGCTGCAGAACGTCCTGTTCAGCCGGGCCATCCGGTCCCAGGACTATGAAGGCGCCGAGCGTTCGGCCCTGCGGCGGGCCCTGCTGGACCCGGACGACCATCGCCCCTGGCTGGACGTCGCCGCCGCGCGCGAGAAGCAGGGGTCGCTGGCCGGCGCGCTCGAGGCCCTCTCCCGCGCCCGCACGGTCGACGATCCGATGGAGGTCACGCGCCAGATGTCGGTCGATCGGGTGAGGCTGCAGCTGAACTGAGTGGTTAGTGGCCAGTGGTTATTGATTGCCGCTTCACTTTCGGCGGAAGGGCGGCGCTGGCAGTGCTGTTCCGCCAGCGTTGGCCAGCCACTAACCATTGACCACTAGCCACTCCCTTGCGCTCGCCGCCTCCGCTGCCCATTAGCCAAGGTCCCACCGCTCGGAAGGACAAGGCATGCTGCGAGTCGCCATCCAGATGGACCCCGTCGAGGCCGTCAACATCGAGTCCGACACCACCTGGCTGATGATGACGACGGCCCAGGACCGCGGCTACGCCCAGTGGGTCTATGATGTCCGCACCCTGGCGCTGGAGGACGGCCGCCTGTTCTGCCGCGCCCGCCCGGTGACGGTGCGCCAGAACCTGGGCGACCACGTCACGCTCGGCGACGAGGTGAAGCTGGACCTGGCCGAGGACGTCGACGTCATCCTGATGCGCCAGGACCCCCCGTTTGACATGGCCTATGTCACCTCGACCTATCTGCTGGAGACGGTGCATCCGAAGACGCTGGTGGTGAACGACCCGGCGGAAGTCCGGTCCGCGCCCGAGAAACTGCTGGTGACGAAATTTCCCGGCCTGACGCCGCCGACGCTGATCAGCTCCGACCCGGTCGCCCTGGTCGATTTCCACGAACGCCACGGCGATGTGGTGCTCAAACCCCTGCACGGCGCGGCCGGGTCCGGCGTCGTCAGGCTGAAGGCCGGAGACCCCAATCTCGAGGCCCTGATCGAGATCCATATGACGGGCAGCCGCGATCCCCTGGTGATCCAGAAATTCATCCCCGCGGTCTCGAAGGGCGACAAGCGGATCATCCTGATCGACGGCGAGCCGGTCGGCGCGATCAACCGCATCCCGGCCTCGGGTCAGGTGCGTTCGAACCTGCGGGTCGGCGGCACCGCCGCCCCGGTCGAACTGACCGCCCGCGACCGCGAGATCTGCACCGCCATCGGCCCCGAGCTGAAGCGGCGCGGCCTGATCTTCGTCGGCATCGACGTGATCGGCGACTATCTGACCGAGATCAACGTCACCTCGCCGACCGGCGCCCAGCAGCTGAAGCGTTTCACCGGCGTCGATGCGGCGGCCCTGATGTGGGATGCGATCGAGAAGAAGAGGGCTTAGGGCTCAGGGCCTGGGCCTAGGTCTTTGGCCCTGGGGCGTCGGCGATGAGGATGGGCCCAATCCCCCACACCTAGGCCCCAAGCCCTAAGCCCCCCTTGCCAACCTCGCCCGTTCGTGGTTCGTTCCTTTCCCGGATAGCGGGAGGAAGCGATGCTCGCCAGCGTGGTGACGGTGGCCTTCGAAGGGGTGGACGCCCGGCGGGTGGATGTGCAGGTCCACCAGCTTCCCTGTGGCGACCACCCGTCCTTCACCATCGTCGGCCTGGCCGACAAGGCCGTGGCCGAAAGCCGCGAACGGGTCCGCGGCGCCTTCGCCGGCATCGGCCTGTCCCTGCCGGCCATGCGGATCATCGCCAATCTCGCGCCGGCCGACGTGCCCAAGGAGGGCAGTCATTTCGACCTGCCCATCGCCCTGGCGTTGCTGGCCTCGATGGGCGTCATCCCGCCGGACATGCTGGCCGGCTGGGCGGCGGTGGGCGAGCTGGGGCTGGACGGGCGGATCGCGCCGGTCGGCGGAACCCTGCCCGCGGCGGTGGCGGCCGACGCAATGGGGCTGGGCCTGATCTGCCCCGAGGCCAACGGGCCCGAGGCGGCCTGGGCCGGCGAGGTCGCGGTGCTGGCGCCGCGCTCCCTGATCGGCCTCGTCAACCACTTCAAGGGAACCCAGGTGCTGCGGCGGCCCGAGCCGGGGGCGATGCGCTCCGGCGACCGCGTCCCCGACCTGCGCGAGGTCAAGGGCCAGGAAAGCGCCAAGCGGGCGCTGGAGATCGCGGCGGCCGGCGGCCACAACCTGCTTCTTGTCGGTCCTCCCGGGTCCGGCAAGTCGATGATGGCGGCGCGCCTGCCGGGCCTCCTGCCGCCGCTGACGCCCAAGGAATTGCTCGAGACCTCCATGGTCTGGTCCGTGGCGGGGTTGATCGAGCGGGGCGCCCTGACCCGCGACCGGCCGTTCCGCGCCCCGCACCATTCCGCCTCCATGGCCGCCCTCACCGGCGGGGGCCTGCGCGCAAAGCCCGGAGAGGCCTCCCTCGCGCACAACGGCGTGCTCTTTCTGGACGAGCTGCCCGAATACAGCGCCCAGGCCCTGGATTCCCTGCGCGCGCCGCTGGAGACGGGCGAGATCGTGGTGGCGCGGGCCAACGCCCATGTCCGCTATCCCGCCCGGTTCCAGCTGGTCGCGGCCATGAACCCCTGCCGCTGCGGCCTCGGCGGCGGCGGCAAGGGCGCCTGCGGCAAGGCCCCGCGCTGCCAGCGCGACTATCAGAACCGCATCTCGGGTCCGATGTTCGACCGCATCGACCTGACGGTCGAGACGCCGCCGGTCACGGCCGCCGACATGGCCCTGCCGCCGCCCGCCGAGGGCACGGCGGAAGCCTCGGCCCGCGTCCTCGCCGCTCGCGCGATGCAGGAGGACCGGCTGCGCGCCGCCGGCATCGATCCCGACACGGCCCGCGACCAGGCCGTCAACGCCCGTGCCTCGGGCGAGACCCTGGACCGGTTCGCGACGCCCGACGATGCCGGACGGGCGCTGTTGATGCGGGCCGGACAGGCCGGCGGACTGACCGCGCGCGGCTGGACCCGAACGTTGAGGCTGGCCCGCACCATCGCGGATCTGGACGGTTGCGACGGAGTCCTCCGCCGTCACATCGCCGAGGCCCTGGTCTACCGCCGGTCGACCGTCGGGGCCCAGGGCGATTTCGAGAGGCGGACGGGTCAACATGCCAGCACGCCGGCCTTCTAGGTCCCCTTCGCCCCTGATCGCCGCCTCCCGCCACGGCTCCCTTCTTCATGGCCGCTGCCCGTTCGAATTCGGATAGCCCGGATGGCGGCCTGACGAGCGTCACTGCAGATTTTTGTCAGCCCGGTGTGAGAAGCGCGAAGGTCAGGCGAACGCTTTGAAGACAATCGCACCGTACCGGGACGGTGTTTCACCGAACGGCGAAAACAACTTCACACAAGGGCATCCGAACCGTCACCGTTCGGCGTCGGCCCTGTCACATCGGACTTCTATCGAGACCGCCGGGCAGGTGGGGCGTATGCGTCGTCGCGACCAGGGCTGAGTCCCCAGGCGCCATCTGCCGTGTGTTCCTTTGGATCAGCCACGGTGGAAATGATGACCGGCTTTCGACTGACGACCCTGCTCGCGATCTCCGCCAGCGCCCTCACACTCGCCGCCTGCGGTTCGGCCGAAGTCGCGTCGCCCGGGGAAGGCGATTTCGGCGGCGGCACGGGAGGCGGCGGCGGCGGACCTGTGACGCCGCCTCCGGGTACGCCGGCCACCGACTGCCCCACCGGGTTCGCCAATGTCGGGGTGGTGGCCGGCGGCACGCTCCGCGCCTGCCAGTTGCCGCAACAGATCAACGGCGCCCTGACGGTGCCGCTGCGCGCCGGCACCATCTATTCCATCAGCGGCCGCACCGCAGTCGGCACCGACCAGGGCGTCGACCCGGCGGCTCCGATCGCGGGCAGCGTCCAGGGCATTCTGACCATCGAAGCGGGCGTGCGCATCTTCGCTTCGGGCGGTTCCGACTATCTGCTGGTCAACCGCGGCTCGCAGCTGTTCGCCGAAGGCACGGCCGCCAGCCCGATCGTCTTCACCAGCCGCCAGAACGTCGAGGGGACGACGACCGAAAGCTCGCAGGGTCAGTGGGGCGGCATCGTTCTGGCCGGCCGCGCGCCGCAGGCCAACTGCCAGCTGACCGCTCCCGTCACCTGCACGGGCACGGTCGAGGGCACCAGCGCCTTCTACGGCGGCAACACGCCCGCCGACAACTCGGGCCGCGTGCGCTACGTCCAGATCAAGTTCTCGGGCTTCGAGATTTCGACCGGCAATGAACTCCAGGGCCTGACCATGGCCGGCGTCGGTTCCGGCACCACGATCGACCATATTCAGGTTTACAACAGCTCGGACGACGGCATCGAAATCTTCGGCGGCAACGTCAACCTGCGTCACATCGTGATCAACGGCGCCGACGACGACGGCCTGGACACCGACACCGGCTGGCGCGGCGGCGCCCAGTTCGGCATCGTCACCCAGCGCGCGCCGGGCTCCACCAGCCGCAGCGCCGGCTTCGAGTTCTCCTCGGCTCCGACCTCGGTGCCGCTGGCCACCCGCTACGTCTCCCAGCCCAAGATCGCCAACTGGACCCTGGTCGGCCGCAACTCGCCGACCGACGCTCACACGGTGGCCCACTTTGACTCGGGCAACGACGGCACGATCATCAACTCGGTGTTCACCAGCGTCGCCGGGTCCCTGGCCGGCTGTATGGCCATCAACGACGCGGACACCGCCACCAGCGGGGTGACCTTCAACTCGGTCTTCATGTCCTGCGGCCTGTCCTATCGCCCGGCCAACGCCGTCCTGTCGGCGGCGGCCTTCACCGCCGGTACGAACAACACCGCGGCGGGAACCTCGACCCTGACCGCGCCGGCGGCGGGCACGAGCCTGAGCAATCAGGTTCTGACCTTCATCAACGGCGCCAACGAAAACGCCGTGACCCCGGTCGCCGCGGCCACGACCTACGCGTTCTTCCAGAACACCACCTACATCGGCGCCGTCCAGAACGCCGCTGACACCTGGTGGCAGGGCTGGACCTGCGGCCTCACGGCCGGCGCGACCTGCTGACGACGGATGCGGAGGCGGCCCGCCCGGGCCGCCTCCGGCTTTCGCCCAGTCCGTTGAACTCCTTCAAGGCGCAGATCATGAAGACCGTTACCTTGACCCTGAGCGGGGTCCTTCTGGCCACCAGCGCGCTGATCGCGCCCGGGCTCGCCTGTGCTCAAACCTCGCCGGCCGCGCCGCAGGCCGCCGCCCCCCAGGATCCGGCCGCCCAGGACGAGCCCGAAGCCGCCGGCGAACTCGACGAAGTCGTCGTTCTCGGCCGCTTCATTCCGGAGCCGAACCGTGAGAGCGCGGAGGTCGCGGCCTTCCTGACCTCCGAGGATCTCGAGCGGACAGGCGACAGCAGCGCCGCCGGCGCCCTGGCCCGCGTGACGGGCCTGACCGTGGTCGAGGGACGGTTCGTCTACGTCCGCGGCCTTGGCGAACGCTATTCCTCGGCCCTGCTGAACGGCTCGCCCCTGCCAAGCCCCGAGCCGTTGCAGCGTGTCGTGCCGCTGGATCTGTTTCCCTCCAGCATCCTGGAGAGCGTCACGGTCCAGAAATCCTATTCGGTTGATTTTCCCGGCGAGTTCGGCGGCGGGGTGATCGACCTGCGCACGGTCGATGCGCCCAATGATCCCTTCTTCTCGATGTCGGCGTCGATCGGCGGCAATACCGAGACGACCGGGGATGAAGGCCTGATCTATTTCGGGTCCCGCACGGATTTCACCGGCTTTGACGACGGCACCCGCGACGTTCCCGGGCCGCTCGCCATCGCCTTCGGCCAGGGCGTTCCCGTCAACAGCGCCAACTTCGGCGCGCTGGAACTGGAGCGCATCGGTCACTCGCTCGTCAACTCGCCGCTGCGTCTCCTGCAGCGGGAAACGACTCCGGTGAATTTCGGCTTTGATTTCGCCGGCGGGCTGAAGTCCGACAGCAGTCTGGGCACGTTCGGCCTGATCGCCGTGGCCGGCTACAGCAACAGCTGGGCGACCCGGAACGGCGTGCAGGAGGAGGCGCAGTTCTCCGGCGCCGTCCTCGTGCCCGTCACCAGCAAGGCGTTCGAATCGAACCAGAACGACATCCAGCTGAACTTCCTCGGCGGCCTGTCCCTGATCACGGACAACAGCGACTACCGGTGGACCAATTTCTTCGTCCGCAACGTCACCAAGGAGGCGCGGATCAGCGTCGGTCCCGATTTCGACGCGGGCGGCGAGGTTCAGCGGACCGACTACACCGAATGGTACGAGCGCCAGCTCTTCTCCAGCCAGCTGTCCGGCGAGCATGAGTTTCTGGACGGCGCCCTGGAGTTCGCCTGGCGCGCCGCCTATGCCCTGACCGAACGCAACGCGCCCTATGAGACGCGTTTCGAATACGGGATCGCGACCGACGGCGCCTTCCTGCACGAGATCGGCGGCAACCGGATCTCGTTCAGCGAACTGGACGACGACATCGTCTCCGGCGGCGCCGACCTGAGCTACACCCTCGCCCTGTCCGACTATCGGGACGCGGTCTTCAGCGTCGGGGTCGCCTGGTCCGACAACAACCGCGACGCCGAGCGGCGCGACCTGCAGTTCGTCCCCGCCAGCACCCTGACGGAAGAGCAGCGCCGGTCGCGGGTCGACTACCTCTATTCCGACGCCAACATCGGGCCGACCGGCCTGATCCTGTCCGAAGTCACCGGCAGCGCGGGCAGCGGGGCGGCGGCCTATTCGGCCCAGCTCGAGGTCGCGGCCGCCTATCTCCAGGTCGACGCCGAGTTCATTCCCCTGGTCCGCACCACCTTCGGCGTGCGCTATGAGGACGGCTACCAGTCCGTCACCACGCGCGATCTGTTCGGCGGGGCCGCGCCCTTCGCCCCGACCGAGATCGAGGAGCAGTATTTCCTGCCCTCGTTCACGGCGACGTGGAATTTCGCCGAAGACCAGCAGTTCCGCCTCGGGGCCTCGCAGACCATCGGCCGGCCCCAGTTCCGCGAGCTGGCCCCGCAGTCCTATACGGACCCGGAAACCGACCGCGAATTCACCGGCAACCCCTTCCTCGTCGATACGGAAATCCTGAACCTCGACGCCCGCTACGAGTGGTTCTTCGCCCGCCAGCAGTATCTGACGGCCGGCGTCTTCTTCAAGGATCTGGACAAGCCGGTCGAGGCGACCATCGTCACCTCGGGCAATGCGCGCCAGCAGTCCTATCTCAACTCTCCGCAAGCGACCATTTACGGCGCCGAGATCGAAGCCAAGAAATACTTCGAGTTTCCGGACAGCGGTTCGGCCTTCATCGCTGACAAGCGCTGGCTGGTGCAGGCCAACTACACCTGGAGCGACTCGGAGGTGAACGTCGAACCCGGCGACTTCGTCCGGACCCCGGGCGGCGGCGGCGCCAATGAGGACGCCACCTTCTTCATCGAGGACGGCAGCCGTCTCCAGGGCCAGTCTGAACACGTCGCCAACCTGCAACTGGGCTGGGAAGACGACACGGCGCGCTCCCAGGCGACCATCATCGTCAACTATGTCAGCGAGCGCGTCAGCGCCCGCGGCGCCGGCGGCGCGGGCAACCGCGAGCCCGACTACATCCAGGACCCGGGCATCTTCGTCGACTTCGTCTACCGCAAGGATTTCGAAGCGGGCGGCCGCGAGCTCGGCTTCGCGCTCGAGCTTCGCAACCTGCTGAACACGGATTTCGACGAGTATCAGGAGCTGGGCAACAAGATCCTGATCAACAACTACGAGCTGGGATCCAGCGCCTCGGTCAGCCTGACCGCGCGCTTCTAGACGGCTTGGGGAGGCGGTCGCCTGACCGCCTCCCGGCCCGGACGACAAGACAGATTTGCGGCGGTTCGTCCGCCCACGTCGCAACCGTCACGGCAAGTTCGCCGGGCCGTCATCATCCCATGAAGCCCGGACACGGACGATCGGTCTAGGAAGGCCGCCGGGCCGTCGGGGTCTGGTTGGGGCACGCCACAGTGATCGGCGCAGTTCACAGTTTCAGCACGCGGTTTCGGGACGTCGTGGCGTCGCGGCCTGACCGCGTTCGCAGGGGCGTGGAGGGCGTACTCGCGCTGGGGCTGATCGTTCAACTGGGACAACTCGGCTGGATCCTGCTTGGACCCGAGACGACCTCTCCGGCGCCGGCTTCTGTCCCGGCCTCGTTCACGACGACCGATGCCTCGATTTTCCAGCGTTTTGACGCCTTTTTCCGCACGGGCGGGGTGAGCAGTCTGGCGGAGGCGAGTGCGGCGGGGAGCGGGCAGATGCGGTTGTACG
>NZ_BSOY01000057.1 GCF_030160755.1 Brevundimonas denitrificans | reverse complement strand
GCTGGCCTCGGGGCGAGGGGCCTTCCTCGATCCGGCCGACGCCCTGGCGCGGGAGCCGTGGCTGGCGGTGGCGGAACTGGGCGGCGGGGACGCGCGGGACCGCATCCGGCTGGCGGTCCCGGTCGATCCGGCGGCGCTGGAGGGACGGGTCGAGGTCGAGGACCGGCTGGCGCGGGAGCCGTCCGGACGAATGACCCTGCGCCGCATCCGCCGCATCGGCGCGATCGTGGTGGACGAGAAGATCGTCGGCGCCCCGGACCGGGCGGCGATCACGGCGGCGTTGCGGACCGAGGTCGAGCGGGACGGGCTGGCGGGATTGCGTTGGGGCGAGCGGGCCTCGGGTCTGCGGGCGCGGCTGGCGTTCGTCGCCGGGCTGGAAGCCGGCTGGCCGGATATGTCCGACGCGGGATTGCTTGCCGCGCGCGAGGCCTGGCTGTGGCCGCTGCTGGAGACGGTGCAGGGGCTGGAGAAGATCGAGGACGCCGCGCTGGAGGCGGGGCTGCGGACCCTCGTGCCCTGGGACCGGCAGGGGGCGCTGGACGAGCTGGCCCCGGCGCGATGGGCGACGCCCCTCGGGTCGGCTGCGATTGACTATGCCGCCGAGGGCGGGCCGCGCGTGGATATCCGGGTGCAGGAGCTGTACGGCACGACCCGCCATCCGACGGTCGCGCGCGGACGGGTCCCGCTGACCCTGGCGCTGTTGTCGCCGGCGCGGCGACCGGTGCAGGTGACGAAGGACCTGCCCGGCTTCTGGGCCGGCAGCTGGGCCGCGGTGCGCAGCGAGATGCGCGGTCGCTATCCCCGGCATCCCTGGCCGGAGGACCCGACGAAGGCCGAGGCCACCAGCCGGGCCAAGCCGCGCGGGATGTAGAAGCGCCGACGCCGCTTGCCTTTTGCGCCCAACCCGCCTAGAAGCCCGCCCACTTCACACGCAGGCGTGGCGCTGACGGGGAGAAATCCCGTTTGCTCCGTTCCGAGGGCCCACCGGCCTTTACCCGTCTGCGGCGGATCAATCGGATAAAGGACTAAACCATGGCTCTGCCAGAATTCTCCATGCGTTCGCTGCTCGAAGCCGGCGCGCACTTCGGCCACCAGACGCACCGGTGGAACCCGAAGATGGAGCGCTACATCTTCGGATCGCGCTCGAACATCCACATCATCGACCTGTCGCAGTCGATCCCGCTGCTGCACCAGGCGCTGGTCGCCGTGCGCGACGTCGCCGCCAAGGGCGGTCGCGTCCTGTTCGTCGGCACCAAGCGTCAGGCGTCGGATCCGGTGGCCGAGGCCGCCAAGCGCTGCGCCCAGTACTATATGAACAACCGTTGGCTCGGCGGCACCCTGACCAACTGGCGCACGGTGTCGGGCTCGATCGCCCGCCTGCGCGAGCTGGACGCCCTGCTGGAGTCGGGCGGCGAAGGCCGGGTCAAGAAGGAGCTGCTGAACCTTCAGCGCGAGCGCGACAAGCTCGAGCTGTCGCTGGGCGGCATCAAGGACATGGGTTCGATCCCGGACATCATCTTCGTGATCGACACCAACAAGGAAGCGATCGCGATCCTGGAAGCCCGCAAGCTGAACATTCCGATCATCGCCATCCTCGACACCAACTCGGACCCGGACGGCATCACCTATCCGATCCCGGGCAACGATGACGCCGCCCGCGCCATCCAGACCTACTGCGACCTGATCGCCGACGCCGTCCTCGACGGCCTGGCCGCCGGCCAGGCCTCCGCCGGCGTCGACCTCGGCGCCGCGGTGAACCCGGACGAGCCGATGCTGCGCGAAGCCAAGGCTCCGAAGGCCGCCAAGGCTGTCGAAGCCGAAGTCGCCCCGGCCGAGGCTGAAGCCGTCGCCGAGGAAATGATCGCCGCCGCCGAACCGGCTGCCGAGGAAGCCCCGGCCGAACCGGCCGTCGCTGACGAAGCCGCCCAGGCCGCGACCTCGGAAGCCAACGACGCCGTCGAAACCGAGAAGGCCGCGGTCTAACCACCCGCCTTCCACCGACGGTGAACCTGATATGCGGCCGGACCTGAAAACGGGTCCGGCCGTTCCCGCATACGCATACCCAAGGAGATACCCATGGCCGAGATCACAGCCGCCCTCGTGATGGAACTGCGCGCCAAGTCCGGCGTCGGCATGATGGACTGCAAGAAGGCGCTCCAGGAGACCGACGGCGACATCAACGCCGCGATCGACTGGCTGCGCGCCAAGGGCCTGTCCAAGGCCGCCAAGAAGGCCGACCGCGTCGCCGCCGAGGGCCTCGTCGCCGTCGCCTCGAAGGAAGTCGGAGCCGGTGAAGTCGGCGCCGCCATCGAGTTCAACGCCGAGACCGACTTCGTCGCCCGCAACGACCTGTTCCAGAACGCCGCCAAGGCCTTCGCCCAGCTGGGTCTCGAGCACGCCACGCTCGACGGTCTGCACGGCGCCGAGCTGGAAGCCGGCAAGACGGTCCAGGACGAGGTCACCCAGCTGATCGCCACCGTCGGCGAGAACATGCAGCTGCGCCGCGCCGCCCGCCTGTCGGTCGATGAAGGCGTCGTCGCCTCCTACGTCCACAACGCCGTCTCGCCGGGCCTCGGCCGCATCGGCGTGCTGGTCGCCCTGCACGGCGGCGGCGACAAGACCGCCCTGCGCGAACTGGGCCGCAAGATCGCCATGCACGTGGCCGCGACCGCGCCCCTGTCGCTGAACACGGACGATCTGGACCCGGCCGCCATCGAGAAGGAACGTCAGGTCCTGACCGAGAAGGCCAAGGAAGAAGGCAAGCCGGAAGCCATGATCGCCAAGATCGTGGAAGGCCAGATCAACAAATTCCAGAAGGACGTGGTGCTGATCAAGCAGCCGTTCGTCATGAACCCCGATGTGACCATCGAACAGCTGGTCGCCGACGCGGGCAAGGAACTGGGCCATCCCGGCCTGCACCTGGCCGGCTTCGTCCGCCTCGCCCTCGGCGAAGGCGTGGAGAAGGTCGAGGGCCCGGACTTCGCCACCGAGGTCGCCCAGATGTCGGGCGGCCAATAGGCCCGAACGATCCACAATCGAAGACCGGGGCCGGCGAGCAATCGCCGGCCCCTTTTTCGTTCCGGCGTTTGCGCGGGCGGACGTCTCGGGTCAAATGCGGGTCGATTGATTCAAGGGGTCTGTTCATGAAGCGCCTGCTCATCGCGGTGTCCGCCATCGCCATCCTCGCCTCCGGCCCGGCCGGCGCCCAAGAGGTGGATCGGGTCGCCATCAACGGCATCATCGATCAGGGCCTGAACCACAGCGAGGTGATGCGGACGGCCGCGCACCTGACCGACCGGATCGGCGGGCGGATGACCAACTCGCCGCAGATGAGGCAGGCCGAGCAGTGGACCGCGCAGCAGTTTCGCGACTGGGGCCTGTCCAACGTCCGCGCCGATCCCTTCGATTTCGGCCGCGGCTGGTCGATCGTCCGCTCGAGCGCCCGCATGACCGCGCCGCGGCCGCTGGATCTGCGCGCCATCCCCATCGCCTGGACGCCCTCTACCAACGGCGTGATCAGCGGCGAGGTCGTGGTGGCCCCGATGACGACGGCGGGCGACTTTGCGCGCTGGCGCGGCAAGCTGGCGGGCAAGATGGTGCTGGTCTCGCGCCCCAATGCGGGCTCGGAGCCGACCGAGGCGCCGTTCCGCCGCCTGACCGAGGAGGACCTGCGCAACGCCAACACCTATAATATTCCCACCCACGCCGCCCCGCCCTCGACCAATCCGCTGCGCGAGCTCGAGTTCGCGCGCCAACTGGACGCCTTCCTCCAGGAGGAGGGCGCCCTGGCCTGGGTGCGCATGTCCCAGCGCGACGGCGGCCTGCTGCACGGCACCGGCTCCGGCTACCGGATGGACGACCAGCGCCGTACGCCGGGCATGGAGCTGGCGGCCGAGGACTATCGCCGCCTGGCCCGTCTGGCCCTGACGGAGGACGCCAAGCCGACGCTTGAGCTGATGAGCGAGGTCCGGTTCCACGAGGAAGACACCAACGCCTACAACATCCTCGCCGATATCCCGGGCACGGACCGCTCGGGCGAATACGTCATGGCGGGCGCACACCTGGACAGCTGGGTGGCCTCGGACGGAGCGGTGGACAACGCCGCCGGCAGCGCCGTCGTGATGGAGGCCGCGCGCATCCTGAAGGCGCTGGGCGTGCGTCCCAAACGCACCATCCGCTTCGCCCTGTGGAGCGGGGAAGAGCAGGGGCTGTGGGGTTCGCTGGCCTATGTCGACCGCTATCTGGCCACCCGCGCCCCGCTGGGCGACACCCAGCTGGACGGCCTGCCGAACAACCGCACCTGGCGGCAGCGCTGGCCCATCCAGCCGCGCGAGGGCCATGGCGACCTGGTCGCCTATTTCAACCTCGACAACGGCTCGGGCAAGATTCGCGGCATCAACGCCGAGGGCAATGTCGCGGCGGCTCCGGTCTTCCAGGACTGGCTTGAGCCCTTCAACGCCATGGGCGCCACGACCGTGTCGATGCGGACCTCGGGCAGTACGGACCACGTCTATATGCAGACGGTCGGCGTCCCGGGCTTCCAGTTCATCCAGGACCCGCTCGACTACGGCGCGCGGCTGCACCACACCTCGATCGACAGCTATGACCACATGCGCGCCGAGGACTTGCGTCAGGCCGCGATCATCATGGCCGCCTTCCTGCTCAACGCCGCCAACAGCGACGAGCCCCTGCCGCGCATGCCGCTGCCGACACGGCCGACGCCGACGGATCCGTTCCCGTTCCAGTAAAGTGATGAGGGCGTCGCGCCGCGACAATCACGACGCCTTCTCCACACCGCCGACACGGGCTAAAGCAGCGCGATGATCGGCAGACTGAACCACGTCGGCGTCGCCACGCCGTCCATCGAGGCCAGCGTCGCGATGTATCGCGACATGCTCGGCGCGACCCAGGCGCATGCGCCGTTCGACCTGCCGGCGCAGGGGGTGCGGGTCTGTTTCATCGACCTGCCCAACAGCCAGATCGAGCTGATCGAGCCGCTCGGCGAGGACAGCCCGATCCATGGCTTCCTGGCGAAGAACCCGAAGGGCGGGCAGCACCACGTCTGTTTCGAGGTCGCGGACATCCTCGCCGCCCGTGACGCCCTGCGGGCCAGGGGCGCGACGATCCTCGGCACGGGAGAGCCGCGAATCGGGGCCCATGGCACGCCGATCATCTTCGTTCATCCGAAGGATATGGGCGGGGTGCTGGTCGAACTGATGGAAACGCCGAAAGCCGGTCAAGAGAGCGGAGCACACTGATGCCGATCGGTATCGTCACCATGCTGGGCGTCTACATCATCTGCTGGTGGACGGTGTTGTTCGCCGTTCTGCCGCTGGGAACGTCGCAGGAACGCCACGAGGCGCCGACGGACGGGGCCCAGTGGGGGGCGCCGGACAAGCCCGATCTCAAGCGCAAATTCATCACCACGACGTGGGTTTCGGCCCTGCTGTGGCTGCTGGTGATGGGGCTGGTCTATATCGGCTGGATGCCGCTTCCCGACCTCGCGCCGCCGGTTCCGTGAGACCCGGATGACCGACCGCCTGTTCCTGCTCAATCCCGGGTGGACCGACGACCAGGGCGGGCCGTGGTATTGCCCGGCCGGCGCCGTCGTCGAGGGCGTGCTGGCATTCCATCCGGCGCTGCGCGACCAGCTGGAGATCGTCTATCTCGACCACCCGCGTCCGCGGCCGCCGGTGATCGCTCTGGTCGGCGAGGATCACCAGAGCTGCCCGATCCTGGTGTTGGACGAGACGTTCGACTGGCCGGAAGCGGCGACCTCGGCGGCGACCGGGCGGCGCTTCCTGCAGGACGAGGCGATCATCCCCTATCTGGCGGCACGCTACGGGATTGCGCGACCGCATCCGTAGAAGTGGCGAGCGGCCTGTGATTAGTGGTTGCCGCACCTCTTGTGGCGTTAGGTCGGTGCAGGCCGCGCCTTCGCCCAGTCGTCAGCCAGCCACTAATCACGAGCCACCAACCACTCGCCAGCAGCACTCGGCCTAGCTTTCGCCCCGGTGACCCGGCTAAAGCTCGTGTCCCACGCCTCCCTCGCGGATTCTGCCCATGCGCCTGTCGCGCTATTTCCTGCCCACGCTCAAAGAGGCGCCTTCGGACGCCCAGATCGTTTCGCACCAGCTGATGCTGCGCGCCGGCCTGATCAAACAGGAGGCCGCGGGCATCTACGCCTGGCTGCCGCTGGGCCTGCGGGTGCTCAACCGGATTGAACAGATCGTGCGCGAGGAGCAGGAGCGGGCCGGGGCCGTCGAGCTGCTGATGCCGACCCTGCAGCTGGCCGACCTGTGGCGGGAGTCGGGGCGATACGACGCCTACGGCCCCGAGATGCTGCGCATCACCGACCGGCATGAGCGCGAGCTGCTGTACGGACCGACGAACGAGGAGATGATCACCGACATCTTCCGCGGCTTCGTGAAGAGCTACAAGGCGCTGCCGCTGAACCTGTTTCACATCCAGTGGAAATTCCGCGACGAGCGCCGGCCAAGGTTCGGCGTCATGCGCGGCCGCGAATTCCTGATGAAGGACGCCTACAGCTTCGACATCGACGAGGCCTCGGCCCGCAAGGCCTACAACCGCATGTTCGTGGCCTATCTCAACACCTTCGCCCGCATGGGGCTGAAGGCCGTGCCGATGCGCGCCGACACCGGGCCGATCGGCGGCGATCTGAGCCACGAGTTCATCGTCCTGGCCGACACCGGCGAAAGCCAGGTCTTCTGCGACCGCAAACTGGTCGAGATGCCGGCGCCCGGCGCGGGCGTGGACTGGGACGAGCTGCAGGCCATCGTCGACGAGCGGACGGGGCTCTACGCCGCCACCGAGGAAATGCACGATGCGGCCCGCTTTGAGAGCGAGACCGCCGAGGGCGACCGCCTGACCGCCCGCGGCATCGAGGTCGGCCACATCTTCTATTTCGGCACCAAATACTCGGCCCCGATGAAGGCCCGCGTCGCCGGACCCGACGGCAAGGACGCGGACGTCCACATGGGCAGCTACGGCGTCGGCGTATCGCGCCTGCTGGGCGCCATCATCGAGGCCAGTCACGACGAGGGCGGCATCATCTGGCCCGACTCGGTCGCGCCGTTCGACGTGGTGGTCATCAACCTGCGCGTCAATGACGAGGCGGTCTGCGCCGCCTGCGAGGAGGCCGTCGCCAAGCTCGAGGCCCTCGGCAAGGACGTCCTCTATGACGACACCGACGAACGCCCGGGCGGCAAATTCGCCACCGCCGACCTGATCGGCATTCCCTGGCAACTGACCATCGGTCCCAAGGGCGTCGCCGAGGGCCTGGTCGAGCTGAAGCGCCGGGCGACCGGCGAGAAGGTCTCGATCCCGCTGGACGAGGCCCTGGCGAAGGTGCGCGGATGACGGACGTCCCGGCGGCCCTGAAGCCGACCAAACCCGCCGGCCCCTTCTCGGCCTGGGAGTTCGAACTGGCGCTGCGCTATCTGCGCGCCCGGCGGAAGGAGGGCGGCATCGCCCTGATCGCCATCATCTCCTATGTCGCCATCGCCCTGGCGGTCATGGCCCTGATCATCGTCATGAGCATCATGGCCGGGTTCCGGAACGAGCTGCTGGACCGTATGCTGTCCTTCAACGGCCATATGTATGTCCAGGGGCAGGTGCTGGTCGATCCCGACCGCGAGGCCGCCGTCGCGCGTATCGCGGCGGTGCCCGGCGTGGTCAGCGTCTCGCCCCTGACCGAGAACCAGGCGCTGGTGCGCGCGGCCGGCCAGACGACCGGCGCCGTCGTGCGCGGCATCCGCCCGCAGGACCTGGATTCCATGTCCTACGTCTTCGACAGCCTGACGCCCGAGGCGCGGCGCGCCTTCGGGCAGGGCGCCTACGGCGGCGACAACATCCTGATCGGCAAGGCCCTGGCCGAGAGCATGGGGCTGCGCATCGGCGATCCGATCACCCTGTATTCGCCGACCGGCGCGGACAGCGCCTTCGGCAATCTGGGCGGGCTGGAGAAGACCTACCGCATCGGCGGCGTGTTCACCTCGGGCACGGCCGACTTCGATCGCGCCTTCCTGTTCATGCCGCTGGAGCAGGCCCAGTTGTTCTTCGGCAAGGAGGGGGTCTGGGACGTCATCGAGCTGAAGGTCGCGGAGCCCGACCGTGTCGGCGATCTGACCCAGGCGGTGCGCGCGGCCTCGGGCCGGAGCGCCATCGTCAGCGACTGGCGTGACCGTCTGGCCGCCTTCTGGGGCGCGCTGAAGGTCGAGCGGGTGGCGATGAGCATCATCCTCGGCCTCGTCGTCGCCATCGCCGCCCTCAACATCATCTCCGGCATCGTCATGCTGGTGAAGAACAAGACCCGCGACATCGCCATCCTGCGCACCGTCGGCGCCAGCCAGTCGTCGATGCTGCGCATCTTCTTCATCGCCGGCGCCGCGATCGGCGTGGCGGGGACGATCACCGGCCTGGTGCTGGGGCTGGTGTTCTGCCTCAACATCGCCGCGATCCAGCATTTCCTGGAGTGGGTGCTGGGCGTCCAGCTGTTCAACGCCGACGTCTATATGCTCGACTCCATCCCGGCCGAGGTCGACGCCATGGACGTGATCTGGGTGACCCTGTGGTCCGTCTTCATGTCGTGCGTGGCCTCGCTGCTGCCGTCGTGGCGGGCCGCGAAAATGGATCCGGTAGAGGCGCTTCGGTATGAGTAGGCCCGTTCTCTCCGTCCGCGGGGTGACCCGCACCTATGAGACCGCCTCGGGCGGGCTGACCGTGCTCAAGGGCGTCGATCTCGACGTCATGCCCGGCGAGGTCGTGGGCCTGATCGGGCCGTCGGGCTCGGGCAAGTCCAGCCTGCTGCACGCCGCCGGCCTGCTGGAGCGGCCGACCTCCGGCGAGATCCGCATCGACGGCGCCGACGTCGGCGGCCTCGACGAACGGGCGCGGACCCATATCCGCCTCGCCAGGATCGGCTTCGTCTATCAGTTCCACCACCTGCTGGCCGAGTTCGACGCCCGCGACAACGTCGCCCTGCCGCTGCGCATCGCCGGCGTCGGCCAGGCCGAGGCCCGCCAACGCGCCTCGGAGGTGCTGACCGCCCTGGGGCTCGGCGAGCGGCTGACGCACCAGCCGGCCCAGATGTCGGGCGGGGAGCAGCAGCGCGTCGCCGTGGCCCGCGCCCTGGCCAACCGTCCGCGCCTGCTGCTGGCAGACGAGCCGACCGGCAACCTCGATCCCGCCACCAGCCAGACCGTGTTCGAGGCCTTGCACAAACTGGTCAAGGACACCGGCGTCGCCGCCCTGATCGCCACTCACAACATGGAGCTGGCCGGCCATATGGACCGGGTCTTCGCCCTGAAGGACGGCCATCTGGAAGAGCGGCCGGCGGAGAGCCACGCCTACTGATGCGCGCGGTGTGGGCGCTCCCGGTGCTTGCCGCCCTGGCCGCCTGCATGGATGCCAGGAGCCCTGACACGCTCGCGGGCCAGCGGCTGGAAGTCGGCGACCAGCGCCTGATCGGCAATATTCCGGTCGTGATCCACGGAATGAGCGTCACGGTTCCGGGCGTGGACTGTGATCGTCGTGGCTTCCCGGTCCAGGTTCTGGAACTGAGTGCGGATCAGGCGACCGCGAGACGGGAGTGGGCCTTCGCAGCGGCCTTCAACCAGTCCATGGCTCGCAATCCCTACTATTCCGCCGCCGAGTGCGAGCCACGAGGGTCGGAGACCGAAATGTATGCGGGCCCGGCCATTGAAGGCGAACTGACCGCGGAATCCTTCCCGCGGACCGAGACCTTTGAGCAGATCTTCGGTTTCGAGGTTCCGTGACGGCCGGGGCCCGCGCCTGTTGAGGCTGTGCTAAGCCTCGCGCTCACGCGGAGCCGCTCATGACCGACGCCATCCAGGCCCATCTGACCACGGCGCGCGAGGCCATGGCCGACGGCCGTGCGCTGGACGCCCGGAACGCCTATGCCCGCGCCGCCGCCCTCAGCCGCGAGAGCGGCGCCCCCCTGTTGCAGGCCCACGCCCTGCGCCACCTGTCGGACCTCGACCGCGAGGCCGATCACCTGGAACAGGCGCTGGCCCATGCCGAACAGGCGGCGGCCCTCTATGGCGCCAACGGGCAGGGCGCCTCGCTGGACATGGCCAACGCCCTGCGCCTGAAAGCCCTGGCGCTGGATCAGCTGCGGCGCGAGGGTCCGGCGACCGTGGCATGGACGGCGGCGAGGGATCTTTACGCGGCGGCCGGGGTCGCCGCCGGGGTCGCCGAATGCGAGCGCCGGCTGGGGCGTCCGGACGAGAGCTGAGACCTCCATTTTGCGTACAGGTCCGGCGGGACTAAGGTGAGGCACTGAGCCGAACGGGAGATCGCCATGTCGCGTACCCTGAGCCCGTCCGTCCTTGCCGCCGGCGTCATCGCCCTGGCCGGCTGCGACCCTGCCCAGCCCGATCCGCCGCGGACGGCCGCCGCGCCCGCCACCGCCATCACCCCGACCGCCGCCGCCGACATTCCCGAGGCCGTTCGCGCCGTGGTTCTGGCCGCGCGGCCCGGCATGGTCATCGCCGGGGCCGAGCTGAAGGAGCGGGAGGACCGGCGCTACTACGACGTCGAAGGCAGGCTGAACGGCGCCGAGATCGAGCTCGACCTGCTGGAGACGCCGCGGGGCTGGGAGGTGGTGGAGATCCAGCGCGACATCCCGTGGAGCGCGGCGCCCGCGGCGGTCCGCGCCGCGGCGGAGGGCTCACGCAGAGGCTTTACGCCCGTGCGCGTGATCGAGAGCACCCAGGCCGGGGACGGGGCGATCATCTATGAGCTGTTCGCCGACGGCCAGCCCGCGACCCCGGTGCTGGAGGTGCGCGCCGCCAACGGCCGGACGGATGTGCTGGCGGAGGCCTGGCCGCACTGACGGCCGGGAAGAGACCTATTTCTTGCCGGGCGGGGTGGTGAAGGGCGAACTGCCGACCGACACCGCCGGCTTGGGCTTTTCGGCCTTGGGTTTGCGGACTTCCTTGTTGCTCTTGACTTGACCCTTGGCCATGACCGGAACTCCTGCGCCGCTTGCCGCCGGGAGGGCGGGTGTTGGCGGCGTCCCGACAGTGTAGCGCGCCTTCAGCCTTCTGTGTCACTCGACAAACGCTCTTGACGAGAACAAAACCGCAACATAGAGCATAGATAGAACACGCAAGGGAGGCTGTGATGGCGCGTTGGGTTCGGGATGCTTTGTCGCTGGCGTCGTGCAGCGGTTTCGTCTGGGTGATGTGGCAGGCGGCGCTGATGACCACGGCGGCCTGACAGAGTCCAAAAGAGTCCGATCGGCGGGTCCAGCAAATTCAAGGATTTGCGCGCCGCGAATAGACTCATTGGACTCATTGGACTGTGTTTTTTCCGACCGGTCCGGTCCCTTTCTGCACTGGCTGGGCGGCTATCCACAGACCGTCCCCGGACGGACGGGTCCTTTCGCCGCTTTCCGGTGTCCCGGTCGCCCGCGATGTGAGACTCGGTCCAGAACAGGCGCTTCCATCGGCGAAGGAACGGGACCGGTTTGACCGACACGCTGAACAGCCAGGGCTTCATCCACCTCCGCGTCCGCTCGGCCTATTCGCTGCTGGAAGGCGCGATCAAGGCGGGGAAGGTCGCGACCCTGGCGGCGGATGCGGGCATGCCGGCCGTGGGCGTGGCGGACCGGGCCAATCTGTTCGGGGCGCTGGAGTTCTCGGAGGCGGCCAAGGGATCCGGGGTGCAGCCGATCGTGGCCTGCGCCCTGCCGGTGACCGGAATCGGCGGCAAGATCAACGAACGCTGGGCCAAGGTCCCCACCGTGGTGTTGGCGGTTCAGAGCGAGGCGGGGTGGCTGAACCTGTGCGCCCTGTCGTCCTCGGCCTATCTCGACGCGGGGTCGATGGATGAGCCGAGCGTGCCCTGGTCCATGGTGGCGGAACGGTCCGAGGGACTGATCCTGCTGTCGGGCGGGCCGGACGGACCGGTCGATCCCCTGTTCGTCCAGGGCAAGCCGTCCGAGGCCAATGCGGCGCTCGACGAGATGGCGCGGGTGTTCGGCGACCGCTTCTATGTCGAACTGCAGCGCCATGGCCTCGCCAGCGAGCGGCAGGCCGAGCGGGGGCTGGTGGAGTGGGCCTATGCCCACGACGTCCCCCTGGTCGCCACCAACGACGTCCACTATGCGAAGGCCGCTCAGGCCAAGTCGCATGACGCCCTGCTGTGCATCGCCGACGGGGCCTTCACCGGTCAGGAGGACCGGCGCCGGATCACCGGCGAACACTGGTTCAAGCCGGCCGCCGCCATGCGGGCGCTGTTCGCCGACCTGCCCGAGGCCTGTGACACGACGGTCGAGATCGCCCGCCGCTGCGCCTTCCTGGTGCCGACGCGGGCGCCGATCCTGCCGCGGTTCGAGGCCGGGGCCGGGCGGACCGAGCCCGAGGAGCTGATGCATCAGGCCCGCGAGGGGCTGAAGGCGCGGCTGCAGGCCGTGACCCCGGTCGCGCCCGAGGCCGACTACTGGACCCGCCTCGAATGGGAGGTCGGGATCATCCAGCAGATGGGCTTCCCCGGCTATTTCCTGATCGTCTCGGACTTCATCAAATGGGCCAAGAACCACGGCATTCCCGTGGGTCCGGGGCGCGGTTCGGGCGCCGGCTCGCTGGTCGCCTGGGCGCTGACCATCACCGATCTGGATCCCCTGCGGTTCGGCCTGCTGTTCGAGCGGTTCCTGAACCCCGAACGGGTCTCCATGCCCGACTTCGACATCGACTTCTGCCAGGAGCGGCGGGAAGAGGTGATCGACTACGTCCAGGACCGCTACGGCAAGGACCGGGTGGCGCAGATCATCACCTTCGGCACCCTGCAGGCGCGGGCCGTGCTGCGCGACGTCGGCCGGGTGCTGCAGATGCCGCTGGGCCAGGTTGACCGGCTGGCCAAGATGGTGCCGGCCAACCCCGCCAATCCCGTGACCCTGGCCCAGGCCATCGAGATCGAGCCGCGCCTGCGCGAGGCGCGTGACACGGACAAGGCCGTGGCCACCCTGCTGGAGACGGCGCTGGAGCTGGAGGGGCTGTATCGCAACGCCTCGACCCACGCCGCCGGCATCGTCATCGGCGACCGCCCCCTGGTCGAACTGGCCCCCCTGTACCAGGACCCGCGGTCGACCATCCCGGCCAGCCAGTTCAACATGAAATGGGTCGAGGCCGCCGGTCTGGTGAAGTTCGACTTCCTCGGCCTCAAGACCCTGACGGTGCTGGACCGCGCCCGGATCTATCTGGAGCGGCGCGGGGCGGCGGTCGACTGGAACAGCCTGCCGCTGGACGACCCGAAGACCTATGAGCTGATGGCCTCGGGCCAGACCGTCGGGGTGTTCCAGCTGGAATCCCAGGGCATGCGCGACACCCTGCGCAAGATGCGGTGCGGCTCGATCGAGGAGATCACCGCCCTGATCTCCCTCTACCGGCCCGGGCCGATGGAGATGATCGACACCTACATCGACCGGAAATTCGGGCGCCAGGAGGTCGACTGCCTGCACCCGTCGCTGGTCGACGTCCTGACCGAAACCTATGGCGTCATCATCTACCAGGAGCAGGTGATGAAGATCGCCCAGGTCCTGGCCGGCTATTCGCTGGGCGAGGCCGATCTTCTCCGCCGGGCGATGGGCAAGAAGAAGAAGGAGGAGATGGATTTCCAGCGCGCGCGCTTCGTCGAGGGCGCGTCGAGCAAGGGAGTCCCGGAGGAGCAGTCGGGCTACATCTTCGACCTGGTGGCCAAGTTCGCGGGCTATGGCTTCAACAAGTCGCACGCCGCCGCCTATGCGCTGATCAGCTTCCAGACCGGCTGGCTGAAGGCCAATCACGCCGTCGAATTCATGGCTGCGTCCATGTCTCTCGATCTCAGCAACACGGACAAACTCGCTGTCTTCTATCAGGATTGTCGCCGGTTCGAGGTGCCGGTCAAGGCGCCGGACGTGAACCGGTCATCCGCCGATTTCGACGTGGCTTACGACGACGGCGTGGGCGCGGTGCTGTACGCTCTGGGCGCCATCCGCAATGTCGGGCTGGAGGCGATGAAGCATCTGGTCGAGGTGCGCGAGACCGGCGGGCGGTTCACCGACATCTTCGACTTCCTCGAACGCGTCGATCCCCGCAGCGTCAACAAGCGGGCGCTGGAGAACCTGGCCCGCGCCGGGGCCTTCGACAGCTTCCACTCCAACCGCCGCCAGCTGGTCGAACAGGCCGACACCCTGATGGCCTATTGCCAGAGCGTCGCGGCCGAACGCGCCTCATCGCAGGGCGCGCTGTTCGGCGGAGATCAGGCCGGCGCCGCCCGCCCGCGCCTGAAGCCGGTCGAGCCCTGGGTCGGGCCCGAGAAGCTGGACCAGGAACTGGCCGCCGTCGGCTTCTACCTGTCCGGCCACCCGCTGGAGGACATGGCGCCCGCGCTGAAACGCAAGCGCGTCACCTTCGTCGCCGAGGCCACGGCCCTGGCCGAAAGCGGCCACGAAGCCTTCCTGATGGCCGGCGTGGTGCGCCGTCGGCAGGAGCGAGCCAGCGCCAAATCCGGTGAGAAATTCGCCTTCGTCACCTTCTCGGACCCGACCGGCGAGTTCGAATGCCTGTTCCCGCCCGAACAGCTGCGCAAATGCCGCGAGGTGCTGGAAGTCGGGGCCTCGATCATGGTCAGGGTGCGCGCCAAGTCGGCCGACGGCGAGGTGCGGTTCTTCGGCGACGACGCCAGCCGGCTGGACACGCTGATCGACGACGGCGCCATGGGGCTGCGCATCCATGTCTCCGCCAGGGCGGCCGATCCAGCGGCGCTGAAGTCGCGGCTGGAGCGGGCGCGGTCGCAGGGCAAGGGCGGGGAGGTCTCGCTGATCGCCTCGCTGGACGGCCGGCGCGAGGTCGAACTCAAACTGCCGGGCCGCTACCGGCTGGACGGGGCCCTGCGCGGGGCGTTGAAATCCGCGCCAGGCGTGGTGCTGCTGGAGGATGCGTGATGGCTGAAGCGAAAACCCATGCCGGCAGCTGCCGCTGCGGCGCCGTGGCCTATGAGGTCGAGACCGATCTCGAGGGGTTGATCGAGTGCAACTGCTCGCACTGCTACCGCAAGGGACTGGTGTTGGCCTTCGTCACGCCGGACGCCTTTCGTCTGACCGCCGCCGGCCCTCAGACCGAATATCTGTTCAACACCCACAAGATCACCCATCTGTTCTGCGAGACCTGCGGCGTGCAGTCGTTCGCGCGCGGCGAAACCGCCGACGGCCAGCCCATGGTGGCGGTCAACATCCGCACGCTGACGGACATCGAACCGTTCAGCTGGACGGCGCAACGGGTGGACGGCCGGAGCTTCTGAGGCTCAATCCGCCGGCGGCCTGAACGCCTCGCGCGGCGTCCCGTCGACGGCATACAGCCGCTCGGTCGGCAGTTTGATCACCATCCCCGAGTTCGGCAGGCGGTGATCGTAGATGGCGCCCAGCAGGCCGGCCATCGGCCCGCCGGTCACCTCGGCGCCCAGCGCGTCCAGACCGACCGCCAGGCCCTCGCCCATACTCCCGGTCCAGCGTCCGACGCGAACGGCGACAGGGCCGTGGTGACGCTTGCCGGGGCGGGGCAGGACCTGCTCGACCCACTGACGCGGCACCCCGGTCTCGCGTTCCTCGGCGGGCAGGTTGTGGATCTGGTAGGGCGTCGGCGCATCGACGAACCAGCCCATGATCGCCCGGGCGACCACGGTATTGCCGCCGCTGGCCGTGTCGGTGAGGTCCAGCACGACCGGCTGGCCGGATCGGGCGCCGGCCAGGGCGGCGTCAAAGGCGGCGATCGCAGCCCTGTCGCCGAGCGAATCGTTGAAGCGAAGGGTCAGGACGCCGTCGACCTCCCGCGCCGTGAGCGGAGGCCGTTCGCCGGGACCGGCGACATAGAGGTTGGGCAGGGTCAGTCGACGTTCGGCCCCCGCGGCGTCGCGGATCGTCAGGTCGCGCGGCCGGTCGCGGCGTCCGGCGGCGAGGACCCGGGCGGCGTATCCCGCGCGGTCGGCGGTCGGTTCGAGGCCCAGATCGGCCCAGAAGGCGGCGACGGCCTGGCTCGTGGGCGCTCCGCCGACCGCGACCAGAGCATCGCCGGGTCTCACGCCGGCGTCGTCGGCAGGAGAGCCCTCGCGGACAGCGGTGATCCGCCAGACATCGCCCTCCGGCTCGATCCACAGGTCGGAATAGCTGGGCGCCAGCCCCCAGCTGTCGGCGAATGAGCCGCCGGTGATCGCGTGATGGTCCGCCAGCGCCGTCACGGCGTGTTCGGCATAGCGCAGCAGGGAGCGGCGATCGCTCACCGCCTCGGCCTCCGCACGCAGAAGGGGGCTCATCGGCATGGCTTCGCCCGGGAAGCGGTCGAGATAGGCGTACTGCGCGTTGACCAGCGCCTCAATCGACAGGGCGTCCGCGCGGTAGGCTTCGGGTTCCGGTTCCGGCTGCGGCGTCTGGGCCGCGGCCGGAAAGGCGGCGCAGGACAGGACGAAGAACAGGGTCAGAAAGACGCGCATTGAAAGCCCCGGGGTGAGGGCGCGAAGCTGGCCTGTCGCCCGGAAAGCGGCAAGTGAATCCGCCGTCATGTGCCCGTCGCCGGTCAGGCCTGGTCGGTCACCGCATAGACCATCACGCCCGTGGCCACGGCCAGGTTCAGGCTGTCGGCCCGGCCCCGCATGGGGATCTTGACGTTGACGTCGCAGGCCGCGGCGAGCGTGTCCGTCAGGCCGGCCTGTTCATTGCCCATCAGGATCAGGGCCGGATATTCAATCGCGGCGTCGCGATAGCCTTCGGTCGCGTCCAGCCGGGTGCCGATGACGCTGCCGGGCCAGGTCTGGCGCCAGGCGATGAACTCGGCGGGCGTGGCGCGGGCGATGGCGACGGCGAAGACCGAGCCCATGGTGGCGCGGACAGCCTCGACCGAGAACGGATCGACGCAGTCGCCGATCAGGATAACCCCGCCGCAACCGGCCGCGTCGGCGGTGCGGATGATGGTGCCGAGATTGCCGGGATCGCGCACCTGCTCCAGCGCCACCCAGGCGGGGGCGGTGCCGGGCTGGATGGCGGACAGGGGCGTGTAGACCTGGTCGAAGACGCCCAGCACCGTCTGCGGATTGTCGCGGCGGCTGACCTTCTCGAGGATGGCGTGGGTGACGACCACGACCTCGCCGCCGGCCGCTCGCGTGGCCTCGCGCGCGCGGTCGAGGATGGGATGCGGGCGGGCGTCCTCGCCCACCATGAGCAAACGCGGCGCGCGTTGCTGATCAAGGGCTTCACCGATGAACTTCAGCCCCTCAGCGAGGAACCGGCCGGTCACCTCGCGTTCCTTGCGCATATGGAGGGCGCGGACGTTCTTGACCGTGTCATTGGTCAGGGAGGTGATCAGACGGTCGTTCATGCGGACCAGCGGGCGAAGAAGCTGAGGCCGATGGCGCGGCCGTCCGGGCCGTCCTCGGCCAGGGCCAGTTCGCCCCAGTCGATGACGCCGCCGCGGTCCGCCCCCCCTCTTTCGGTCAGGGCCTCGACCATCAGATGGGCCAGCGAAAGGCCGGAAACGCGGGCAGCATAGGCGTTGAGCAGCAGAAAGGAGGCGTTGTCGGACAGCAGGCCCGCGCAGTCCTTGAGCAGGGCCGGCATGTCTTCGAACAGCCGCCAGACCTCGCCCGTCGGGCCGCGCCCGTATTTCGGCGGGTCGAGGATGATCCCGTCGTATTTCGATCCGCGCCGGACCTCGCGGGCGACGTATTTGCGGGCGTCCTCGACGATCCAGCGGATCGGACGGTCCGCCATGCCCGAGAGTTCGGCGTTCTCACGGGCCCAGGCGACCGACTTCTTCGAGGCGTCGACGTGGGTGACCTCGGCCCCGGCGGCGGCGCAGGCGAGGCTGGCGACGCCGGTGTAGCCGAACAGGTTCAGGATTCTGGGCTGTTTCAGGGCCCGGATACGCCCGTCCAGCCACTCCCAGTTGGCGGCCTGTTCGGGGAAGAAGGCGAGGTGGCGGAACGGCGTGAACCGGCTGGTGAAGCGCACGTCGCGCCACGCCAGCGAGAAGCTGTCGATGGGATTGCCCGCGAAACGCCAGCGGCCGGTCTCGTCCTCGTCCGTCGGATCGAAGACGGCGTCGGCGGCGTCGAAAGCGCCCGGATCGCGCGGCGTCCAGAAACACTGGGGCTCCGGCCGGACCACGGTATGGGGGCCGTAGCGCTCGAGCTTGCGGCCGCCGCCGCTGTCCAGCAGGGCGTAGTCCGCCCAGGCGCGGGTGACGAGGGTCTCAGGCGACGGGTTCAGACGCGGCGGCATGCCCCGCTGATAGGCGGAGAGGCGCGGTCGCGTCCAGCGCATCGTGCGTTTCGGCTTCGGACGCGGCGGGCGATATCCCTTCCGGCCCGGCCTCGCGCCGGTGGGGCGTCTTGTCCCAGGCGAAGGGGTCGAGAACCAGACGCCATGCGGCATGGACGAAGGCGAGGGATAGCAGGGCCCAGTAGGCCGGGGCCGCCATCATGTCGCCGGCGGTGTAGGGCGCGGCCGCGCGCCTCGCCCCGATGGCGCAGGACAGCCAGGCCGAGGCCGCGCCGAGCACCAGAACGCAGAGCGCCAGCACCGGCGTTTCCGGCGGCAGGCCGGCCATGGCCGAAACCAGCACCGCCGCCGTCACCCAGGCCAGGGTCAGGCCGTGGATCGCCGCCGAGACAAGGCCCGCGCCCACGGTCATCACCAGGGCGAACGCCCCGCGCCAACCGAGTCGCCAGGGTTTGCGGGTATGCACGCCCCAGGTCTGGAGATAGCCCTTCAGCCAACGGGTCCTCTGCGGCAGCCAGTGCGGCAGGCCGCCGGGCGGCGTCTCCCATGTCGGGCGGGCCATCACGCCGAGGGTCCAGCCATGGCTCCACAGCCGGAAGCCGAGATCGGCGTCCTCAGTGACGTTCCATCCGTCCCAGCCGCCGACCGCGCGGAGGACGTCGACGCGGAAATGGTTGCTGGTTCCGCCGAGGGGGAAGGGCAGGCGGAGGCGCGCCATGCCGGGGAGGACGGTTTCGAACAGGCTCGCATATTCGGCGGCGAACTGCCGATCGACGAAGCGGGCCTGGTCGCCGTCCGGGGCCCGGATGCGGAGGGGCGCCTGAAGGCAGGCCAGACGGCCGCTGCGGTCGGCGGCGAACCTTGCGGCGGCCTCGCGGAGCTGGTGGGGATCGGGGGCGTCCTCCGCGTCGTAAACGGTCAGAAGCTCGCCCGTGGCGTGGGTGAGGGCGAAATTCAGGGCGCGGGGCTTGGTCTGCGGCCTGCCGGGCGGGGTCACCAGAACCTCCAGCCAGTCCGGGCGGGGCGCGGCCAGGGCGGCGGCGATGGTCTCATGGTCATGGGCTTCCAGCACCAGCAAGCCGTGGAGACGGTCGGGCGGGTAGTCGATCCGCGAAAGGCGTTCGATCAGCTGGCTGACGATCTCGGCTTCATCGTGCAGCGCCGCCAGGATGGTGTAGCGCGGCCAGACCGAAGGGATCGGCGGCTCGGGCAGCGGCGCGGCGCTGACCAGGATCAGAACGACACGCCAGACCGCCATCACGAGGAAGGCGAAGGCCGCCCCGGCGACGATCCAGCCGGCGAAACGGGCAGGCCAGAACCATAGCGCGAGGGCGAACGCGGCCGTGAACGCCGTCAGCATGACAGTCTGGAAGGGCGCCAAGCCTCGCATGGCCGCGCTCTGTCCGAGCGGCGGACCGTATCGCGCGGCATCCCTCCGGCGCTCGTCCAGATCGGAGACTTCAAGCCTTTCCACTACCAAGAGTTACCTTGGCGATTCGCGTGTCGCAAGCGATTGGCGCGCGCCGGGGAATGTCGCTATTCAGGGGCTCCAACGTCCGGAGTCCCCCCGCGTGACCGTTGCCGCCACCCCGCTCAACCTGCGCTCACAGCGCAAGCCCAAGGGCGAAGGCCATGCCCGGCGCGCGGAAATCCTCGCCGCGGCCGAACGGATCTTTGTCGAGCACGGCTACGAGGGGGCGACGATCCGCAAGATCGCCGACGAGGTCGGTCTGTCCTCGACCGCGCTCTACATGCATTTCGCCGAGAAGGGCGAAATCCTGCAGGAGATCTGCCGTCAGGCCTTCGCGGCCCTGCTGGAGATGAACCAGGCGATCGTGGCCGAGCCCGGCGGGCCGGAGGTGCGTCTGCGGCGTATGCTGCGGGCCTATATCGACTTCGGCTTCGCCAATCCGAACGCCTATCGCCTGATCTATATGACCCGGCCGGTAGAGCTTCAGCACGGCGCCCTGTCGGCGGCGCAGGAGCTGGGGGGCGGGCTGTACCGGTCCTTCGAGGTCGTCGTCGAGGACGCGGAGGCGGCCGGGCTGCTGCGCGGCGACGCGCGAACGACGGCCCAGGCCCTGTGGGCCGGATGTCATGGCGTGGTGTCCCTGGTGATCACCAAGCCGTATTTCGACTGGGTCGAGCGGGAGACGCTGGTGACCACCCTGCTTGAGGGGTTGTTCTCGGGCCTGCTGAAACCGTGAGACGGCTGGCGGGGGCGCTGGCCGGGATGACGGTGCTGGGCGCCGGGGTCGCCGAGGCCCGGCCGTTGCGGGTCATGGCCCTGGACCAGTGCGCCGATCAGTATGTGCTGGCCCTCAGGCCCGACGCCGAACTGGCTCTGTCGCCCCGGGCGGATGATCCCGACGCATGGATGCGGCAAGCGGCGGCTGGACGGCGCCGGGTGCGCCCGACGCTGGAGGCGGCCATCGCCTTCAGGCCTGATGTGGTGGTCCGCTACTGGGGCGGGGAGCCGCGGCTGCTGGCTCGTCTGGCGGCGACCGGCGTGCGGGTAGTAACCATTGAGGACGCGACGGATTTCAAAGGAATAAGGGCAGACATTCGTGCGGTTTCGCAAGGTCTAGGCGTGCCTGAACGGGGTGAGGCGCTGGCGGCGCGGATGGATGCGACTTTGCGGAACGCGGCGCCTGGGCCCGCGGCGCGCCCCGGGTCCGCACTGTATCTGACGGCGGGCGGGTTCACGGCGGGCAGGGGCACCCTGGTGGACGCGATCCTGGGCGCGGCCGGGTTCGCCAATGCGGCGGCAGGGCCGTTCTTCGCCCCGGTCAGCGTCGAGCGGATCGCCCTGTTTCCGCCGGCGCGGTTCGTGCTGGGCTTCTTCGATCAGGTCCGGGGCGACTGGCGCGGGCCGGGGCGGCATCCGGTCGTGCAACGGTCGGCCAGGGGCCGTGTGGCGGCGCGGCTTCCGGCCGCGGCCCTGACCTGTCCGGCCTGGTTCGCGGCCGATGCGGCGGCGATGCTGAAGGCCGGCGCATGAGGCGGCCTTCACGGCTGACCCTGGCCCTTGCGGGGCTGATTCTGGCGGCGTCCGTGCTGGGAATCCTGCTGGGCGAGACCGTTTTCGACATGGCGCAGATGAGCCAGGCCTTTACCGATCATGGGTCAGGACCCGCCGAGGTTCTGTGGCAGGTGCGGGCGCCGCGCGTGGCGACGGCCCTGATGGTCGGGGCGGCGCTGGGGCTGTCGGGCGCGGTGATGCAGGGACTGTTGCGCAATCCGCTGGCCGATCCGGGCGTGCTGGGGGTGTCGGCGGCGGCGGCGCTGGCGGCGCCGGCGGCGATCGTGCTCGGCGCTGCGGCGGTTCCGGGGGCCGTCGAGATATCAGCCCTGATCGGGGCCGGTCTGGCGGGCGGGCTGCTGATCCTGTTCTCGGCGCGGGTTCGGTCGCCGGAGGCCCTGATCCTGTTCGGCGTGGCGGTGTCCAGTTTCGCGGGTGCGGCCACAGCCCTGATCTTCAACCTGTCGCCGTCGCCGATCGCCACGGCCGAGGTGATGAGCTGGCTGCTGGGGTCGGTGCAGAACCGCAGCTGGATCGACGCGGCCTGGGTCACGCCGGCGGTGCTGGTCGCCGGCGCCCTGGCGGCTCTGGCGGCGCCGGGCCTGCGGATGCTGAGCCTCGGCGAGGAGACGGCGCGGACTTCGGGCCTGCCGATGGCGCGGCTGAGGCTGCTGGCCCT
>NZ_BSOY01000056.1 GCF_030160755.1 Brevundimonas denitrificans | reverse complement strand
GCGGCCGCTTCGGCTGGGCCGCGGACGCCCGGGTCGAGGAGTTCGCCCCGGCCCATCGCGCGACCCTGAACTACGCCCTCGCCCGCGCCTTCGCCTATGGCCAGGGGCCCAGCCAGACGGCGGCGGCGGCGCGGGACTGGACCGGGGTGGCCCGCTGGATGGTCATCGGCGCGGCCCAGACCGCCGTCTGGGGCGCGGCCTCGGCGGCCCTGACCGTCATCGCCAGCCCGAAGCGGGCGGAAATGTATGACCGCACCGCGCGCGGCGTCGGAAAACTGTTCTGGATGAAGGGGTTCGAGCCCCATTTCTACGGCGCGCGGGAAGTGGCCCGGCTGGACGCGGCGAAAGTCTAGCCGGTCAGTCGCTTCAGAAACGCCGGCGGATTGTAGGTCGAGCGGTTGACGACCACGCCAGCGATCTTGCCGCCGACCGC
This sequence comes from Brevundimonas denitrificans, assembly GCF_030160755.1. Taxonomy (GTDB): domain Bacteria; phylum Pseudomonadota; class Alphaproteobacteria; order Caulobacterales; family Caulobacteraceae; genus Brevundimonas; species Brevundimonas denitrificans. Next base: position 21,650 of record NZ_BSOY01000056.1, on the reverse strand, counting down.
CTCGATCTCGTCGCGCAGCATCAGGGGCTCGTTGGCCGGCCCGCTTTCGGCCGCCACCACCAGGACCGTGGCGTCGACGAAGGGGGCGAGGGTGATGGCCATGTCGTTGCGATCCGCCGCCGGCGCGTCGATCACCACGGTATCGGCGTGTTTGCGCAGGGCGTCCCAGTAGCGGGCGTCGCTGACCGCCTCGGCGCGCTGGCCCGAGCGCAGATGCTCCGCCGCGAACCGGGTCACCCACAGCCGTCCGCCGAGACAGGGCCGGGCGCTCATCAGCCGGGCCGGATGCACGGGCTTGCCGGCCCGGTCCATGATGCGCGGCGTGATGGCGAAGAAGATGGAGCCGTCCGGCGTGGCGATGGCCGCCTTGCCGAGACGGCCGAAACGGTCGGGTTCGTTGGCGACGGCGTCCATCTGACCCTGCTGGGCGAGGTCGGCGTCGATCAGCCAGACGGGGCGACGCGCACGCACGGCGGCCAGCCGGGCGTATTCGCGCGCGACCGTGGAAACGCCCTCGCCGGTGGCGGCGGCGGCGATCTGGACCACGCGGCCGCGATGGCCTGGCGCCGGCCCCAATGCGGCCCAGAGAGCCGCCATTTCGGATGTCAGATCGACCATCGAATCGCTACGCGCCCGGTTACAGGCTCCTACGCTAACACGGGCGGGGTCATCGGGCCTTCATCGGGGCGACGGCCAGAACGGGCATGTCGAGCGTCCGTCCGGTCGAGGCCGGGGTGACATAGCCGCGCCGCGTGAACACCCGCAGCAGGCCGACGCACAGGGCGGTGAAGGCGGCGAACAGGAAGACCACGGCCAGCAGGGGCGCCTTCAGACTGGTGCCGCGGGTCGGGGCCTCGGCGCGCTCGATGACATTGACGTTATCGGCCCCGGCGGCGACCAGGGCGCTGTTGGCGCGCGCGGCGCTCTCGCGCTGCTGGAAGTCGCGCACCAGGGTGGTCAGGGTTTCGCGATTGCCGGCCAGATTGGCGTTGGTCGATTCCAGCCGGGTCATCTCGGCCAGACGGGCGCGCAGCTGGTTCAACTGGCCCTCGGCGACGGCCAGCCGGGCCGCCAGACCGTCGCGATCAGCGGCGGCGGTGATCCGGGTCGTCTCGATCTCGGTGAAGATGGTGCTGGGCCCGGTGCGGACCTCCTTGGGTCCGACCGTGGTGCCGGTGGCGACATAGGCCTGCAGGTCGGCGATCTGCTGGTCGATGTCCCGCACGGGCTGGGCCTCGGGCGTATAGCGCGACAGCAAGGCCTCGCGCTGGGTGCGCAGGGTCAGGATCTGGTCCTGGGCCGAGATGTTCAGGTCCTGCTGCAACACCACCTCGGCGGGCTGCTGCGCCAGCTGGGCCTCGAGCGTCGCCAGCCGCTGGCTGGCCTGGTTCAGCTGCGCCCGCAGCGACAGGGCCTCGGCCAGGGTGGTCTGATAGCTGGCCGCCAGGCTCGCCTTGAAGGTCGCGAAGTCCCCGATGTCGTTGGATTCGAGGAAGGCGTTGTAGGCTGCGTCGGCGGTGGTCAGGTCGTCTTCGAACGCCTCGCGCTGTGCGGCATAGGCCGGCGTGGTCGAGCCCTGGAAAATCTGCCGCCGCTGGACCAGATACTGGTCGACCACGGCGTTCAGCACCTGGGCCGCGCGCACCGGGTCATCGGACTCATAGGACACGGCGATGATGGCGCTGCCGGGCGTGACGCCGACGCCGAGACCGGAATCGAGGGCCTTCAGCGCGGCCGCCTCCTTCTCGGCGGGCGTTCCCGCGGCGCGGGGGCCCAGGATGGTGTCGGCTCCGACGGCGCGGATGGCGCGGCGCTTGACCGCCAGACTTCCGAGGATCCGGGCTTCCGCCCCGGCCACGGCGTCGGCCTCCAGCGGCTGGCTGGGATCGATCTGGCCGACCCGGGACTGATAGACATACTCCTGCCCCGCCCCGGCGTAGACGCTGGCTGTGGCGGTGTAGGTTTTCTTCAGCGTCAGCACCGCCGCCGTGCCGATGGCGAACACGACCAGGAAGATCACGACCATCAGCAGGGTTTCGCGGAACAGCAGGCCGACGACATCGGAGAAGCCGTAGCGCGGGCGGACTGTCGTGTAGGCCGACGTGCGCATGGGGGGCGGACTGATTCCATCGTACTGGACTGTGACCGCCAGCCTTGGGCCAGCGGCGTTAACCACTGGTTACCCATAAGCGCCGACCCTGCCCTCGACGCTGTTTTCGCGGAGTGAGTCCCCATGTCCATCGACCGTCGCCTGCTGCTGCTCGGACTTGTCGGCGCCGGCGCGATGGTCAGCGGCTGCGGCGGCGTGCCGGCGCTCCCCCGCGTGCCGGGCCTCGGCGGCGGGGATGACTACGGCTCGCGCATGCCCATGCCGCAGCAGTCCGGCGCCAGTGGCCGCGTCCAGAGCACGGGCCGGACCTCCTTCCCCGAGATCGGTTTCGCCGACTGGACCGAGATGGAGCCCGAATACGTCCTCTATCCCGGCGACGAGATCGAGATCGCGACGCCGACAGCGGTCGAGCTGACCCGCATCCAGAGGATCGGGCCCGACGGCCGCATATCCCTGCCGATGGCCGGCCAGATCATGGCCGCGGACCGCACCATCGCCGAACTCGAGGCCGACGCCTCCGCGGCCTTCACCCCCTATCTGCGTCGCCCGTTGGTCGAGATCACCCTTAAGACCGCCGGACCGATCCGCGTCTGGGTCGGCGGCGAGGTCCGCACGCCGGGCATGATCGAGATGAACGGGGATCTGGACGCCTATCAGGCCATCATCCAGGCCGGCGACTTCCTGCCGACCGCGAAACAGGGCGAGGTGGCGCTGATCCGGCGCGGTCCGGGCGGCATCCGCATGATGCGGGCGGCCGACCTGCGGCCCCGTCGCGGCGAGGTCATCGCCCTGCGGCGCGGCGACATCATCTTCGTCCCGCGCTCGACCCTCGGCGAGGTCGCCAACTTCATCAGCCTGTTCCGCAACGCCCTGCCGATCGGGTTCAACTATGCGATCGGCGGGCAGTATCAGCAGTTCTGAGTGGCTAGTGGCTAGTGGCCACTAGCCACTCAGCGAATGCCAGCCCGTCCCCCTCACCCCACCACCACCCCCGGCGGCGGCACGCTGTCCGCCGGGACGAAGAAGTCCGGCATCAGGGGCTTGCCCGGCTCGACGCTGTAACGATCGAAATCGCGCTCGCCGCGCTCGTACAGGAAGCTGTCGTCGATCAGGAACCGGCCCGTCAGCTCGCGCGACGGGCTGGTGAAGATGGCGTGGGCGGCGTCGGCCATGATCTCGGGCGTGCGGCAATAGGCCAGCCCCGCCTTGCCGGTCAGGGCGAATTCGATCGCCGCGGTGGCGATGCCGGTGCGGGGCCACAGGGCGTTGCAGGCGATCCCGTCCGCGCGGAACTCCTCGGCCATGCCCAGCATGGCCAGGCTCATGCTGTACTTGGCCATGGTGTAGGCGACGTGCGGCCCGAACCATTTCGGCGACAGGTCCAGCGGCGGCGACAGGGCGAGGATGTGCGGATTCTGCGCCTGCTTCAGGTGCGGGATACAGGCCTTGGAGACAAGGAAGGTCCCGCGGGCGTTGACCTGATGCATCAGGTCATAGCGTTTCATGTCGGTGGCCAGGGTGCCGGTCAGCTGGATGGCCGAGGCGTTGTTGACGCAGATGTCGATGCCGCCGAACCGGGCGACCGCGGCCTCCACCGCCGCCAGAACCGAGGCCTCGTCGCGGACGTCGACGATCAGCGGCAGGGCCTGTCCCCCGGCGGCCTCGATCTCCGCCGCGGCCGAGTAGATGGTGCCCGGCAGATGTTTGTGCGCCTCGGCCGTCTTGGCGGCGATGACCACATTGGCCCCGTCGCGCGCGGCCCTCAGGCCGATGGCCAGTCCAATGCCGCGGCTGGCGCCCGTGATGAACAGCGTCTTGCCCTGAAGTGACATGAGGCTTGGCTCCCGGTTGGTTTCAATAGAAAACGCTTGGATCGCCAGAGACGCAGATTCCGCACAGGAGCGAAAGACCCATGTCGGCCTTCGAGATCACCCGCGACGGTTCTGTCGCCCATCTGCGGCTGTCCCGCCCGGAGGCGTCGAACGCCCTCGACCTGACCTTCTGGCGGGATTTCGGGCCCGCGCTGAAGGCGCTGGATGCGACGGGCGAGATCCGGGCGCTGGTCATCTCCGGCGAGGGCCGGAATTTCTGCGCCGGCATGGACATCTCCGTCTTCTCGGGCGGCGCCATTCTCCAGACGGACACCCCCGCCGACCGCCAGGCCTTCCATCAGGCCGCCCGCGACCTTCAGGACACCCTGAGCTGGATCGAGCGGGTGCGGTTCCCGGTCATCGCCGCCGTCCAGGGCGCCTGCGTCGGCGCGGGGCTGGACCTTGTTTCCGCCTGCGATCTCCGGCTGGCGGCCGAAGGCGCCTATTTCCGCATCGAGGAAATCAACATCGGCATGATGGCCGATGTCGGCAGCCTGCAGCGCCTGCCACACATCCTGCCAGAGGCCGTGGTTCGCGAACTGGCCTATCTGGGCACGTCCCTGACGGCCGACCGGGCCGAGCGTCTGGGCTTCGTCAACGCCGTCCTGCCCGACGCGGACGCCCTGCTCGCGGCCGCGCTCGAGATGGCGAAGGCCGTGGCCGCCAAGGCCCCGCTGGCGATCTCAGGCTCAAAGGCCGCGATCGCCTATGCGCGGGACCACACGGTCGCCGAGGGACTGGAATGGGCGGCGGTGATGCAAGGCTCGATCTGGAACACGGCCGACGTTCTGGCCGCCATCCAGGCGCGCATGACGCGGACGCCCGCCGAATTCGCGTCCCTGTCGCCCCATGCGGGGGTCGGCATCGGCGAAGGGTGAACGTCGGTCTGCGACAAGATGAGCAGGGGCGAAGGGTCGCTACCGTCCCCATGTAGGGGTTGCCCCTGAACACCTGGACCGAACGATCATGAAATCGAAACTCGTCGCCTTGGCCGCGGCCCTGCTGACCTCGGCCTGTTCGACGGTCGGCATCCGCTCCGGCACCGAGGAGCCCGCCTTTACGGAGGTGGAGCGCGTCGGACCGGTCGAGATCCGCACCTATGGCGAGCGGATCGCGGCGCAGACCGTGGTGACCGGTTCCAGCGAGGCGGCGCGCAATCGCGGCTTCCAGCGGCTGGCCGGCTATATTTTCGGAGGGAATATCACCCGGACCAGCATCGCCATGACGGCCCCGGTCGCCCAAGCCGGCGACACTGCGGCTGGCCGGTCGCAGAGCATCGCCATGACGGCCCCGGTGGCCCAGGGGGCGGTGGGTCAGGATCGCTGGACGATCCAGTTCTTCATGCCGTCGGAATATACGATGGCCAGCCTCCCCGTGCCGCGGGACCCGGCGGTCGTTCTGGCCGTGGTTCCGGCCGAGACCTATGCGGTGCTGCGCTTTTCCGGGCTGGGCTCCGCCCGGGCCGTCGCCGAAAAGGAGGCGGAACTGGACGCCGCCCTGACCGGCAGCGGCTGGACTCCCGCCGGCGATCCCGTCGTCTGGTTCTATGATCCGCCCTGGACCCTGCCGCCGCTGCGCCGCAACGAGGTGGCGGTGCGGGTCACGCGTCAGGCCCGCTGAGCGCGGCGCCGGACAGCGATCCTCAGGCGGCCAGCGAGACCACGCCCGCGTCGATCCAGCGGCGGGCCGCCTTCTGGGCTTCCGCGATCTCGTCCTGCTCCATCTCCTGGCTCATCTCGCGGCGATAGACGCGCGCCTCGATGCTGCCCTTCATGGCGGCCAGGTTGAAGATCATGTGGGCCGAGACGCGGTCCATCGGGCAACCGCCCTGGCCGCTCGAATACATCATGCCCAGCCGGAACAGGTCGTCGCCGTTCATGTCAGCGGTCGGCAGGGGCAGGCCCTGCTCCTGACCGAATTGCGGTGCGGTTTCTTGCGCGTTCATCACCGTATCTCCCGGAACCGGCGCCGTTCTGGCCCCGCCCTCTGAGACGCGATCAAATACCTGCGGTTTGAAGGTAAAGTTAACGGCAGGGACCGGTTCCGGCCTTTTCAGTACAGATTGAGCGAATACTGCGCCCCTGTTCAGACCTCTGAAATAACTCGGAAATCCCTGATTCACACCTGCTAACGGGACGTGACCGGGAGGCTTACGAACGGTTACCGCGCCCGCTGTCCGAACAGCATCTTGCGCGCCGCCTCGGCCGCCTTGCCCGAGGCCGCGAGACTACGGCGCATCTCGTCGCCCAGGGCCCGCCCCGCGATCACGGCCGGCCGCGCGCCCACCCGCTCCATCCAGGCCTTCAGGTTCGGGAACTCCGCCAGGTCCTGTCCCTGCAGCTCCGGCAGCACCCAGGGCCAGGCCGCCATGTCGGCGATGGAATACGCCCCCGCCAGATAGTCGCGATCGGCCAGCCGCCGGTCCATCACGCCGTACAGCCGGTGCGTCTCGTCCGTATAGCGCCGGACGCCATAGGCGATGTGGCGCTGGTCCTTGACGATGGCCGGGGCGTACTGGCGGAAATGGTGCGTCTGGCCCGCCATTGGCCCCAGGCCCCCGACCTGCCAGAACAGCCACTGGTCGACCTCGGCCTTGCCGCGCGGGTCCTGGGGATAGAATTGGCCCGACTTGACCCCGAGATATTGCAGGATGGCCCCGGACTCGAAGATCGACAGCGGCCGGCCGTCCGGGCCGTCGGGATCGACGATGGCCGGCATCCGACCATTCGGGCTGATGGCCTGAAAGGCCGCGCCGAACTGCTCGCCGGCGCCGATGTTCACCGGCTTCATCTCATACGGCAGGCCCATCTCCTCCAGGGCGATGGAGATCTTCCAGCCGTTGGGCGTGGGCCAGTACCAGAGTTCGATCGGCGCGGTCATGCGGGGGTCCTGTGAAGCTGAAGCACAGGTGGGACGAGTTGGGGCCGGGTACAATGCCGCGGTTCGGGAGTGGTTAGTGGTTGGTGATTAGTGGCTGGCCCACGCCTGGGCGATGGCGCTGTCTCCGCCGCCCGTCCGGCGCCAGTGAAGCGGCAACCACCAATCACTAACCACTGGCGGCGAAGCCGCCCCACCTTCCTGACATTCGCGTTCAGGGAGAGTTCATCCGCCCGGGGAGACGTTTGCACATGATTAACGGGCCGGACCCGGTTTCCCGTCGCCGTCCCTCAGTTGGAGAGTGATCATGAACCGCTTGACCAAAGCTGCGGTGCTCGGACTGGTGCTGGCCACCGCCGCCCCCATGGCCGCCGAGGCCCAGAGCCGGGGCGACCGCCGCGAAAACCGGCGCGACTATCGCGAGGATCGCCGCGATGACCGTCAGGACTATCGCCGGGAACGGCGCGACGACCGGCGCGACTGGCGTCAGGGCGAATACGACAGCCGCCGGGAGTACCGCGAGGATCGCCGGGACGATCGCCGCGACTTCCGCGAGGAACGCCGCGAAGACCGTCAGGACTTCCGCCGCGAACAGCGTTGGGACCGCAACAACCGCGACTGGTGGCGCGGCCGCAATGACTTCCGCGACTATCGCGGGGCCCGCAACGGCTACTGGTACGCCCCCAGCTACGGCTACTACCGCGTCGAGCCGCGCTATTACGGCCAGCGCTGGCAGCGGGGCCACTACCTGCCGTCCAGCTATCGCAGCTACTACGTCCGGGATCCGTATGCCTACGGCCTGCGCCCGGCGCCGCGCGGCTATCGCTACGTCCACGCCGGCAATGACATCGTGCTGATCGCCATCGCGACCGGCCTGATCGCGAGCGTGCTGTCGGGCGTCTACTAGACCCGGCTCCGCGCAAGGAAAGCGCCCCGCGGGCTTCGGCTCGCGGGGCGTTTTCGTATCGGGGCCCCGGCCGGAGTCCGACAATCCGTTCAGTCACGGTTCATGATGAAGGCGCGACCTTGACGACAAGCCGTCTGACAGGGGCGTGCGGGGAAGAATACGAGAATGAAACGCTCATTGATGGTCGCCGCAGCCGTTGCGGCCTTCGCCGTGCCGGCCATGGCGCCCTTGACCGTCCTGGCCCAGGATGGAGAACGTGACGGAGGCCGCCGCGGCGCCGCCCGCCAGAACGGCGATGAAGCCCGCGAGGCCCGTCCCGACCGCCCGAGCCGCCCGGATCGCCCGTCCAACGAGGGCGGCGGCGATGAACCGCGCCCCCCGCGGCCGACCGGCCCCGGACTCATCGGCGGCGGCGGCGGCGGTCGCCCCGACCGTCCGGATCGCCCTGACAGACCGGACCGCCCTGATCGTCCTGACCGGCCCAACACGGGCGGCGGCGGAGGCGGGGGTCGCCCTGACCGGCCGGACCGTCCCGACCGGCCCGATCGTCCTGACCGTCCTGACCGACCCAATACGGGCGGCGGCGGCGGTCGCCCTGACCGCCCCGACCGTCCCGACCGGCCTGATCGTCCTGATCGTCCTGACCGACCCAATACGGGCGGCGGCGGAGGGCGTCCGGACCGCCCGGACAGACCCGATCGTCCTGACCGGCCCGATCGGCCTGACCGGCCCAATACGGGCGGCGGCAGGCCCGACCGGCCCCAGGACCCGCGTTGGGACGACCGCTGGGATCGTCGGGATGACCGACGCGACGACCGGCGCGATGACCGTCGGGACCGCCGCGAGGATCGTGCCGAACGGCGCCAGGATCGCCGCGAATACAGGGAGTTCCGCAATCGCTTCAACGGCGACCAGTGGCGGCGCAACTGGAACCGAAGCCATCGCGGCGACTGGTGGCGCAGTGACCGGAGATTCCGCGGCTACAGCGGCCTGCGCATCGGCTTCTATTTCGCGCCAGGCTACGGCTACTACCAGGTGCCGCGCAACTACTGGGGCCAGCGCTATCATGTCGGCGACTACCTGCCGTCGATCTTCTGGCGCTACAGGCTGGACGACTGGCGCACCTATGGCCTCGGCTATCCGCCCGAGGGCACGCGCTGGGTGCTGGTCGACAACCACATCTATCTGATCGACGAGTACGACGGCTACATCATCGACGTCATCTTCGACGCCTGGAGCTGGTAAGCCGTCAGAACACGGAGGAAACGCCGCCCGACCCCGGGGTCGGGCGGCGTTTTCCTTTGTCAGAGCAAGGTTGCGGCCATCGCCGCGTCGGGCCAGAACCGGCTCCATGAGCGACCCGGCGATCAGCGACACGACCACCGGCGAGGAGGTCCCCTCCTCGCGCGCGCCGCAGCTTGAGCTGTCCGAGGCCCTGATGGCCTCGCCGACCCGCTTCTTCAACCGCGAGATCTCGTGGCTGGCCTTCAACGGCCGGGTGCTGGAGGAGGCCGCCAACCCGGCGCACCCGCTGCTGGAGCGGCTGCGCTTCCTGTCGATCTCGGCCAACAATCTCGACGAGTTCTTCATGACCCGCGTCGCCGGCCTCAAGGGCCAGGTGCGCGAGCGGGTGCGCGTGCTGTCGGCCGACGGCCTGACTCCGGCCGAGCAGCTCGACAAGGTCAATGTCGCGGCCGGCGGCCTGATGGCCGAACAGCAGCGCCGCTGGCGCAAGCTGCGCAAGGAGCTGACGGGGGTCGGCATCGAGGTCGTGGACGCCGGCCGGATCACCAAGACCGAGCGCGAGCGGCTGGAGCCCGAATTCCTGAACCAGCTGTTCGCCGTGCTGACGCCGATGGCGATCGACCCGGCCCACCCCTTCCCCTTCCTGCCCAATCTCGGCTTCTCGCTGGCGCTGAAGCTGAAGCGGCGCTCGGACAACCGCACCCTCTACGCCCTGGTCCCCGTGCCGACCCAGGTGAAGCGGTTCTGGCCCCTGGCCACCGACGGCCGCTCGACCCCGGGCCGCAAACGCTATCTGACGCTGGAGAGCCTGCTGATGCTCTTCATCGACCACCTGTTCCCGGGTTGCGACGTACTGGAGCGCGGCGTCTTCCGCCTGATCCGCGACTCGGACATCGAGATCGAGGAAGAGGCCGAGGATCTGGTCATGGAGTTCGAGGAGGCGTTGAAACAGCGCCGCCTGGGCTCGGTCGTGCGCATCAAGATCGAGGCGTCGATGCCCGACGATCTGCGCAAATTCATCACCAACGAGCTGGACGCCGCGCCGCAGGACACGGTGCTGGTCGACGGCATGCTGGGCCTGGCCCAGCTGGCCGAACTCATCCCCTCGGGCCACCCCGACCTCAAGTTCAAGGGCTATGAGCCGCGCTATCCCGAGCGGGTGCGCGACAACGGCGGCGACATCTTCGCGGCGGTCCGCGAGAAGGACATGCTGATCCACCACCCGTTCGAGAGTTTCGACGTGGTGGTCCAGTTCCTGCGCCAGGCGGCCCGCGATCCCAACGTCATCGCCATCAAGCAGACCCTGTACCGGACCTCAAAGGACAGCCCCATCGTCGCCGCCCTGATCGAGGCGGCCGAGAACGGCAAGAACGTCACCGCCCTGGTTGAGATCAAGGCCCGCTTCGACGAGGAGGCCAACCTGCGCTGGGCCCGGGCCATGGAGCGGGCGGGCGTCCATGTCGTCTTCGGCTTTGTCGAATGGAAGACCCACGCCAAGCTCAGCGTCGTCGTCCGGCGCGAGGGCGAGGCGCTGAGGACCTACTGCCATTTCGGCACCGGCAACTATCATCCGATCACGGCGCGCATCTACACCGACCTGTCGCTGTTCAGCTGCAACCCGGTGCTGGCCCGCGATGCGGGGCGGGTGTTCAACTACATCACCGGCTACGCCCAGCCCGACGAGCTGGAAGAACTGATCGTCTCGCCCCTGAACATGAAGGACCGGCTGATCGAGCTGATCGGCAAGGAGATGTCCGCCGCCGCCAAGGGCAAGCCGGCGGCGATCTGGGTCAAGCTCAACGCCCTCGTCGACCCCCAGATCATCGACGCCCTGTATCGCGCCAGCCAGTGGGGCGTGCGCATCGAACTGGTGGTGCGCGGCATCTGCTGCCTGCGCCCCGGCGTGCCGGGCCTGAGCGAGAACATCCGGGTCAAGTCGATCGTCGGACGCTTCCTCGAACACAGCCGCATCATCGCCTTCGCCAACGGCCGCGACCTGCCTCACGACAAGGCCAAGGTCTTCATCTCCTCGGCCGACTGGATGACGCGCAACCTGAACCGCCGCGTCGAGCTGATGACGCCCGTGTTGAACGCCACGGTCCACGATCAGGTGCTGGACCAGATCATGGTCGCCAACCTCAAGGACGACGCCCAGAGCTGGGTGCTGGCCGCGGACGGCGCCTATCACCGGGTCACACCCGCCGACCCCGAACGGCCCTTCTCGGCGCACAAATACTTCATGACCAATCCCAGCCTGTCGGGCCGGGGCCGCAAGGTGAAGACCCTGCCGGGCCATCTCAGCTACGAGCCCTCGCGGAAGAAGCGCTGATGCCTGAAGCGCTGCTTTCGGCGATCGGCGCGCCGCGCGACGTCGCCGCCATCGACATCGGCTCCAACTCGGTTCGCCTGGTGCTGTACCGGCTGGAAGGCCGCGCCATCTGGACGGTGTTCAACGAAAAGGTGCTGGCCGGTCTCGGGCGCGACCTGGGGGAAACCGGCCGTCTGTCGGTCGAGGGCGCGGCCCAGGCCCTGACCGCCCTCAAACGCTTCGCCGCCGTGATCGACGGCGTTCAGCCCGCCCACACCTTCGTCGCCGCCACCGCCGCCGTGCGCGAGGCGGAGGACGGCCAGGACTTCTGCGACCGCGTCGCCGCCGCCACCGGGCTGAAGATCCGCGTCCTGTCCGGCGAGGAAGAGGCGCGCTACGCCGCCCTCGGGGTCCTCGCCGGCATACCCTATGCCGACGGCGTGGTCGGCGACCTCGGCGGCTCCAGCCTCGAGCTGGTCCGTCTCGCCGACGGCGCGGTGGGACGCGGAACGACCCTGCCGCTCGGCCCCTTCGCCCTGGCCGATGCCCGCGGCTTCGATGCCGACCGTCTGCGCCAGACCATCGCGGGGCGGCTGAAGCCTGTCGGCGATTACCGGTCGGACACCCTCTATGCGGTCGGCGGCGCGTGGCGGACCCTGGCCCAGGTGCATATGGAGATCACCGGCTATCCCCTGCGCATCGTGCACCAGTACGGGATGGACGCCGCCGACCTGATGGACACGGCCCGGCTGATCGCCCGCTCGTCAAAGGCCTCGCTGGAGAAATGGCCAGGACTGTCGCGCAAGCGCGCCGACACCCTGCCCGTGGCCGCCCTTGTGCTGGAAGGCCTGATCGACCGGCTGGGACTGAAACGCATCGTCCTGTCCGCCTGGGGCGTGCGCGAAGGTCTGTTGTACGAGGCCCTGGAGCCCGAGGTCGCCGCCGCCGACCCTCTGCTGGCGGGTTGTTCGGCCCTTGGCGCCCGGCAGGGCATTTCACCGGCCTTGCCGGGCGCCCTGAACGGCTGGATCGCGCCCCTGATGGCCGCCCTGCCCCCGGTGTTCGATCGGGACCGCGACGCCGTGCTGGCCGATGCGGCCTGCCGGCTGGCCGACCTCGGCGCGCGCCTGCATCCCGACCACCGCGTCGAACTGGCCTTCGATCAGGTCCTGCGCGCCCCGGTGCCGGGCCAGAACCATGCCGAACGGGCCTATCTCGCGGTGGCCGTGAACGCCCGGTACGGCGGCGGCGCATCGACGCCGGAGCCGCGGACGGTGACCCGCCTGCTGACCGAGGAACAGCGTCAGGGCGCCCGCGCCCTCGGCCTGGCGATCCGGCTGGCCTGCGACCTGTCCGGCCGCTCCCCCCAGCTGCTGGTCAACGCCCGCGCCGGAGTGAAGGACGGCGCCCTGATCCTAACGGCCGCCGACGGCTACGCCGACGTCCTGCTGGGCGAACAGACGCGCCGCCGCGGCAAGGCCCTGGCCGAGGCCATGGGACTGAAGCTGGATATTCGCTCGAGCGACTGATCCGACCTAGTCGCCGCCCCACCAGCGCAGGCTGACGGTCTGCGCCGGGGCGTCGCCCACGGTCAGCCGGCCCGTGACCACCACGCCTTCGTCGCCCAGATTGCGCCGCGACGTCGCCAGGGCGCCCGGATCGAGGACGCCGTCGAACCGGACCAGTCCGAGCTCGGGCGATCGGCCCTGAAAATTGATGTAGGTGTCAGACACCGAATAGGCGGTGGGCAAGACACGGGCGGTAACGCTGCGCGCCTCGCCGGTCTCGGTCTGGACCATGGGGCTGGTCACGTCGTCGAACTGCAGCATGACCGGGCCGAAGGTCCCGCTCCGGCTTCCGCCCTCCCAGGCCTGGAACTCCTGCGCCTGGCCGACGAAGACATGGTCGAACGACCATTTCCCGATCCGCACCTCGCTCGCCGGCATATAGTAGCCGGACAGGTCCGCGCTCATGCTGTGGCTGAACACCGTGGCGGCGGGGGCCGGGGCTTCCGCCGGAGACTCCGGCCGGTCGCAGGACGCCAGAAGCAGCAGGCCGACCGCCAGACCGATGAGATTGCGCATGACGAGGCCTCCCTGAACGTGCGGCTCCGACCGGATCACGGCGCGGTCCGCCTGTCCACTGTCAGGGCAGGTAGGCGACGACGCGCAGCCAGTGCGCCGCCTGCCCGGCGTCGATCAGCTCAAACACCGGAATCGCCAGCAGGAAGACCAGTCCGTCGCGGATCGTCGTCACGAACAGGGTCGGCCGGATGGTCAGATCACCCTCGTCCCGCCACAGCGAGAAACGCGGCCAGAAGCGCGGCGTGCGGGCCTTGTAGGCGAGGTAGACGGCCCCGAACTCCCGTTCCAGGAACGCTTCTTCCCGCCGCACCGTCAGATAGAAGACAGCCATGGCCGCCAGCACGAAGCCCAGACCTATCGTGACGCTGCCGCTCTGCGCCCCGATCCCGAAGGCGCCGATGAAGCTGAAGACGTAGAGCGGGTTGCGGGTGATCGAATATGGACCGCGATCGACGATCTCGGCCTTCTTGCGCCCGCCGATGTACAGTGAGCACCAGGCCCGGCCGACGATCGACAGGATCATGGCGACGAAGCCGACGGACTCGACGTGCTCATGCCACTCGCCGTCGACCCCGCCGATCGACTGGGTGACCAGGGCCAGTCCGACCAGCCCCACAAGCGCGACGAGCACCGCCGCCTTGCGAATCTTCTGAACCGCGCCAAGGTCCAGCGTCGGTCGATGTGTGGTCGTCATGCGGTCGCCTCCGGTCGCCAAACCAGACGACCGAAGCGTGACCAACGCAAGCCCGTATCTTTACGGGTGCGCTCGCGATCAGCGGTCGAGGCTGCGGTCCAGCGCCCGGAACGAGGCGATCGAAAGCTCGGTTGCGCTGATGAAGACCGAGGGCGTGATCTTCTCGAAATCGTCCGACGGGCGATGATAGTCGGGGTGGTAGTTCACTCCCAGATACAGGAACGGCACCTGGGCCCGGTGGAAGGCCGCGTGGTCCGAGGATTCGACCCAATTGTCCTCGCCGGTGTCCTGCGGCGTGTCCTTGCCGAAGGCGAGGGCCACGGCGCCATTGGCCGGGATGCCCTCCAGGATCGGACGGAGGGCCGGGTTCTGATAGGTGCCCGTGACCCACAGCTTGCCGTCGGTCTCGGCCCGCGCCGTCATGTCGAAATTCAGGTTCATGGCGATGGATTCGAGCGGCATCGGCGGCGCCTCGACGAAATGCTTCGCGCCCAGCAGGCCGTGCTCCTCGCCGTCGAGGGCCACGATCAGCACGCTGTGCTCCGGGGCCTGACGCTTCAGATCGGCGGCGAGCGCCAGCATGGTCGCCACGCCCGAGGCGTTGTCGTCGGCGCCGTTGAACACCTGGCCCTCGGCGTTGACGCCGACATGGTCGTAGTGAGCCGTGACGACGATATAGCGGTCGGTCACGCGCGTGCCGGGGATCACCCCGATGACATTGACGCCATTGTACGTCTTGGGACCCGCGCGGGTCCGGCCCTGCATCTCCCAAGGCTGCAGCCGGCCCATGGGCGGGGCGGCCACGCCCAGCGCCTCCAGCCGGCCGACGATATAGTTGCGCGCCATCTCCCCGCCCGGCGCGCCCGTGTCACGGCCCTGCATGGCGTCCGCCGACAGGATGCGCACGTCGTCCAGCAATTGGGCGTGCATCGCCGACGGAGCCGGCTCCGCGGCGGCGGCGGGCGGCGACGCCTCGGGCCCGAACAGCCCGCCGCAACCCGAAAGCAGCAGGGCGCCGCCCATGACGGCGGAAAGCGCGGTGGACAGGGCGAGAAGACGGGCGTGACGCATGGGGGCTCCTTGAGACCGGCGGACGCTAGCGGAGCGGCGCGAAGGTGTCAGTTTAACTCCCTGTCATGCGGGATTCTGTGGCGGCAATCGGACGGCGGACCTCGAAACCCGGGCGGGCGATGCTAGAACGAGCCAAAGAATCCCACCCCGGGATTCCTTCCGGCGAGCCCTCCATGTCCGACACCCCCGTCGATCAGCTGACCGAGTCCGCCGCGCGCGAGGAACTCGACCGGCTGGCCGCCGAACTGGCCCGGCACGACGCCCTCTATCACCGCGAGGCCGCGCCCGAGATCTCCGACGCCGACTATGACGCCCTCAAGCGGCGCGCGCTCGAGATCGAGGAGCTGTTCCCCGACCTGACCAGCCCCGCCTCGCCCTCCCAGGTGGTCGGCGCCCCGATCTCCAGCCAGTTCGCCCCGGTGCGCCACGGCGTGCCCATGCTGTCGCTCGACAACGCCTTCTCGGCCGAGGAAGTCACCGATTTCGTCGCCCGCATCCGCCGCTTCCTGAGGCTGCCGGGGGATGAACCCGTCGCCTTCGTCGGCGAACCCAAGATCGACGGCCTGTCGGCCAGCCTGCGCTATGAAAGGGGTATGCTGGTCACCGGCGCCACCCGCGGCGACGGCCGCACGGGAGAGGACGTCACCGCCAACCTGCGCACCATCGCCGACATTCCGCAGAGCCTGCCCGGCAAGGGCTGGCCCGACGTCATCGAGGTGCGCGGCGAGGTCTATGCCCCCAATGACGCCTTCGACGCCTTCAACGCCGCGGCGGAGGCGGAGGGCCAACGCACCTACGCCAACCCGCGCAATTTCGCCGCCGGCTCGCTGCGCCAGAAGGACCCGACGATCAC
Organism: Brevundimonas denitrificans; assembly: GCF_030160755.1. Taxonomy (GTDB): domain Bacteria; phylum Pseudomonadota; class Alphaproteobacteria; order Caulobacterales; family Caulobacteraceae; genus Brevundimonas; species Brevundimonas denitrificans. The sequence goes on along the minus strand of NZ_BSOY01000056.1, from coordinate 5,630 downwards.
GGCGAAGCGGCCGCTGCGCTTCTTCGCCTACGCCTGGGGCGAGACCTCCGCCGCCTTCGCCGACACGCAAGCCGACGCCCTGAAGGCCCTGGAAAGCTGGGGATTTCACGTCAATGCGCGATCCCGTCGGGTCGAGGACGCGGCCGGCCTTCAGGCCCTCTACGCTGAACTGGAGCGCGACCGCGCGGGCCTCGGCTATGACATCGACGGCGTGGTCTACAAGGTCGACCGGCTGGACTGGCAGGCGCGGCTGGGCTTCGTCGCCCGCACCCCCCGCTGGGCCATCGCCCACAAATTCCCGGCGCAACAGGCGACGACGGTGCTGGAGGATATCGACATCCAGGTCGGGCGCACGGGGTCGCACACGCCCGTGGCCCGTCTGCATCCGGTGACGGTCGGCGGCGTGGTGGTGCGCAACGCCACCCTGCACAATGCGGACGAGATCGCCCGCCTCGACGTCCGCCTCGGCGATACCGTGACCCTGCAGCGCGCCGGCGACGTGATCCCGCAAATCCTGGGCGTCGTCGATGCGGACCGCCCCGGTCGCGGCCCGCCCTGGGAATTCCCCCACCTCTGCATCTGCCCCTTGAAGACGGCGCTGGTGAAGGAGACCAACGCCTCAGGGGTCGAGAGCGTGGTCCGCCGCTGCACGGGCGAACTGGCCTGCCCCTTCCAGCGCATCGAACACCTCAAGCATTTCTGCAGCCGCCGCGCCTTCGACATTGAAGGTCTTGGCGAAAAGCAGATCATAGCCTTCCACGATCGCGGCTGGCTCAGCCAGCCCGCCGACATCTTCCGCCTCGCCCGCGACGCCGAAAAGCTGGACGCCCTGCGCAACGAGGACGGCTATGGCGAGGTCAGCGTGCGCAACCTCGTCGCTGGCATCGACGCCCGCCGCACCATCGCCCTGGACCGCTTCATCTACGGGCTCGGCGTGCGCGATATCGGCGAACAGACCTCCATCGTCCTGGCCCGCGCCTTCGAGACCTGGCCCGCCTTCGAGGCCGCCTGCCTCGCCGCCGCCGAAGGCATGCCCAGCGAGGACTGGGTCCGTCTGAACGAGGCCCACGCCGTCTCGCCGCGCGTGGTCGCGACCCTGGCCGAGGCCTCGCCACCCGCCGACGATCCCTGGCCCGAGGCGCCGATCGACCAGAAGATCGCACTCGCCTTCCCCGGCCTCGCGGCGCCCGCCCGGCGCGGCCTCGCCACCCTGGCCGACGACTGGGCCGGTCTGGTCCGCCTGGCCGCCGTCGCCCGCAATGAAGGCCCGTCCGAAGGCCTCGGCCAGATCGCCGGAGTCTCCGGCGTGGGCCCGGTCGCGGCCCGGGCCCTGGCCCTGTTCTTCCGCGAACCCCACAACCGCGCCATGGTCGACGCCCTCGTCGCCGAGTTGGCGCGGATCGAGGACGCGGAAAGGCCGAAGTCCGACACCCCGGTCGCCGGCAAGACCGTGGTCTTCACCGGCGCGCTCGAACGCTTCACCCGCGACGAGGCCAAGGCCCGGGCCGAATCCCTCGGCGCCAAGGTGTCCGGCTCGGTGTCGAAGAAGACCGACTACCTCGTGGCCGGCCCCGGCGCCGGCTCCAAGATGGCCGACGCCCTCAAACACGGCGTCACGGTTCTGACCGAGGATGAATGGCTGGCCCTGATCGGCTGACTTGATCGCGCATCCGAAGAGGTTTATTTAACATATCGGTTAAATGCGGGTCATGAGAGCGCCATGCCGAAAACCGATTTTCGCACCGTCGACGACTACCTCGCCACCCGTTCGGATGAGGAGCGGGCCGTCCTTCTGCGGATGCAGGACGCCATCCTGTCGGCGGTTCCGGAAGCCGAACCGGCGATCAGCTACCAGCTGCCCGCCTACAAGGCCGACGGCTGGATTTTCTACATTTCCGCCTTCACCCGCCACTACACCCTGTCCTGCCCGCCTCCCTTCTTCGAGGGGTTCAGGGAAGAGCTGGCGCCGTATGTCGTCTCCAAATCGGCCGTGCGGTTCCCCAAGGACCGGCCCGTTCCCTATTCCCTGATCTCGAAAATGGCGAAGGTCCGGGCCCGGGAGAACCGGGAGCGCGCCGCGAAGAAGACGGCCTGACCGGTCGCCCGCCGTAACCCCGAACCGTTTCAGGCGTTCCGTGACTGCAGCAAGAGCGGTTCCGGGACGAAACCATGGCCGACAACCCATCGAACCGCGCGAACAGCGGGAGCATGGCCGGCGCCCGCGCCGCCTCCGGGCCGGAGGTTCGTCCATCCATCGAACGCTTCTCCAGCGAAGACCTCGGCTCCATGCTCGAACGCTTCCAGTCCTCGGGCATGCTCGATGAGGGCCGCATCAACCTGATCGGGCTGGACGCCATCGCCGACCGCCTCGGTGATCGCTGGGAGGGCCGTCGCGAGCAGATCTATCAGCACGTCGATCGCTCGCTGGGCAAACATCTCGAAAGCGGCGGCTTCTTCCAGCGCGTCTCGCCGACCGACTATCTCGTAGTCCAGCCCGAGCTCGGCAAGTTCGGCGGCCAGGCCTCCTGCATGCTCTACCTGCGCGACCTGCTGGGCCATTTCCTCGGCGGCGCCGCGCCCGAAGAACTGGACGTGCTGGAAGTGACCAGCCTCAGCGGCGGCCGGATTTTCGCGGTGGAGATCGACGGCGCCTACGCCCTGGAGGCCGCCCGCACCGAACCGCGTGTCACCCCGCCCGGGGCGACGGAACCGCCGGAAGCCTGGAACCCGTTCGTCGCCGCCGACGGCCGGACCCTGCGGGTCTCATGCACGCTCGAGCCCGTCTTCGAACTCAAGACCTTCAGCCAGATCGGCTTTCGTATCGCGCGCCGGGTCCTGGTCATGCCGGCGGAAACCGAGCTGAGCGCCCAGGAGCTTCGCAACCTGACCACGGCCGATGTCGAGCGGGTCGATCTCGCCACCATCGCGCGCGGGGTCAGCCGCCTGCGCTCCGAACAGGGCAACGCCAAACAGCCCACCCTCTTCCTGCCGGTCTCCTATACGACCCTGTCGAGCCAGCGCGGACGCGCCCCGCTGATCGCCCGGTTCAAGGAGGCGACCGACGGTGTGGAAAAGGGCGTGGTCTGCGAGATCTGCGACATCGAGGGCGTGCCGGGAAGCGCGCTGGCCGGCGTGGCCGTCCTGATCAAGCCGTTCTGCCTGATCGTCGTCGGCAAGCTGCACCTGGCCCCCGGCCGCACGCCCGAAGACCTGCGCGACGTCCGGCTGCAGGGCGTCGCCTTCGAGGCCGGCCCACACCCGATGGACCATCGCGACTTCATGACCTGGGCCGAGCGGGCGATCACGAACACGCGGCGGGTGACCCGCTCGGTCATCATTCACGGCCTGCAGGGACCCGAGTATCTGGCCCTGGCCGGTCTGGCCGGCGCGTCACACGCCAGTCTCGGCGCCCGACCCGCGCCGCCCGCCTGACAGGCCGGTCCGGCGGCGATCGCCCGACCGGTCAGTAGAAGTCGCGAGCCTCGAGGGTCCGGGTCTCCCCGCCCTCCAGCGTCAGGACCACCGTCCGGCCCGCCGCGCCGGTGACGATGGCCCGCAGGGCGGCCGCATCCAGCGCCGACGCCTCCACGCCGTCGATGGCGACGATCCGGGCGCCGGCGGCCCACCCGGCTTCGGCGGCCGGCGAATTGGGCGACACCCGCTGCACCACGACGGCCCCGGCCTCCTTGCGCAGGCTCAGCCCCAGCCGGTCGCGCGCGAACGGCCGGCCCAGGCTCTCCGGCGTGGCGCCCAGCCACAGCCGCCCGCCCTCGAAATCGGTGATCAGGCGGAACCGGCCCAGCACGCCGAGCCCGACGTTTCCCGCCGCGCGGTCGCTGTCCACCGCCGACGGTCCGGCGGGCGGGAAGGTGGCGGGCACGTCCCGCATTTCGAACCCGGCGACTTGGATCGACCGGATCGTGGCGATCCCCGTCTCACGCACCCCGCCGACGGCGCCGGACATCACGGTGGAGCTCGGCCGCCCGTCCATCAGTCCCGCGGCCTCGGCATAGGCCGGATAGATGATCAGCGCCCCGCCGTTGCCGGTGTCGAAATCGAACAGCGCCGGCGCCTGCCCCTCGATCGACAGCGGGATCGCCCGGATCGACCCGGTCGAGGTCAGCGGGACCTCGGCGACGCCCTCGGGGGGCGCGAAACCCTCAGCCTCGTGAAAGGCGATGGCGCGGGCCGGAAAGTCGACATCGACGACCAGGCCGTTGAACGCGTCCTTGCCGAGGATGACCGGCAAGGGTCGTCCGATCGCCTGACCGATGGCCGCCAGGTCGATCACCGCCACCGTGCGATCGGCGAAGGTGATTCCGTCCAGCGCCAGGGTCACGCCGCCGACGAACTGGGCCGAGCCGACGCCCCCGGTGCCGACCGCCGCCACCTGGCCGCTGGGCGTCAGGCCGAGCCGTTCGGCGAACCCCTTGTCCAGCACGGTCATCTCGGCCCCGCTGTCCAGCAACACCTCGGTCTCGACCCCGTTCACCGTGGCCGGGATGTAGATGCGCGACCCGGCGAACAGGTCGAAGGTCATGAAGCCGGTCGAGGCCGCGCCGCCGGCGATGACGTGGGCCGCCGCCGGAGCCGGACGGGCGAAGGCGTCTTCGGCGATGTCGGGATTGGCGTCGATCTCCGCCCAGCGGACCCCGACGCTCGCACCGGTCGATTCGGCGGCGGCTTCGGCGAAGGGCATCCGCACGCCTTCCACCATCCGCCAGTCGTCGAAGCGCACGAAGGCCTCGCGCCGGTCGCGAACGCTGCGCAGGCCGTAGAGGACGCCCGTGTCGGGCTCGAGATAGAGCTCATGCACATCGGCGTCGCCGAAATCGACCGCCACCACGGCGAAGGTCCGGCCGTCGCGTTCGACGTCGGGCTTGCGGTCCAGCCGGGCCGGATCATCCAGCACCGCCTCGAACATCAGCAGGGCGTCGCGGCGCAGGTCCTCGGCCGCCGTCGGCCCGAGATCCTCGACCTGGCCCGAGGGCGTCAGGGTCCAGCCCGTCGCGCCGCGCCGCGCGCTGGCGTTCCGCACCACGCCGAGGTCGAGGTCGCGGCTCAGATCGCCCGCGGCGGTGGCGATCTGTTCGATCGTTCCTTCCAGCCCGGACGCCGTCACCGCCCCGCGGGCGCGGACGGCGGTCAGCGCTTCGAAGGCCGCCCCGCCCCGCCACTGGCGATAGCGGTCCAGCACCGCGGTCGGGTCGTCGGCGAGAGCCGCGCCGGACCACAGGACGCTCAGAACGGAGGTCGCGGCCGCGACCAGACGGGTATGGCGGGTCATGCGACGGCCTCCTCGATACCGGTTTCAGACAGGGGTTCGGGTCCGACCAGCGCCCGCAGCCCGCGCGGCGCGGCGCCCAGCAGGGACAGGTGGGCGGTCGGGCCCAGGGCTTCGGCGCTGATATCCGTCAGGCGGATTTCCGCCGACAGACCGCTGTGCTGCAGGCAGCTCAGATAGGCGCTGTCGCTCCACACGGCATGGCGCACGGCGGACAGGTCATGCGCCATCAGCGCCACCAGATGCTCCGCCGCATCGACCACCAGACTCAGCTGGGCGCCCGGCCAGCGGGCCCGGGCGAGGCCCGCGCCCGCCGCGCGGCACAGCACGACGCCTTCCGGCGCGG
>NZ_BSOY01000055.1 GCF_030160755.1 Brevundimonas denitrificans | reverse complement strand
CCCCGGTCCAGGCGCCCGAGCCGGCGCTGGTCGTCGGCCTGGCCCCGGTCGCCGGTCCGACCCCCGGCATGGGGCAGGGCGGGACAGGCGCCGGGACCGGTACGGGCGACGGCGACGGGGACGGCCCCGGTTCAGGCGGCACAGGACCGATGATCATTCGTCCGGCGACCTCGGCCGAGATCCAGTCGGTCGCTCCGCCTCCGGTGCGGGGCGTGCGCCGCCCGCCGGGCCGGGTCGTGGTCAACTGCGTCATCCGCATCGATCAGCGGCTGGACGACTGCCGGATCGTCGAGGAGAGCCCGCGCGGCTTCGGTTTCGGCGAGCAGGCGCTGAGGGCCACGGCCTTCTTCCGCTATCGCCCGCCGATGACGGCCTCCGGCCGGCCAATCGAGGGCCAGCGGGTCACCACCTTCGTCAGCATGGGCGGCCGCGGCGGGCGCTGAGTTTGGGCGCGCGGGGTCCGTCAGCCGTTGACGAGCGGTGAATCCCCTGTATAAGGCGCGCTTCCGCGAAGGACGTCGGCGCTCCTGGTCTGTTGACCGGAGCGTTTGTTGCGTCCGTCAACGCGTATCTGGAGAGCTTCGTGGCCCGTATCGCTGGTGTCAACATCCCGACCAACAAGCGCGTAGAGATCGCGCTGCAGTACATCCATGGCATCGGCGCCCACGCCGCCAAGGAAATCACCTCCAAGGTCGGCATTGAATCCGCCCGCCGGGTGAACCAGCTGACCGACGCTGAAGTGCTGCAGATCCGCGAGACCATCGACCGCGATCACACCGTCGAGGGCGACCTGCGCCGCGAGACGTCCATGAACATCAAGCGTCTGATGGACCTGGCCTGCTACCGCGGCCTGCGTCACCGCAAGGGCCTGCCGGTCCGCGGCCAGCGCACCCACACCAACGCCCGCACCCGCAAGGGTCCCGCCAAGCCGATCGCCGGCAAGAAGAAGTAAGACAGACACATGGCCAAGGAACCGGGTCGCGTAAAGAAGCGCGAGCGCAAGAACATCACCTCGGGCGTCGCCCACGTGAATGCGTCCTTCAACAACACCATGATCACGATCACCGATGCCCAGGGCAACGCGATCTCGTGGTCGTCGGCCGGACACATGGGCTTCAAGGGTTCGCGCAAATCGACCCCCTACGCGGCCCAGATGGCCGCCGAGGACGCGGGCAAGAAGGCCCAGGAACACGGCGTCAAGACGCTGGAAGTCAACGTTTCGGGTCCCGGTTCCGGCCGTGAGTCGGCCCTGCGCGCCCTGCAGTCGGTCGGCCTGACCATCACCACCATCCGCGACGTCACGCCGATGCCGCACAACGGTTGCCGTCCGCCCAAGCGCCGCCGCGTCTAAGCGGACCGACCGACTATCTATCTCCGCCGGTCCTGGCGCGCCTGACGAGGGGCGAGGGACCGGCGAACTCCGTTTTCGAGGGACACCCATGATCGAACGTAACTGGCAAGAGCTGATCCGTCCCGAGAAGCCGCAGATCGAGGCGAGCTCCGACCCGCAGCGCAAGTCGCGCCTGGTCGCCGAGCCCCTGGAACGCGGCTTCGGCGTGACGCTCGGCAACGCCCTGCGTCGCGTTCTCCTGTCGTCGCTGCAAGGCGCCGCCGTGACCGCGATCCAGATCGACGGCGTGGTCCATGAATTCTCGTCGCTGGAAGGCGTGCGCGAGGACGTGGTCGACATCGTGCTGAACATCAAGCAACTGGCGCTGCGCATGCACGCTGAAGGCCCCAAGCGCATGACCCTGCGCGCCACGGGCCCCGGCGCCGTCACGGCCGGCCAGATCGACGTCCCCGCGGACATCGAGGTGCTGAACCCCGACCACGTGATCTGCACCCTGGACGAGGGCGCCTCGGTGCGCATGGAACTGACCGTCCAGAACGGCAAGGGCTATGTCGCCTCCGAGCTGAACCGTCCGGAAGACGCGCCGATCGGCCTCATCGCCGTCGACGCCCTGTATTCGCCGGTCAAGCGCGTCGCCTATCGCGTCGAGCCGACCCGCCAGGGCCAGTCGCTGGACTATGACAAGCTGATCCTCGAGGTCGAGACGAACGGCGCGGTTTCGCCGGTGGACGCCGTGGCCTACGCCTCGCGCATCCTCCAGGACCAGCTGCAGATCTTCATCACCTTCGACGAGCCCAAGAAGGCCGTGGAAGCCATCGACGGCAAGCCGGACCTGCCCTTCAACCCGGCCCTGCTGAAGAAGGTGGACGAGCTGGAACTGTCGGTGCGTTCAGCCAACTGCCTGAAGAACGACAACATCGTCTACATCGGCGACCTGATCCAGAAGACCGAGGGCGAAATGCTTCGCACCCCGAACTTCGGCCGCAAGTCGCTGAACGAGATCAAGGAAGTTCTCGCGACGATGGGCCTCTCGCTCGGCATGGATGTGCCGAACTGGCCGCCCGAAAATATCGAAGACCTGGCCAAGAAGTTCGACGACCAGATCTAGTTTCAACCCTCCGCCCTTGATCCATCCGGATCGCGGAGCGGTTAGAATGAGAGAACCCCAGGTCCGCGTCAGTGGAAACCAGGGTGAGTAGGAGAGACCCCGATGCGCCACGGCGCCGCCTATCGCAAGCTCGGTCGTACGAGCGCACACCGGACCGCCATGTTCGCCAACATGGCTGCGTCGCTGATCAAGCACGAGCAGATCACGACCACGCTTCCCAAGGCGAAGGAACTGCGTCCCTTCGTCGAGAAGCTGGTCACGCTCGCCAAGAAGGGCGACCTGCACGCGCGGCGTCAGGCCATCAGCCACGTCCGTGACGTGCCGCAGGTGGGCAAGCTGTTCGAGACGATCGGCCCGCGCTACGCCGACCGCAACGGCGGCTACATCCGCATCATGAAGGCCGGCTATCGCCACGGCGACAACGCCGCCATGGCCGTGATCGAGTTCGTTGATCGCGACACCGACGCCAAGGGCCTGGACTCGGGTCCGGTCTACGCCGTCGAGGGCGACGACGAAGCGTAAGCTTCGGCCGTTGGGGCCACCAGAAAAAGGGGCGGCCGGTGCGAACCGGCCGCCCTTTTTCCTTGTCTGCGCCGTACCCAGATAGGGGGTCAGGGAGGGCCTTCATGCCAGACGCCGCCGCCGCTGTTTCCATCGTTCCCTACCGCCCCGACCACGCCGCCGCATGGCGGTCGCTGAACGAGGACTGGCTGCGGGCCGGCGGCTATGCGCTGGAGGCCAAGGACCAGCTGGTCCTGAACGACCCGCAAGGGGTCATCCTCGACAGGGGCGGCTGCATCTTCATCGCCGAGCGCGACGGCGAGCCGGTCGGCTGCTGTTCGCTGATGGTCATGGCCGACGGCGGCTATGAGGTCGGCAAGATGGCCGTGGCGGAGGGCGCGCGGGGCCTCAACCTCGGCTGGCGGCTGCTGGAGGCCTGCGAGGCGGCGGCGAGGGCCGGGGGCGCGCCGCGCCTCTATCTGGAGACCAATGCGGCCCAGACCCACGCCATCGCCCTGTACCGCCGCTTCGGCTTCCTCGACCTGCCGGCCCAGCCCACGCCCTACGCCCGCTGCAACGTCTGGATGGAAAAGCCGCTCTGACGGCTATTCCTTCGACAGGTCCTGACGCCGGAACCAGGCCAGGGCCCCGGCCAGCGGGACGAGGGTCCACAGGCCGACGCTGACCCAGGCCTTCAGCAGCAGGCCGTCGGGCAGGGCCGCGGCCCGCTCGCCGCCGGCGATCGCAGCCTGGATCGCATCGGTCGCCGCGCCCGGGTTCAGCAGCACGGCCAGCCAGGCGTCGGGCATCACGCCCATCTGCATCAGCGGATTGGGGGTGAAGAACTGGGCGATGCCGAACACCAGCGGCACGAACAGCGCCGCCAGCAGCGAGCGGGTCACGACTGCCGCCAACATTCCCATCATGGCGAACTGCAGGATGCGCAGCCACGACAGGCCCACGAAACCGAGGAAATGGCCCGCCATCTCTCCGGTGAGGGAGAAGGCGAGGGTCCGGTCGAACACCGCCGCCTTGATCAGGTTCTCGATCACGCTGGCCACCAGCATGAAGCCCATGGCCGCCAGCGCCAGCACGGCCACGACGGCCAGCTTGGCCAGCAACAGGTTGACCCGACTGTTGCGCGCGCTGATCAGCCGCCAGGTCTCCCAGCGATAGTCGCCGGCGTAGAGCGTGGCCGCCCCGATCAGGACGAACAGCAGCACCAGGGGATTGGCCAGACCGGCGGCCGCCTGGACGAGGGCCTCGCCCATGTCCAGCGTCCCGCGGGTCAGGGCCTCCCGGACCTCCGGCGGCATCTTGGTGTCGCCCAGCAGCTTGGTCTCGCTGCCCTTGAGCACGAAATTGGTCAGGGCCCCGATCGCCACCGAGATGATCGGCACAAAGGCGAGGCTCCAGAACAGGGCGGTCTTGTTCTTCGACAGGCGGAAGCCTTCCGCGCGGATGGCGTCAACCAGCATGGATCGTCTCCGGCGCCTGCACGGCGCCCGTCTCGGTGAAGAAGATGGCCTCGAGGTCCGTCCCGACCCAGCGGGCCTCGCTGATCTCGACCCCGGCCTCGACCAGGGCGCGGATCAGGGCCGGGCCCTCAGTGCGGGGAATATCGGCCAGGACGGCGTCGCCGTCGCGGACGCCCCTGGCGCCCAGCACGGCCAGAACCTGGTCGACCGGCCCGGCCGACAGGCGCAGGCGTTCGCCGACGGCGGTCAGCTCGCTGACGGCGCCTTCGCGCACCAGCTTGCCCTTGTTCAGGATGGCGACGCGGTCGCAGACGCGCTGGACCTCCAGCAGCTGGTGGCTGGCCAGGACCACGGTCAGGCCGTCGTCATTGGCCAGGCTGCGGATCAGCGCCCGCATCTCCTGGATGCCGGGGGGATCCATGCCGCTGGTCGGCTCATCCAGAATGATCAGCTCGGGCTTGCTGATCAGGGCGGCGGCGACGCCGAGGCGCTGCATCATGCCGACGGAGAAGCCCCGCACCTTGCGGTCCGCCGCTTCGGACAGCCCGACCCGCTCCAGCCAGTAAGGAATGTCCGCCGTCCCGGCGATGCCGTGCTCCAGCGCCAGCCAGCGCAGCACCTGCCGCGCGGTCAGATAGGGGGGATAGCGCGGGGTCTCGATCATCGAGCCCGTAAGGCGCATGTGGGCGATGTCGCCGACCGGCCCGTTCATGATGGTCGCCGTGCCGTCCGTCGGCCGGATCAGACCCAGCAGGATGCGGAACAGGGTCGACTTGCCGGCCCCGTTCGGCCCCAGCACGCCATAGACCCCGCCTCGCGGAATGGAGAGGTCCAGCCCGTCGAGGGCGCGGACGGTTCCGTAGGTCTTGGTGAGCCCACGCGCTTCAATCACAGCTGTCATGTCGGCAGCTTGGCCTTGCACTGCCTCGTCGCGCAAGGCTGCATGGCATTAAGCTTTCGCAACCTCGGCTTGCGGAATGGCCATGCCGAAGGCGATCAGCTCGCCGTCCGGAGCCAGCACCAGCAGTTCGCGCTGGCCATAGGGCTTGTCCGCCGGCCCATGCACGTCTTCGGGCGGCAGCGCATCCAGCTTCGGCTTCAGCTCGGCGTAGAGGGCGTCCACGTCGCGAACGTCGATATAGTAGGCGAACCGGCGACGGCCGGGCGAGACCTCGCACTCCTCGGCCTGCAGCAGTCGGAAGCCCACCGTCTCGCGATGAATGTAGGCGTAGCCCTCCTGTCGGAACGGGACGGTGAAGCCGAGAATGTCGGTGAAGAAGCCCAACGCCTTCTGCAGGTCCGCGACGTGCAGGAAGGGCGTCACCTGAAGGAAGTTGGTCATGAGGGCCTCCGTCCCCAACCTGCCACGGGGCTGACGACAACGCACGCGTCCGCTAGAAGGCCCCTCCCGCAAGAGCCCCTCCCATGTCCGCCCTGTCCCGTCTCCGCACCCGCCGCGCCGCGCTAGCCTTCATCTTCGTGACGGCGGTGCTCGATATCGTGGCCATGGGGATCATCATCCCTGTGCTGCCGCAGCTGATCGAGCAGTTCGTGGGTTCGAACGCGCGGGCGGGGTGGATCAACGGCGTCTTCGTGGCCCTGTGGGCCGGGATGCAGTTCATCTGCTCGCCCATCATCGGCTCGCTTTCGGACCAGTACGGCCGCCGGCCGGTCATCCTGATCAGCTGCGCCGGCCTGTCGCTCGACTATGTGCTGATGGCCATGGCGCCGGACCTGTGGTGGCTGGCGCTGGGGCGGATCATCGCCGGGATCACCTCGTCCAGCTTCACCACCGTCTATGCCTATATGGCCGACATCACCGCGCCCGAGAAACGCGCCCGGGCCTACGGCCTGATCGGCGCGGCCTTTTCCGGGGGCTTCGTGCTGGGGCCGATCCTGGGCGGCTTCCTCGGCGAGTTCGGGCCGCGGGTTCCGTTCTGGTTCGCCGCGGGTCTGTCGGCGCTGGCCTTCTTCTACGGCCTGCTGGTCCTCCCCGAGAGCCTGCCGGTCGAGAAGCGGATGACGTTCAGCTGGAAGCGCGCCAACCCCGTCGGCGCCCTGATCCTGTTGAAGCGGCACACCGAGCTCAGCGGCCTCGCGGTCGTGAATTTCCTGCTCTATTTCGCCCATCACGTCTTTTCGGCGGTGTTCGTCCTCTATGCCGCCTACCGCTACAGCTGGGGGCCGAGGGAGGTGGGCCTGCTGCTGGCGATGGTCGGCGTGTTGGACATGGTGGTGCAGGGCGTTCTGGTCGGGCCGGTCGTCAAGCGGCTGGGCGACCGGATGACCATGGTGCTGGGGCTGGTCGGCGGGACGGTAGGCATCGCGGCCATGGGCTGGGCGCCCGACGGCTTGATGTTCATCCTGGCCATGCTGCCCAACGCCCTGTGGGGTCTGGCGATGCCGACCCTGCAGTCCCTGATGACCCGCCGCGTCGGCGAGGACGAGCAGGGCCAGCTTCAGGGCGCCAACATGAGCGTGGCCTCGATCGCCGGGGTCATGTCGCCGCTGTTCTTCGGCTGGGTCTATTCCTTCTCGGTCGGGGATGGAGCGATCGACACGCGTCTCTGGATCGCCGAGGCCCTAGCGCCGGCGTCCGGCGCGGTTCAGCTCGCGGCCGTGCGAATCCTGACCGATCCGGGACTGGCCTTCTATCTGGCGGCCGTCGCCCTGTTGCTGGCCGCCCTGATCGGGTGGTGGGTCGGCCGTCAGGCCGAACGTCAGGAATCGGGGGCCGTTCACCCGCCGCCGGCGCCTTGATCCCGTCCCAAAGGCGGGGCGGAATGGCTATGCTGCAGCCCGAATGACCAAGTGGATGATGATGAAGACCCGAACCCTCGCGATCGCCCTGGCCCTGACGCTCGCCGCCTGCGGCCAGCCGAACGACACCCAGGCCCAGGACGGCGTCTTCGCCGAAAACCGCGTGGTTCCGGGCGACGCCCTCGCGATGAAGTCCAGCTTCGCCCCCGTGGTGCGCACCGCGGCGCCCGCCGTGGTCAATATCTCGGCGCGGGGGGTGCAGCAGGTCCGCGACCCGTTCTGGGGCATCCCGGGTCAGCGCCAGACCGGCTCGGTCGGCTCGGGCGTGATCGTCCGCTCCACCGGCGTGGTGGTGACCAACAATCACGTCATCGCCGGCATGCAGCAGATCCGCGTCACCCTGAATGACCGGCGCGAGTTCAACGCCCGGGTGGTGCTGGCCGACGAACGCTCCGACATCGCCGTGCTGCAGCTGGAGGGCGTCAACGAGCGCCTGCCGACCCTGAACATCGACGACCGCGAGGAACAGCAGATCGGCGATCTGGTGCTGGCCATCGGCAATCCGTTCGGCGTCGGCCAGACGGTGACCAACGGCATCATCTCGGCCCTGAACCGGACCGAGACCGGCATCTCCGACAGCGGCTCCTTCATCCAGACGGACGCAGCCATCAATCCGGGCAATTCCGGCGGCGCGCTGGTGGACATGGACGGCGACCTGATCGGCATCAACACCGCCATCTTCTCCCGCTCGGGCTCGTCGTCGGGCGTGGGCTTCGCCGTGCCGGCCTCGATGGTCAAGCGGGTGGTCGATTCCGCCGTCGGCGGCGCCACCGCCGTGGTCCGGCCGTGGCTGGGGGTGAAGGGGGAGGCGGTCTCGGCCGAGATCGCCCGCAGCCTCGACATGGACCGGCCGCAGGGCCTGGTGGTCACCGAGGTCTGGCCGAACGGCCCCGGGGCCCGCGCGGGACTGCGTGTGGGCGACGTCATCACCGCCGTCGACGGAGCCGAGATCAATGACCAGGGCGGGCTGAATTTCCGGGTCGGCACCCGTGCGCCGAACGAGACGGTCGCTGTGTCCGTGCTGCGGGACGGCCGCAGCCAGACGCTGAACGCCCGGGTGCAGCCGCTGCCGGGCGAGGCGAGCACCGACAATGCCACGGTCGTCCGCTCCGGCGTCCTGGCCGGGGCCCAGGTGCTGGCGCTCAACCCCGCGCTCGCCGACAGCCTGGGCGGCGATCCCTTCGCCAGCGGGGTCATCGTCGGCGGGGTGCAGCGCGGCAGCTACGCCCACCGGGTCGGGCTGCAGGGCGGGGACATCATCCTGACCGTCAACGGTCGCGCCGTGACGTCCGTGCAGCAACTGGCCGACGTCGGCCGCGGCTCCGAGCTGACCATCAACCGCCGGGGCCAGCGCATCAGCGGCGTGATCCGTTAGGGCTGAACCGGCGCCCGGGGGCGTCCCCTATTTGCGGATCGGCGAACCAATCGACCAGGTGTGGCCGAAGGGATCGCGCAGCTGGCCGTAGCGGTCGCCCCAGAACTGGTCCGCCAGCGGATACAGCGGCACCCCGCCCGCCAGCAGGGCGCGGTTCCACCATTCGTCGGCGTCGTCGACCTGGAGGTGGATGGTCACGCCCTTGGGGACGATGTCCTGCTCGCCGTTGTACTCCGGGAATTCGTCGGCGAGCATCAGGGGCGCGCCGTTGATGCGCAGGGCGGCGTGCATCAGCCGCTCGCCGTCATCGGCCAGCATTCTCCGCTCTTCCGTCGCTCCGAAGGCGCGGGTGTAGAATTCGACCGCCGCCTGGCCGCCCCGCGACGGAATGGTCAGGTGGGGTACGATGCCGATCGCCGGACCCTGTGCGTTGTGGTCGTCGGCCATGTCGCAGTCTCCTCGCTTCGCACGCCACACTAACGCGTGAAATGCGCGCCCGGAACGCCTATCTGTGGCCATCCATGACCGACCTGTTCGAAGCCTCCGGCATCCATCCCCCCGACGCGCCGCTGGCCGACCGGCTGCGCCCCCGCACGCTGGACGAGGTGGTGGGGCAGGACCATCTGCTGGGGCCGGGCGGGCCGATCCGGCGCATGGTCGAGGCCGGGCGTCTCGGCTCGATGATCCTGTGGGGCCCGCCGGGCACCGGCAAGACCACCATCGCCCGCCTGCTGGCCCAGGCCGCCGGCTACCAGTTCCAGCAGATCTCGGCCGTCTTCTCCGGCGTCGCCGACCTCAAGAAGGCGTTCGAGGCGGCCCGGATGCGTCGCGCCGCGGGCCAGTCGACCCTGCTGTTCGTCGACGAGATCCACCGTTTCAACCGCGCCCAGCAGGACGGTTTCCTGCCGTTCGTGGAGGAGGGGATCGTCACCCTCGTCGGGGCCACGACCGAGAACCCGTCGTTCGAACTGAATGGCGCCCTGCTGTCACGGTCGCAGGTCTATGTGCTGAAGCGGCTGGATGACGCGGCTCTCGATCAACTGTTGATTCGGGCCGAGGCGCAGGAGGGCAAGACCCTGCCTCTGACCCCGGAATCCCGGCACGCCCTGCTGGCGCTCGCCGACGGAGACGGCCGCTATCTGCTGACCATGTCAGAGGTGCTGTTCGACCTGACCTCGGTCGATCCCCTGGACGTCCAGGCCCTCGCCGGCATCCTGCAGAAGCGCGCGCCCGCCTACGACAAGAGCAGAGAAGAACACTATAACCTCATATCCGCACTGCATAAATCGGTTCGCGGCTCGGACCCGGACGCCGCCCTCTACTGGCTGGCGCGGATGCTGAACGGCGGTGAGGATCCGCTCTATCTGGCCCGCCGCATCGTGCGTATGGCGGTCGAGGACATCGGCGAGGCCGACCCGCTGTCCCTGCTGGTCGCCAATGCGGCCAAGGATACCTACGACTTCCTGGGCAGCCCCGAGGGCGAACTGGCCCTGGCCCAGGCCGTGGTCCACCTCGCCACCGCGCCCAAGTCGGTCGGCGTCTATGAAGCCTTCAAGGCGGCGAAGCGGGCGGCGGCCGAGACCGGCTCCCTCATGCCGCCCGCCCACATCCGCAATGCGCCGACGAAGCTGATGAAGTCGCTCGGCTACGGCAAGGGCTACCAGTACGACCCCGACACCCCGGAGGGCTTCTCGGGCGCCGACTTCTTCCCCGACGGGATGGAGCGCCGCGTCTTCTACGCCCCGAAAGGCGAGGGGCATGAGGCCAAGGTGAAAGAGCGGCTGGAGCGTTGGGCGGCGCTGCGGGCGAAGACGCAGGAGGATCAGGCATGAACCTCAACCAGGTCACCGTCGAGGTCGCCGACATCCCCCGCGCCCGCGCCTTCTACCAGCGGCTGGGTCTTGAGCTGATCGTGTCCAGCGACCACTACGCCCGCTTCCTCTGCCCGGGCGGCGCGACCTTCTCGATTCACCTCGCCGGGACGCCCGCGCCCGGTGGGACGGCCGTCTATTTCGAATGCGACGATCTCGACGCGCGGGTCGCCGCCCTGAAGGCCGCAGGCGTCGTCTTCGACAGCGACCCGGTCGATCAGCGGTGGCTCTGGCGCGAGGCCTGGCTCCGCGACCCCGACGGCCACCGGCTGTGCCTGTATTTCGCCGGCGCAAACCGCGTGAATCCGCCATGGAGGATACGCGATCCGCAACCGTTGCCGTAACGGCGGTTTTGGGTCTAGCTTCCGCCCATCGATCAACCTTGGGAGGGGAAGATGACCGATACGATGAAGGCCGCGACGCCGTGGCATCTCTGGGCGGTGGGCGTGATCTCGCTGCTGTGGAACGCCTTCGGCGGCTATGATTTCGTGATGAGCGTGACCCAGGGCGAGACCTACTGGCGCGCCTCCGGCATGACCGACGCCATGGTCGCCTATTACAACGCCATGCCGACCTGGATGTACGTCCCCTGGGTGCTCGGCGTCTGGGGCGCGGTGGCCGGCTCGATCCTGCTTCTGATGCGCAACCGGCTGGCGGTTCCCGCCTTCGCCCTGTCGCTGCTCGGCGCCGTGGGCAGCCTGGTCTACGGCTTCGCCAACCCCATGCCTCCGCTGCCGGAGGCGATGGCCATGATGTCCTACATGCCCTGGGTCATCGTCGTCGTCGCCGCCTTCCTGGCCTGGTACGCCTGGACCATGGGCAAGAAGGGGGTGCTGTCATGAGCGGCATGGGACAGACCGTCCGCACGCCCTGGCACCTGTGGGCGGTCGGGGTCGTGACCCTGCTGTGGAACGGCTTCGGCTGTTTCGACTACTTCATGACCCAGACACGCAAGGACGAGTGGTTCGCCCAGATGGGCATGACCGCGGCCCAGACCGAGTATTTCAACGCCATGCCGGCCTGGACGCACGCAGCCTGGGCCATCGGCGTCTGGGGCGGCGCCCTCGGCGCCATCCTGCTGCTGCTGCGCCGCAAATGGGCCCTGCCGGTCTTCGTGGTCTCTTTCCTCGGCTGGCTGGCGGGCGCGGTCTACGCCTTCGCCCTGTCGGACGGGATGCAGGCCATGGGGTCGATGTGGCCGATGCAGATCGTCATCGGCGCCGCCTGCGTCTTCTTCATCTGGTACGCCTGGATGATGGGCAGGAAGGGCGTCCTGCGTTGATCAGGGACCGTTCCCCGGCGGCCTGGCATCTGTGGGTCGTCGGGGGCGTCGCCCTTCTGTGGAACGGCATGGGCTGTCTCGACTATACGATGACCCAGACCCGGGGCGACGCCTGGCTGGCCAATATGGACCCTACCGAGCTGCAGATGGCCTGGTTCCACGGCCTGCCGGCCTGGTACCACGGCGTCTGGGCCCTCGGCGTCTGGGCCGGCCTGCTCGGCGCGATCCTTCTGCTGTTGCGCCGCGAATGGGCGCTCCACGCCTTCGCCGCGTCCTTTGTCGGCTGGGCCGCGGGCGCGATCTACGCCTTCGGCCTGTCGAACGGCATGGAGGCCATGGGCCCCTGGTGGCCGATGCTGGTCGTGAAGGGCGGCATCTGCGCCTTCCTCGTCTGGTACGCCTGGTCGGCGGGCCGGACGCGCGTCCTGCGCTGAGGGGCTGACGGACGGTCGGTCTTTCGCCTATGCAGGCGCGGTGACCGACCGTACCCCCGTCTCCCTGAGCGAAGCCGAGATCGCCGCCGTCCGCTCGTGGGTGATCCACGAGGACGAGGCCGTGATCGCCTTCAACAAGCCCGCCGGCCTGTCCAGCCAGGGCGGCCGCGTCCAGGCGCACACCCTGGACGACCTGCTGTGGGCCTTCGCCCGATCGAACGGAAAGCGGCCCGATCTGGTGCATCGGCTGGATCGCGACACCTCGGGCGTCATTCTGGCGGCGAAGACCAAGCCGGCCGCGGGGTTCCTCGGCAAGGCCATGCAGGCGCGGCGCTTCAAAAAGACCTATCTGGCCCTGCTGTCCGCCGCCCCGGAGCCGAGGTCCGGGACCATCGAGACCCCGCTGTTGCGGCAGGAGATCGGCCGCGAGAGCTATATGCGCGCCGTGTCCGCGGATACGCCCGGCGCCCAGGCGGCGCTAAGCCGCTACCGGACCCTGTCGGCCACGGATGACGGCGCCCTGGTCGAGCTGGACCCCGCCACCGGCCGGATGCACCAGCTGCGGGTCCATATGGCCTCGATCGGCCGTCCGCTGGCCGGCGACGCCCGCTACGGCGGCGCCCTGACCTTCGCCGGCCGCGCCGCCCCGCGTCTGATGCTGCACGCGGCCAAACTGACCTTTCCCCATCCCGAGGGCGGCTACCGCACGGTCGAGGCCCCGCCGCCGGAGGATTTCGAGGCGTTGAAGGTGGCGGCGGGGCTGTAGGGCGCCCCTCCACCGCTACGCGGTCCCCCTCCCCATTTCATGGGGAGGAGACGGACGCGCCGGGCGTCTCCTCCCTGTCGGCGAAGCCGATGGGGAGGGGGACCAGCCGAAGGCTGGTGGAGGGGCGCCGGAACCACGCTGACCGCCCCGCGCTTTCCTCCACACGTCCGGAGACCCGCCATGACCCGCCTGACCCTGCCCCTGATCGCCGCCGCCGGTCTGGCGCTGTCGGCCTGCGCCAGCCTCGCGCCCTATGGCGCCCAGCTGGGGCCGGGCGGGCAGGGCTATGCCGAGCAGCGGATTGAATCCAACCGTTTCCGCGTCACCTACAACGGCGTCGGCGCGCCGGGTCCGGTCATGGACATGGCCCTGCTGCGCGCGGCCGAACTGACCACCGCCGAGGGCCATGACTGGTTCGAGGTGGTCCAACGCTGGACCGACGGCCGGCCCGACAGCGCCGGCGGCTTGCGCCCGAGCGTCGGCGTCGGCTACGGCTCGGGTCGCTCCTCGGGCCGGTACGGCAGCTATTCCGCGTCAGGAGTCGGCGTCGGGGTCGGGCTGAATTTCAGCGGCCCTTCGCGGACCTCGACCACGCTCGAGGTGGTGATGGGCGACGGCCCCCGTCCGGATCGCCCGAATGTCTATGACGCGCGAGGCGTGCAGGACAGTTTGCGCCGGTAGGAGTGGCTAGTGGCCAGTGGCTAGTGGCTAGTGGTTGGCCCGATGGCGCAGTCCGCGCCGCCCTTCCGCCGATAGAAGTGCTGCGATCACTGGCCACTAGCCACTAACCACTGGCGGCGCAGCCGTCTCACCGCCCGCCGCGCGTCAGCGCCCGGTATTCGACCAGCCGCTCCTTGTCGCGCCGCACCTGATCCGAGACCGCGTTGTCGACGTCCAGCGAGGCGTAGCGGACCCAGCCGTCGACGCCCAGCTTGTCCTGGATCGCGGCGGTCGGCGTGCGCCAGCGGAAATAGGACAGCCAGCTGACCAGAACGCCCAGCACGGCGGCGAGGCCTTGCAGGGCGCGGAAGCCGACCTCTCCGGTCTCCGGCGCGGGCTCAAGCGCCAGGACCACCAGTCCGGCGATCAGCACCAGCGGCGTCATGATCCGCTGCGCCCAGCGCATCCAGTAGCGCTCGCGGCGCACGCGCCACAGCTCCATCTGGACGTGCTTTTCGAGGTATTCCATCCGGGCGCCCAGCCACATGGTCAACCGGGTCAGATACTGCGCGCGCTGGCCCCAGCCCTTGCCGTCCTGCTGGAACTGGGTTTCGGCCTGGTCGGCCATGGCGCGGGCGCTGGTGAACAGGTTCTGCAGTTCGCGGGTGCGCTGCACGATCTCGCGCGACAGCTCGTAGGAGTCGTTCTCCAGCTGGAACCGGTACTGGATGAACAGCACGGCCTGCAGGCCCCAGTAGAGGCCGAGGGCGGCGATCATGGCGCCGGCGGCCAGCCCCAGGCCCATCGCCGCGGATCCGGTCCAGCCGGCAAACAGGCCGGGTCCGAGGATGGCCAGGGCGGCGAAAGCCGCCAGCGCCCCGGCCTGGCTCAGGCGCTTGACCGTGACGTGCGTCACCAGCGCCTTGAAGATCCGGCGGCCATAGCCGTGGATGCGGCTGCGGATGTCGGTGTCGACCGGGAACCGCTCCTCGATCTGGCGGCTGAACAGGACGTGGAACCGGTCCGGCTTGCCGTTGGTCTCCCAGAACGGAAAGATGTCCAGCGGCTGGTTGAAATATTCGTCGATATGCGAGCTGACGATCGCCTCGGCCTCGGGCGTGGCGGAGAAATATTCGCTCTCTGAGATGGGCCGCAGGATGCCGTCGCCGCCGCGCAGCGCCTCACGGCCGTGGCTCGGCGTCGGCGGCGGAACCGCCCGATTGGGACTGTCCTCGGCTCCGCGGGGCGGCGGATTCGGCGCGGCCTGCAGCCGGGCGTCCTCGCCATGGCCGCCGTGACCGCCGTCGTGAGGCGCGCCGTGGCCGTGTGCGTCGTGTCCGTGGCTGTGATCGTCGTGCGACATGGCGCTTGCGGCGGTCCCTTGAATCGTCAGCCCGGCAGTATGGCAGATCGCGCCGCCGGGCCGACGGCGTTCCCCTTGGGCGCGAAGCGGCGCCGCGCGACCAGATATCGACGTTAACCCTGCGGTTGGGCAAGTGAAGTTTCGGTCAGGCTATCCGGGCCGGGCCTCACAGAACCGGCGTCGATGTGTATAAGCCCCGCATCATGACACGTCTTCTCATCGTCGCGGCCGGGGGCGCCCTCGGCGCTGTCGCCCGCTACGGGGTCGGCGGCTGGGCCCTGCGCCTGTTTCCGACGGCCCAGTGGCCGTGGGCCACCCTGACGGTCAATGTCGTCGGCGGCCTCCTCATGGGCCTGCTGGCCGGCTGGCTGGCGTTCCGGAGCGGCGCGCATGGCGAGAGCCTGCGCCTGTTCGCCGCCGTCGGCGTGCTGGGCGGCTTCACCACCTTCTCGGCCTTTTCGCTGGAGGCGGCGCTGATGATCGAGCGCCGTCAATTGGCCATGGCGGGCGGCTATGTCGCCGCCTCGGTGGTCCTGTCGATCGCCGCCCTGTTTATCGGCCTGATGGTCGCCCGCCGCGCCTTCGGAGCCGCCCTTTGACCGACGAACCCATCCAGGAAGCCGCCGCCGCGCCGAAACGTGAGGTCCAGACCCTCTATGTCGCCGAGGCCGAGGACGGCATTCGCCTCGACCGCTGGTTCCGTCGGCGCTGGCCCCACCTGTCCAACATCCAGGTGCAGAAGATGGCCCGCAGCGGCCAGATCCGCGTCGACGGAGCCCGCATCAAGCCCGAAGGCCGGCTGACCGCCGGCGCCGCCGTGCGCGTGCCGCCGATCCCCGACGACACCTCGCGCCAGGCCGGCGACGTCCACACCCTCAGCGCCCAGGACATCAAATTCGCCAAGTCGCTGGTCCTCTACGAGGACGACATGGTCATCGCCATCAACAAGCCCCACGGCCTCGCCGTCCAGGGCGGCACCAAGACCAGCCGCCACGTCGACCGCCTGCTGTCGGCCTGGGGGGAGGGGATGGACCGCCCGCGTCTGGTCCACCGCCTCGACCGCGACACCTCGGGCGTGCTGCTGCTCGGCAAGGGGCCGGAGGCGGCCAAGCGGCTGGCCGGCGCCTTCGCCCGGCGTCAGGCCAAGAAGACCTACTGGGCCATCGTCATCGGCAATCCCAAGCCCGCCGCCGGCCAGATCGACATGCCGCTGAAGAAGACCGGCATCAACGACTTCGAGATGATGCGGCCCGCCGACCGGAAGGACCCGCGCGCCGAGCCGGCCGAAACCGCCTTCGCCACCATCAGCCGCGCCGCTCACCGCGCCTCATGGATGGCCCTGCGGCCCTTCACAGGCCGGACGCACCAGCTGCGCGCCCACATGGCCGGCATCGGCCATCCGATCCTCGGCGATCCCAAATACGGGGACGAGAAATCGAAAGAGCTCTCCGGCCCGCTGAAACTGCAGCTCCACGCCCGCCGCATCGAGCTGGAGCATCCGTCGGGCGGCATGCTGGTGGTCGAGGCCCCGCTGAGCCCTGAAATGAAGGCCGGCTTCGCCCATTTCGGCTTTGAGGAGGCGGAAGGGAACGAGAGCGATCCGTTCGAAGGGGTGCGCCGCCAGCGATGAGACCCCTCGCCGTGTTCGATATCGACGGCACCCTCGTCGACAGCCGCGCCTCGATCTTCGAGGCGGCGACCGAGGCGTCGCGCGCCCTGGGCCTGCCCGAGCCCGAATACGACCGCGTCCGCAGGATCGTGGGCCTGTCCCTGCCGGTGGCCCTGCGCGAGCTCGAGCCGCATCTGAACGACGCCGACCTCGCCCGCTTCGTGGAGGCCTTCAAGGCGGTCTTCCTGCGCATGAACAGCGATCCCGACTTCCATGAGCCGCTCTATCCGGGCGCCATGGAGACCCTGCGCCGCCTGCACCGCGACGGCTGGCGCCTGGCGCTGGCCACCGGCCAGTCCCGCCGCGGCGTGGCCCGCAACCTGGCCCGCGAGGGCTGGGCCGACCTGTTCATTTCCTCCCACTGCGCCGAGGACGGCCCGGGCAAGCCCGATCCGGCCATGCTTCACGCCGCCATGGCCGCGTGCGACGCCTGTCCGGCCACCACCCTGATGATCGGCGACACCGCCCATGACATCCAGATGGCCATCAACGCCGGGGTCCTGCCGCTGGGCGTCGCCTGGGGCTTCCATACCGTCGAGGAGCAGCAGGCCGCCGGCGCGCGCCACGTCGCCCGATCCTTCGCCGAACTGACCGTGGTGCTGGACGGCTTCGCCGAACTGACCCGCGCCGCCTGAGACCGACATGAGCCATATCCCGCCCCTCGATCCCAACGTCGCCGCCCGCAAGGGCTTCCGCGAGTCCGAGGAGCGGTTGAAACGCTTCTGGAAAGCTGTGGACGTGGCGGAAGGCGAGGGGGGTTGGGCCGTCACGCTGGACGGCCGCACGCCGAAGACACCCGCCCACGCCCCGCTGCGCCTGCCGACCGAGGCCGCCGCGCGTCTGGCGGCCGGGGAATGGGCCGCCCAGGGCGAGTTCATCGACCCCGCGACCATGCCCGCCACCCGCCTGGCCTCGACCGCCATCGACCGCGTCAGCCAGGTGCGCGAGGCGGTGGCCGAGGAGATCGCCGCCTTCGCCGGCTCGGACCTGCTCTGCTACCTCGCCGACCATCCGACCTCGCTGGCCGTCGAACAGGCCCGCGAGTGGACGCCGTGGCGCGACTGGGCGGCGATCGAGCTGGGCGTCGTCCTCGAACCGGCCGAGGGCATCCGCCATCGGGCCCAGGACCCTGCCGCCATCGCCCGCGTTCGCGACCTCGCCCTGCGGCTCGACGATTTCGCCCTGACCGGCCTGGCCATGGCCGCGCCCCTGCTGGGCTCGGCGGTCCTGGCCCTGGCGCTTCAGCGCGGCCTGCTGTCGGGTGAGGCCGCCTTCGACCTCAGCCGCCTCGACGAGGCCTTCCAGGAACGCCAGTGGGGCGTCGACGCCGAGGCCGCCGAACGCACCGCCGCCCGCCGCGCCGAGGCGGTGCTGCTCGACCGCTGGTTCCGCGCCCTGAGCTAACTTTCCAAGACGGAAAGTTTTCACTTGACGATCTGGAAAGTCGGAGTCACTTTCCAGAACAGAAAGTGAGGATTGTCCATGTCTGAAGACCCGACCCCCGCCGAGGCCCTTGAGGCCATCGCCCGCTCGCGCCGGGCCGTACACGACCGGGTCGCCACCGGCGGCTGGCGTTACGATCTGACCTACGCCGCCATCATGGCCGGCATGGTCGGGGGCCAGGCGCTTGAGATACCGTTCAATGTCTTCGCCAGCACCTTCGGCGTGCTCGCCCTGGCGGTGATCTTCCAGCACGAGAGCCGCCGCACCGGTCTGCGCATCACGGGCGTCTCGCCGCGCCGGGCCCGCTGGGTCGCGATCGCCATGGGGCTGGTCTTCGCCGCCGTCATGCTGGGGATCGTCTATCTGAGGCGCACGGCGTCGGATGTTCCGGTCGCCCTGATCGTCGCCGTCGCCGCGGGGATCGCCTTCGTCCTCGCCCTGGTCGGCTCGCGGGTCTGGCGGCGCGTCTACCGGGCGGAGATGGGGACGGGCGAATGAACCGCGTCCCGCGCTTCGACCCCGTCATCCACGCCCCCGGCCGGCTGCAGATCTGCGCCATCCTGTCGGCCGCGGACGAGGCCGAGTTCGCCATGGTGCGCGACGCCATCGCCGTCTCGGACTCGGTGCTGTCCAAGCACCTGAAACAGCTGGAGGAGGCCAGCTATATCAAGCTGCGCAAACAGGCCCACGCCGGCCGCCAGCGCACCTGGCTGGCCCTCACCCCCGCCGGCCGCGAGGCCTTCGCCGCCCATGTCGCCGAACTGACCCGCCTCGCCGCCATGACGGCCCCGACGCCGCTGGGGCAGGGGTTCTCTGGCTAGCGGACCGGTCTTCCGGTCGGGCGGCCGCGGGCCTAGAGTGTCAATCAGGAGGCGACGATGACCACGCCCGCATCGCCTGACGATCCCGAAGCGACCGAGCGTCAGCTCGACGGCTTCATCGAGCGATTTGATCCCGAGGTCGCGGAACGGGCGCGCGCCTGTCGCGCGGCCCTGCGCGCGCGGATGCCGACGGCGAACGAGCTGGTCTATGACAACTACAACGCCCTCGCCATCGGCTATGCGCCGCGCGAACGCACCTCCGAGGCCATCGTCTCCCTGGCCGTGACGCCGCGTGGCCCGGCGCTCTACTTCATCCACGGCGCGAGCTTGCCCGATCCCGACGGCGTCCTGACGGGGGAGGGCCGGCAAGGCCGCTACGTCCGGCTTGCCGGACCCGGCACGCTCGAGGAACCGGCGGTCGCCACGCTCCTGCGTCTGGCGCTTGACCGGTCCGAGCCGCCGCTGGCGACGGACGGCGCGGGTCGCACGGTGATCAAGTCGATTTCCGCCAGACAGCGGCCGCGCCGCAAGGGTGCAGCGGGCGCCTAGCCGGGCCCGCCCGCTTGCCACCGCACGCGCGTCTCCTTAAGCCTCCCGCTCAAGGAGACGCCGCATGAACACCATCCTCGAACAGCTCGAAGCCCGCCGCGCCGGCGCCCGCCTCGGCGGCGGCGAGAAACGCATCGCCAGCCAGCACGCCAAGGGCAAGCTGACCGCCCGCGAACGCATCGACGTCCTGCTCGACGAGGGCTCGTTCGAGGAAACCGACATGTTCGTCGAGCACCGCTCGCACGACTTCGGCATGGAGACCCAGCGCATCCCCGGCGACGGCGTGGTCACCGGCCGCGGCACCATCGGCGGCCGTCTGGTCTATGTCTTCTCCAAGGATTTCACCGTCTTCGGCGGCTCTCTTTCGGGCGCGCACGCAGCCAAGATCGTCAAGATCCAGACCATGGCCCTGACCAACGGCGCCCCGATCATCGGCCTGTTCGACGCCGGCGGGGCCCGCATCCAGGAGGGCGTCGAGTCGCTCGCCGGCTACGCCGACATCTTCCTGCAGAACACCCTGGCCTCGGGCGTCATCCCCCAGATCAGCGTCATCATGGGCCCCTGCGCCGGCGGCGACGTCTATTCCCCCGCCATCACCGACTTCATCTTCATGGTGAAGGACACCTCCTACATGTACGTGACCGGCCCCGATGTGGTGAGGACCGTCACCAATGAGGTGGTCACCCACGAGGACCTCGGCGGCGCCCGCGTCCATTCGCAGAAGTCCGGCGTCGCCGACGGCGCCTTCGAGAACGATCTGGAAGCGCTCAGCGAGGTCCGCCGCCTGATCGGCTTCCTGCCCCTGTCGAACCGCGAAAAACCCCCGGTCCGCGACAGCTACGACGACCCCGAGCGCGACGAGGCGTCGCTCGACACTCTCGTGCCCGCCAATCCGAACCAGCCCTATGACATCAAGGAGCTGATCCTGAAGACGGTCGACGAGGCCGAATTCTTCGAGATCGCCCCGGATTTCGCCAGGAACATCGTCACCGGCTTCGGCCGCCTCGACGGCCAGACCGTCGGCGTCGTCGCCAACCAGCCCCAGGTCCTGGCCGGGGTGCTGGACATCGACTCCAGCCGCAAGGCCGCGCGCTTCGTGCGCTTCTGCGACGCCTTCGACATCCCGCTGGTGACCTTCGTCGACGTGCCCGGCTTCATGCCCGGCACGCGCCAGGAATACGGCGGCCTGATCAAACACGGCGCCAAACTGCTGTTCGCCTATGCCGAGGCCACCGTGCCCAAGCTGACCGTCATCACCCGCAAGGCCTATGGCGGCGCCTATGATGTGATGAGCTCCAAACACCTGCGCGGCGACGTCAACTACGCCTGGCCCTCGGCCGAGATCGCGGTCATGGGCGCCAAGGGCGCCGTCGAGATCATCTTCCGCAAGGAGGCCGGCGACCCGGAGGCCCTGGCGGCGCGCGAGGCCGAGTACAAGGCCCGCTTCGCCAACCCCTTCGTGGCGGCGGGCCTCGGCTATATCGACGACGTGATCATGCCGCACGGGACGCGGCGCAGACTGATCCGGGCGCTACGGACGCTGAAGAACAAGCAGCAGGAGAACCCGTGGAAGAAGCACGATAATATTCCGCTTTAGGATCCGCTGACCAACCTCCTCTTCCTCTGCGCCCGCAACCGCCTCCGCTCCCCCACGGCCGAGCAGGTGTTCGCGTCCCGGCCCGGCGTCGAGACCGCCTCCGCCGGCCTGGCGCCCGATGCGGAGGAGCCGTGCTCCGCCGAACTGGTGGAATGGGCCGACATCATCTTCGTCATGGAGCGCGGTCACCGCGCCAAACTCCAGCGCCGCTTCAAACCGCACCTGAAGCGCGCCCGCGTCATCTGCCTCGACATCCCCGACGACTACGCCTTCATGCAGCCGGAACTGGTGGCCCTGCTGGAGAAGAAGGTGGGGCCGCACATGCCCCGCGCTTGATCCCCGACGTCAATTGGCATCGTCAGCAAACGGATTTATTGAAGGGTATCGAAAGCGTGGCCACAAAGGCTGCCGGAGAGGACATGACGAACAGTTCGATAGAGCGTCTCGTCTATCGCAGCCGGGTCGTTCATCCCGCCCCCATGACAGCGCTCGAAGACATTCTGCCCGTGGCGCAGGCGTGGAATGCGCGGTGGGGCATCACCGGCGCTCTCGGCTACACGGGGCGGACCTATGTTCAGTTGCTGGAGGGGCCGACTGAGTCGCTGGACAGCCTGCTGGAGCGGTTGCGGAGCGACCTGCGCCATACGGATCTGAGGGTGCTCGCCCGGGGACCGGCGGCGGGGCGGCTGGTCACGGGCTGGAGCATGGCGCGGATCGACCTGACCCTTCTGGAGGCCGAGGTGACGGCCCTGTTGGATGCCGGCGACGGCGAAGGCCTGGCGGCCCTTCTGGCCGGTCTGGTGCGCCGGGGCGAAACCGAAGCCCGTTGAACCGCCGAGGCAGGCCCAGGGCAAAGCCTGAGTGTCCGCCCCGCGCCCGACCGGATCACCCCTCGAACGCCTCCAGGATCGGGCACGGCCCTTTCCCGCCGCCCGCGCACGCCGTCGCCAGCCGCCGCAGCGCCGCCCGCGCCGTCTCGAGTTCCGCGATCCGCCGGTCCAGCTCGCCCAGCCGGGCCTCGGCCAGGGTCCG
>NZ_BSOY01000054.1 GCF_030160755.1 Brevundimonas denitrificans | reverse complement strand
GGCGCTGGATCCGTGGCTGGCGCTGTTCGCCGCCGGCCCCGCGCCGGTCGATGCCGCCGCCACGGCCCTG
This sequence comes from Brevundimonas denitrificans, assembly GCF_030160755.1. Classification (GTDB taxonomy): domain Bacteria; phylum Pseudomonadota; class Alphaproteobacteria; order Caulobacterales; family Caulobacteraceae; genus Brevundimonas; species Brevundimonas denitrificans. Next base: position 28,874 of record NZ_BSOY01000054.1, on the reverse strand, counting down.
GTTCAGGCGCTGGAGCGGATGACCCGGGACGACGCCGGCGCGACGGACGCGGCCTGGCGCGGGACCGAAGGCGAGGCGGCGGCCCGGATGCTGTCCGGCCTGATCACCGACGGGACGGGGCTGGAGCCCCTGTCCGGCCCCGATTTCGCCCGACTGATCTCGGGCCTGGTGACCGCCGAGGTAGTGCGCACCGGCGGCGCGGCCCATCCGCGCCTGTTCATTCTCGGCGCCATCGAGGCCCGGCTGGCGAGGGCCGACCGGATGATCCTGGCCGGCATGGAGGAGGGCGTCTGGCCGCGCGGCGCCCCGATCGATCCCTTCCTGTCGCGCCCGATGCGCAAGACCTTGGGCCTGCCCCCGCCCGAGCGCCGCATCGGCCTGTCCGCCCATGACTTCGCCCAGTCCGCCTGCGCCCCCGAGGTCATACTGCTGCACACCGAGCGGCGCGGCGGTCAGCCTTCGGTCAAGTCCCGCTGGCTGTGGCGGCTGGAGACCCTGGTCGGCGGCGCGGGACATACCCTGCCCGGCCGCCCCGAGGTCCTGGCCATGGCCCGGGCGCTGGACGCCGCCGACCCGGCGCCGCCGCCGGCCATCATGCCCGCCCCGCGCCCGGCGCCGACCCCGCCCGTGTCCCTGCGTCCGCGCCGCCTTTCGGTGACGCGGATCGAGGAGTGGGTGCGCGATCCCTACGCCACCTACGCCCGCTTCATTCTGGGGCTGGAGGCGCTGCCCCGTCCCGACGAGCGTGTCGACGCGCGCCTCCGCGGCACCGCCATCCATGCGGCGCTGGAGCAGTTCGCCGTGGCCTGGCCGGCGCTGGACCTGTCCGAAGCCGCCCGGACCTTCGTCGACCTCTATCTGGAACAGCTGCGCGACGGCGGCATGCCCGACGCCGCCCTGGCCCGCGAGGTGGTTCTGGCCCGCAATGTCGCCGACTGGGCGGTCGGTTTCGAGACCCAGCGGCGGGCCGACGGCGCCGCCATCCTGATCGAACAGCGCGGCGTCATGGAGATCGACGCCCCGCGCGAGCCGTTCCGCCTCAGCGCCCGGGCCGACCGGCTGGAGCTGCATGACGGCAGGCTGACGGTGATGGACTTCAAGACCGGGGCCGCGCCCAGCTGGAAACAGGTCAGGACCGGGTTTTCGCCCCAGCTGTCCCTGACCGCGGCCATCGCCCGCGCGGGCGGCTTCCCCGGGCTCGGGACGCCGGAACCGGGCCGACTGCTCTATGTCACGGTGACGGGACGCCGCCCGCCGGCGACCGATGTCGACCGCAGCGGCGACGCCCAGAAAAAGGACGCCCAGCCGATCGCCGTCACCGTCGATGAGGCGCTGGAAGGGCTCAACCGGCTGATCGCCACCTATGAGAAGCCCGGCCAGGCGTATATCTCGCGCGCCGCCCCCCAGTTCGCCCAGCGCGCCTTCTCGGACTACGACCACCTGGCCCGGGTGCGCGAATGGTCGGTGGCGGATGAAGCGGAGGGCGGCGAATGACCGTCGTCCCTCTGATCTCGCCCCAGGCCCGCGCCGCTGATCCGGCCATCAACGCCTTCGTCATGGCCAACGCCGGCTCGGGCAAGACCACGACCCTCGTCGACCGGGTCGCCCGGCTGCTGCTGGATGGTTCGAAGCCCGACGCCATCCTGTGCCTGACCTTCACCAAGGCGGCCGCCGCCGAGATGCAGCGCCGCCTTTACCAGCGTCTCGGCGCCTGGGCCGTGGCCACCGACGAGGACCTGCGCAAGGACCTCGGCAAGCTCGAGGCGCGCGACCCGGAAGCCTACGACCGCCTCGGCCTGTCGCGCGCCCGCGCTCTGTTCGCCCGCGCCCTCGAGACACCCGGCGGGCTGAAGATCCAGACCATCCACGCCTTCTGCGAGCAGTTGCTGCGCCGCTTCCCGATCGAGGCGGGCGTGTCGCCGGGCTTCCGGGTCATCGACGACGCCGAGGCCGCGGCCGTCTCGGCCATCGCCCGGGAGGCCCTGGCCCACGCCTCGCTCAGCGGGGCCTACCCCGCCCTGACCGACGCCTATGCGGCCATGAGCGAGACGCTGCATCACGAGGCGTTCGAAGCCATGTTCGGGGTGTTCGAAGCGAAACGGGCCGCCCTCGGCGCCTATGTCGAACACGCCGAAAGCGAGGGCGGCCTGGCCGATTTCGTCGCCCGCTCGGTGGGTTTCGCAGACGCCGCGGAAGCCGACGCCGAAACGATCGAGGCCGCGGCGGCCGATCCCGCCGCGATCGATACGAGCCGCTGGCTGTGGGCCGCGGACGCGCTGGATCGCGCAAAAGCGGCCGGGGACAGGGACCGGGCGCGCGAAATCCGCGTCTTCGTCGAGAGCGTCCGGTCCGGAACCGCCGGTTTTGGCGACCTTCAGGCCCTTCTCCTCACGCAAAAGGGGACGCCGGCGACCTGGTGCGCCAGGAGCGCCGCCGCCAGGGCCGAGCCCGGCCTGTGCGACTGGCTGGGGGAGCAACAGGCGCGCGTGGTCGAGGCGGCCCAGCGGCTGCGCGCCGCCCATGTGGCGGCGGAGACCACCCACGCCCTGACGCTGGCCGGGACCTACGCCCAGGCCTATGCGGCGGCCAAGACCGCGACGGGCGCGCTGGATTTCGCCGACCTGATCGTCCGGGCCCGAGCCCTGCTGACCGACGGCCCCGGCGCGGCCTGGGTATTGTACAAGCTGGACGGCGGGGTCGATCACCTGCTGATCGACGAGGCCCAGGACACCTCGCCCGAGCAGTGGGCCATCGCCCGCGCCCTGACCGAGGAATTCTTCGCCGGGGCCGGCGCGCGCGAAGACGGTCGCGAGCGGACCATCTTCGTCGTCGGCGATGAGAAACAGTCGATCTTCTCCTTCCAGGGCGCGGCGCCGGAACGTCTGCTGGCCGAAAGCCAGACCTATCACCGCCTCGCCATGGCGGCCGGGCGATCGTTCGAGACGGTCGAACTGCTGCAGTCCTGGCGGTCGACGCCCGAGGTGCTGGCGTTCGTCGACAGGGTGTTCGCGGTTCCCGACCACGCCCGCGCGCTCAGTCCCGGCCGGGGCGAGATCGGCGACCGGGCCGATGTCGTGGTGCGCCACACCGCCGGCCGCGCCGACGGCCCGGGGACGGTGGATCTGTGGCCCGAGGAGAAGGACGACCCCGCCGAGGATCGCCGCGCCTGGGACGACCCGCTGGACGCAGGGTCCTCGCACGGGGCCCGGCGGCGCGTGGCGGAGCGGATCGTCGCGGAGGTCCGCGCCATTGTCGAAACGGGCGAGGCCGTCCACGCCAAACGCTCTGAAGACCGGACCGCATGGCGGCCCGCCGACTGGGGCGATGTGCTGATCCTCGTCAAGAAGCGCGGCCCGATGTTCGAGGAGATCCTGCGCGCCCTGAAACGGTCGGGCGTCCCGGTCGCGGGCGCCGACCGGTTGAAGCTGGCCGAGCATCCGGTGTTCGAGGACCTTCTGGCCCTCGGTCGGGCCGCCCTCTACCCCGAGGACGACCTCACCCTGGCCGGCGTGCTCCGCAGCCCCCTGTGCGATATCGACGAGCAGGGTCTGTTTGATCTGGCCCAGGGCCGACAGGGCGTTCTGTGGCGCGCTCTCAAGGCCCGTGCGGACGAACGACCCGAATGGACGGCGGCGCGCATCCTGCTCCGCTGGTTCCGGGCCGAGGCGAAGGTCCGCGCGCCGTTCGACCTCTATGCCCGGCTGTTGAACCGCCGCGACGCGCGCGGCCTGACGGTGCGCCAGCGCTTCATGACCCGGCTGGGCGGCGAGGCGGCCGATGCGCTCGACGCCTTCCTCGATCAGGCGCGGGCGGCGGAGGGCCGGGGGGTCACGGATCTGGAGCGGTTCTGCGCCGACCTCGCCGCCATCAACCAGACGGTCAAGCGCGAGATGGATGAGCCGCGCGGCGAGGTGCGGGTCATGACCGCCCACTCGTCCAAGGGACTGGAGGCGCCCATCGTCATCCTGCCCGACACCATCTTCTCCGAACCCAAGGGCGACCCCCTGCTCGAGACCGCCGACGGCGGCTTCCTGTGGTGCGGCTCGGGCGAACGGGATTGCGACGTCTCCGCCGAGGCCCGCGAACTGCGCAAGCTGCGCAATGAGGAGGAGTCGCTGCGCCTGCTCTATGTCGGCCTGACCCGCGCACGCGACCGACTGATCATCGGCGGGCGCATCGCCTCGAACCGCAAGATCGAGAACGCCCGCGCCTGGTGGGGCCCGGTCCATGACGCCTTCGCTTCGATGGAGGGCGTGCGTGACGTCGAAACCGCCTCCGGACCCGCCCGGCGTTTCGGCGCCGATCCGGCGCGCCTCGCAAGGCGGGCGGCGGATGCCGTCGCCGCGGAGCCTTCGCCCGGCTGGCTGACAGCGGAGCCGGCGCGTGAAGACGCGAGCCGCCTCGCCGCCCCCTCCCGCATGGATGAGACCGTGCGCACGCCCGCCCCCTCGCCGCTGGCGACCGCAGGCGGGCCGGGTGCGCCCCTCGGGCGGTTCCGGCGCGGCGACCTGATCCATCGGCTGCTGGAACGGTTGCCCGATATTCCCGCCGCCGAACGTCCGGAGGCGGCGGTCCGGATGTTGTCCCGTGAGCGGGACCTTGATGAGAACCAGCGGTCCGAGATGATCGCCGCGGCCTTCGCCGTGCTGGACGACGCGCGTTTCGCGCCGGTGTTCGGGGTCGGCTCCCGGCCCGAGGTCGCCCTGACCGGATCGGTTGCGACGACGGCCGTATCGGGACGGATGGACCGGCTGGTGGTCACGCCCGACCGGGTGCTGGTGATCGACTACAAGACCAACCGCCCCGCCCCCGCCCGGATCGAGGACGCCGACCCGGCCTATGTGCTGCAGCTCGCCGTCTATGTCGCGATCCTGCGCGATCTCTATCCGGACCGCACCGTCGAGGCGGCCCTGGTCTGGACCGACGGGCCCCTGTTGATGGCGGTTCCGCAGGCGCTGATGGACGCCGCCCTGACCGGGTGAGCGCGCCATGCGTTGATTTGCGGGGGCCGGCGCCCCACATCGGCTGTCGAAGCGCCGGAATCACCTCATGATGACCGGCCGATCTGGAGAGTTTCCCCATGGCCACCGTCAAGGTCACCGACGAGAGTTTCGAAGCCGACGTTCTGAAGGCGTCCGTCCCCGTTCTGGTCGACTTCTGGGCCGAATGGTGCGGCCCCTGCAAACAGATCGGCCCCGCGCTGGAGCAGATCGCCGATGAACTGGCCGGTCAGGTGGTGATCGCCAAGGTCAACATCGACGACAGCCCGATGATCCCGTCGAAGCTGGGCGTGAAGGGCATCCCGACCCTGATGCTGTTCAAGGACGGGCAGATGGCCTCGATGAAGGTCGGCGCCATGCCCAAGGGCAAGATCGTCGAATGGCTGGCCGAAGCCGGCATCGGCCATGCCGCCGCCTGAGCCATTTCGGCCTGTCGCGACCGTAACTTGCCCAATCCGGTGATCGGTGTTCTTCTCCCGGCGTCCCAATGGATGCTGGAGCGTCAACATGCTGACCGCCGCCTTGTTCGCCGCCGCCCTGCTGCTTGACGGAGGCCAGGTCGCCGTCATCGCCGGGACCCCCGCCCCCGCGGAAGTCACCGTCCAGCGCCTCCCCCGGACCTGAGGGCGACACCCGCCGGGTCTGCCGGCTGGAGCGCGCCACGGGGTCGAACATGCAGCAGCGCGTCTGCCGGGATATTCCGCGGGCCGGGGTCCAGGATCAGCAGACCCGGGAATTCATGCGCTCGATGCAGCGGATCCGCTTCCCGGACGAGGGCGCGGCCGCGACGCCGGGCGGCCCGAACGGCTGAACAGATCACTGGAGCAAGACCCATGGTGACCGCCGCCCTGCTCGCCGCCGTACTGCTCCTGGACGGAGGTCAGGTGGCTGTGATCGCCGGAACGCCGCCGCCCGCCGAGGCCCGGCCCGCCGACGCCCCGGAAGGACCGGAGGGCGACACCCGGCGGGTCTGTCGTCTGGAACGGGCCACCGGTTAACATGCAGCAGCGCGTCTGCCGCGACATCCCGCGCGCCGGCTTCCAGTCGCAGCAGACCCGGGAGTTCCTCAGCGCCACGCAAAGGGTGCAGCTGCCCGGCGGAGGCATCAGCTCCAGGCCGCGGACTTCGGGCCTCGGCCCGAACTGAGGCGTCCGGCCGGCCGGCTCAGTCCGGCCAGGTCTCGCGCGCGGCGGCCAGAACCTCGCCCGCCAGATACAATGACCCGCAGATCGCGACCCGGCCGGCGCCGAGCCGCAGGGCGCGCGTCAGCGCCTCCTGAACCGAGACGCAGGTCGTCGCGCCGAGCCCATGACCGCGCGCCACCGCCGCCAGGGCTTCCGGCGCGGCCGCGGCCCCCTCGAACGGGACGGTGAAGACCGCGGCGCCGGACTGGCTGAGCGCCTCGAAGAAACCTCCGGCGTCCTTGTTGGCCAGCATGCCGACGATCAGGGCCAGGGGGCGCGGGACCTTCGCCTGGCGTTCCGCCAGGGCCAGGGCCAGCGCCGCCCCCGCATGCGGATTGTGCCCGCCGTCCAGCCACAGCTCGGCGTCCGCCGCCCGGGCGGCCTCGCCATAGGGCCCCGCGGTCAGCCGCTGCATCCGCGCCGGCCAGCGCACCGCGCGCAGGCCTTGGGCGATGGCCGCCTCCGGCAGGTCCAGCTCCAGGGCGACGGCGACCGCCAGGCCGGCGTTGTCGATCTGGTGCGGCCCGGCCAGGGCCGGGGCCGGCAGATCCAGAAATCGCTCCTGATCCTGATAGGCCATGCCGCCCCGCTCGGCCCAGGCGTCGAAATCGACGCCCATGACGGTCAGGGGCGCATGGACGGCCCGGGCCGCCGCCTCGATCGCGGCCATCGCCGCCTCGGGCTGGCGGGCGATCAAACCGCGGGCGCCGACCTTCAGAATGCCTGCCTTCTCCACCGCCACGCCGTACAGGCTGTCGCCGAGGAATTCGGCGTGGTCGAGATCGACCGGGGCGATGACGCTGAGCAGCGGCCGTTCGATGACGTTTGTGGCGTCCAGCACCCCGCCGAGGCCGACCTCGACGATGGCCAGATCGGCCGGGGTCTCGCTCATGGCCACGAAGGCGGCGGCGGTGGTGCTCTCGAACACCGTCGCCTCGCTGCCCACGGCCTCGATGCGGTCGAGGATGGCGTTGAGGGGCGCGTCCTCGATCAGCTTGCCGGCCAGCCGAATCCGCTCGTTGAACCGCACCAGATGGGGCGAGGTATAGGCGTGGACCTTGAGGCCCGCCGCCTCGGCGATGGCGCGGATGAAGGCGACGGTCGAGCCCTTGCCGTTGGTGCCGGCGACATGGACGACGGGCGGCAGCCGGTTCTGTGGATCGCCCAGGCCGGCGCACAGGACGCGCATCCGCTCCAGCGACAGGTCGATGCGCTGCGGATGCCGCGCGCGGAGGCGTTCGGAGATCGGGTCCATCGGGCCGAGGCTACGCCGCCCGGCGCTTCCCGCCCATCAGCATCGACAGGATCTGGCCCAGGACGACCGGCAGGTCGGCGCGGGCGACGACGCGGTCGACCATGCCCTTCTCCTGCAGATATTCGGCGCGCTGGAAGCCGGGGGGGAGCTTCTCGCGGATGGTCGCCTCGATCACGCGCGGTCCGGCGAAGCCGATCAGGGCTCCGGGCTCGGCCAGATGCACGTCGCCGAGCATGGCGTAGCTGGCGGTGACACCGCCGGTGGTTGGATCGGTCAACACCACGACGAAGGGCAGCTGCGCCGCCTTCAGCTCCTGGATCGCCAGGGTGGTGCGGGCCATTTGCATCAGGCTGAGGGCGCCTTCCTGCATCCGCGCCCCGCCGGCGGCGGTGAAACAGACCAGGGGCACGCCGCGCTCGATGGCGGCGCGGGCGGCGGCGATGAAGGCCTCGCCCGCGGCCATGCCCAGCGATCCGCCCATGAAGGTGAAGTCCTGGACGATGACGACCGCCTCGGTCCCGTCCAGCGCGCCGAAGCCGATGGCCATGGTGTCCTTGCGGCCCGCCGCCTTGCGCGCGGCGATCAGACGATCCTTGTAGGGCTTGCCGTCCGAGAATTTCAGCGGGTCCTCGGGCACGTCCGGTGTGTCGATGGGCTCATAGTCCCCGTCGTCGAAGGTGGCGCGCAGCCGGGTCGGGGCGTCGATGCGCATATGCCGGCCCGAGGGCGTGACCCACAGGCTGGCCTCCAGATCCGGGCGGTACAGCATCTCGCCGGAATCGGGGTCCTTGACCCACAGATTGTCGGGCGTGTCGCGCCGGCTGACGATCTTGCGAACGCCGGGCGCGAAACGGCTCAGCCAGCCGCCACGCTTTTCCTGGGGTTTGGGAGGGTTCTTGTCAGCCATGGGCGCGCTTTAGACCGTTTCCGCGACCCGCGCACCCCGGACCGCGTCCGCGAGGGCCTTCACCCTGGCCAGAACGCGCGGGACGGGCGGTTCGTTCGCCTCGAGCGCCGCCGCCACCTCGTCCACCAGCACCGAGCCGGCGACCACGGCGTCCGCGACCCGGGCGATTTCCGCGGCCCGTTCCGGCGTCTTGACGCCGAAGCCGACCGCCACCGGCAGTCCCGAGGCCCTGCGCACCCGCTCCACCGCCGGTGCGACGGACAGGGTCTGGGCCTCCTTGACCCCGGTCACGCCCGCCACCGAGACATAGTAGACGAAGCCCGAGGTGCGTTCGGCGATGATCTTCAGCCGCGCATCGTCCGAGGTCGGCGTGGCCAGCCGGATCAGCGACACCGACGTCGCGTCCAGGGCGTCGGACAACGGCCCGGCCTCTTCCGGCGGGCAATCGACCACGATCACCCCGTCGACCCCCGCCGCCGCCGCGTCGCGAGCGAAGGCGTCGTAGCCGTAGCTCTCGATGGGATTGAGATAGCCCATCAGGATCACCGGCGTATCAGCGTCCCCGGCGCGGAAGTCCGCGGCCAGCGCCAGCGTCCCCTTCAGCGTCAGCCCCGCCTTCAGGCCGCGCAGGGCGGCGCGCTGGATCGGCGGGCCCTCGGCCATCGGATCGGAAAAGGGAAAGCCCAGCTCGATCAGGTCGGCGCCGGCGGCGGGCAGGCCGCGCAGGATCTGCAGGGCCTCGTCCCGCGTCGGATCGCCGGCCATGACATAGGCCACGAAACCGGCCCTTCCCGCGGCCCTCAGGGCGGCGAAGCGGGCGTCGATACGCGCTGTGGTCATTGCGCCGGAGCGGGCGTCGGCGCCGCGGCCGGCTGGTCCGAGCAGACGTTGCCGGGAATCGGGCCGAAGCCGAGATAGCCGATCGCGTCCGGGCCCGCGGGCCGCGAGGTGTCATAGAAGGCCTGCATCTGCAGTCCGTCGCAGCCGCCCGTGTCACGGCGGCGCACGAAGACGACGCGGTTGTCCTCGCCGCCCGCCGGAATCCAGCCTTTGGACTGCAGGTCGGCGACATAGGCGTCGGCGAGAGCCCCGATCCCCGCCAGCGGCGCGCTGACGCAGAAGGCGCGACCGGCGAGGCCGTACAGATTGCCGCAATCGGGGGCGAGGGTCGCGCCCGGCAGCACCAGGTTCTCCGGCGAGGCCGCATCCTGCGCCATGGCCGGCGTCGCCAGCAGGGCCGCCGCGGCGGCCATCATCACGATCTTCATAGTCTACAACTCCACGCCCAGGTGTTTCGCCACGGCGAAAATGTCCTTGTCGCCCCGCCCGCACATATTCAGCACGACATCGCCCCCCTTGCCCACTTCCTTCGCGATTTCGCCGATCCGGGCGAGGGCGTGGCTGGGCTCCAGGGCCGGGATGATCCCCTCCAGACGCGAGCACAGCTGGAAGGCCTCCAGCGCCTCGGCGTCGGTGGCGGCGCGATACTCCGCGCGGCCGATGTCCTTGAGCCAGGCGTGTTCGGGGCCGATGCCGGGATAGTCGAGCCCGGCCGAGATCGAATGGCCCTCGAGGATCTGGCCGTCGTCGTCCTGAAGCAGATAGGTGCGGTTGCCGTGCAGCACGCCGGGCCGCCCGCCCTGCAGCGAGGCCGCGTGGTCCGGACCGTCCAGCCCGCGCCCGGCCGCCTCGACCCCGATCAGCCGCACGCCGGCGTCCTCGATGAAGGGATGGAACAGGCCGATGGCATTGGACCCGCCGCCGATGGCTGCCACACAGGCGTCCGGCAGCTTGCCGCGCCGCGCCAGCATCGAGGCCCGGGTCTCGCGCCCGATCACCGACTGGAAGTCGCGCACCATGGCCGGATAGGGGTGCGGCCCGGCCGCCGTGCCGATCAGGTAGTAGGTGTCCTCGACATTGGTCACCCAGTCCCGCATCGCCTCGTTCATGGCGTCCTTGAGGGTCGCCCGGCCCGCCGTCACCGGCACGACCTCGGCCCCCAGCAGCTTCATGCGGAAGACGTTGGGCATCTGCCGCTCGACGTCGGTCGCGCCCATATAGACGACGCATTGCAGGCCGAAGCGGGCGCAGACGGTCGCCGTCGCCACGCCGTGCTGGCCGGCCCCGGTCTCGGCGATGATCCGGGTCTTGCCCATCCGCATGGCCAGCAAGATCTGGCCCATGCAGTTGTTGATCTTGTGCGCGCCCGTATGGTTCAGCTCGTCGCGCTTGAACCAGATGTCGGCCGCCCCGTAGTGCTCCGTCAGACGCTCGGCCAGATACAGCGGGCTGGGCCGGCCGACATAGTCGGTCAGGAAGCCGTCCAGCTCGGCCTGGAACGTCGGATCCGCTTTCGCGGCCTCGTAGGCCGCGTTCAGCTCGTGAACCAGCGGCATCAGGGTCTCGGCCACGAACCGCCCGCCATAGGGGCCGAACCGGCCCTCGGCGTCAGGCATGGCGTACTGGTTCGGGATAATGGCGTTCACAGGCTTGTCTCGCGCGGGGGAGCGGCGGAAATCAGGCGGCCCGGACGGTATCGAGGAACGCCGTGATCAGGGCCGGGTCCTTAACACCCGGCGCGCTTTCGACGCCAGAGGAGACATCGACCAGCGGCGCGCCTGACACCCGGATCGCCTGCGCCACATTGTCCGGGGTCAGGCCGCCGGCCACGAACCACGGGTGACGGAAGGCCCGGTCGGCCAGCAGGGCCCAGTCGAACTTCGCCCCGACCCCGCCCGGCAGGTGCGACCCCTCGGGCGGCCGGGCGTCGAACATCAGGTGATCGACGAACGGCTCCCAGTCGTTCGCCTCCGCGAAATCCTCATGCGTGCGGATCGGCAGCACCTTGATGATCCCCGCCCCGGTGAGCATGCGCACCCGCTCCGCCTGTTCGCGCGTCTCACGGCCGTGCAGCTGGATCAGGTCCGGCTTCAGGATCAGGGCGATTTCGGTCAGCAGGGCGTCGTCGGCGTCGACCGTCACCGCCACGATCCGCGCCCTGCCCCGCGCCCGCTCGAACAGGGTGGCCGCGTGCAGCGGTTCGATGTGGCGGGGGCTTTTCGGGAACACCACCGCCCCGACGAAGGCTGCGCCGCCCCTCAGGGCCGCGTCCAGGGTGTCCGGCGTGGTCAGGCCGCAGATCTTGGCGTGGGCGCTCATCGCTCGCAGGTGCGCCCGGCGCCGGGCGGGGTCAAGGCCGGTACAGGTCCGCGTCCGGATCGGCCCCGCCCCGGATCGCCGCTGACACGACCTGCGAGGCGATGACCGAATAGGTGATGCCGTTGCCGCCGAAGCCCATCACCGCCCAGGCGTGGTCCATGTCCGGCACCGGCGCGATCGACGGCAGGCCGGTGGCGCTCTCGCCGAAGGCCCCGGCCCAGCTGTAGTCGATCTCGAACTCGACACCGGGCAGCAGGGCTTTCAGCTTGGCGGCGATGGTCGCGCATTTGCGCTTCAGCTTGGCGGTGTCGGCATGGGCGTCCGGCGACGCCTCGTCCTCGCCGCCGACAATCAGCCGCCCGTCGCCCCCCATGCGGAAATAGAGGTATGGATCCGACGCCTCCCAGACCAGGGTCTCGCGCAGCCAGGCCGGGCAGCGCTGGCGCGGCTTGGACGCCATGGCCCAGGTCGAGATCACCTTCGCCCCCGGCGTCGGCACCCCCTTGGGAAATTCATAGCCGCAACAGAACACCACCGATTTCGCCCGCACAGCATGGCCCGCGTCGGTCAGCAGGGTCACGCCGTCCGGATCGCTGACCGCCTGCAGCACCTCGACGCGCGAATACACCTTCGCCCCCGCCGCCTGCGCCCGGCGCAGCAGCCCCGCCGCCAGCCGCGCCGGATCGCCGCTGGCCGAGCCCCGGCTGCGGATGGCCCCCGTGCGCTCGATCCCGAACCGCTCGCGCAACCCGGCCGGCCCGACGTATTCGCTCTCCAGACCGATCGCCGCCCGCGCCGCCGCCTCGTCCTCCAGGGCGCGGTGGCCGTATTCGTCGCCCGCCAGATAGAGGGTGGCCTTGTCCTTCAGCCCGCAGACGATCCTTTCCCGCGCCACGATCGCCTTCAGGTCGTCGATGGCGGCGCGCGACCGCAGATACGCCCGCTTCGCCTTCGCCATCCCGACCTTTTCGGCCAGCGCCGTCAGCGGCAGGTCGATCTCCCATTGCAGCAGGGCCGTCGAGGCCACGGTCGATCCCGTCAGCGGCGGCCGCCGGTCCAGCACCGCCACCGTATGATCCCGGCTCAGTTCATGGGCCATGAAGGCGCCGCTGATGCCCGCGCCGACGACGGCCACATCGACCGAGATCGCCGCCTTCAGCGGCCGCACGGGCACGCCCAGCCCCGGGCTGTCAGCCCACAGCGAGCGCCCCGTGCGCAGGTCTCTCTTGATCGTCGCCCCGGTCATGCCGTCTCCGCTGGAAGCGGAGCGATAGAGCCCCAGACCGATCGCGGTTCCGTCAGGCGAAGATCCGCTCGATCTGATCCTGATCCAGCAGCCGCCAGTCCCCCGGCGCCAGATCGTCCGGCAGGGCCAGCCCGCCGACCCGTTCGCGATGCAGCCCCTCGACGTGATTGCCCACCGCCGCGAACATCCGCCGCACCATATGATAGCGGCCCTCGGTCACCGTCAGCCGCGCCTCGGTCGGAGTCAGCACCTCCAGCACCGCCGGCGACAGCGGCTTGTCCTCGCCCTCCAGCACCAGACCGCCGGCGGCGAAGACATCGCCCTCGGTCCCGACCAGCGGCCGCGCCAGGGTCGCGCGATAGACCTTGGCCACATGGCGTTTGGGCGAAATCACCCGGTGCAGCAGGTCGCCGTCGTCGGTCAGCAGCAACAGGCCCGTGGTCTGCTTGTCCAGCCGGCCGATGGTCGAGATGGCCGGATCGCGCCGCCGCCAGCGCGGGGGCAGGACGTCATAGACCAGGGCCCCGTCCTCCTTGCGCGAACAGGTCATGCCCAGCGGCTTGTGCAGCATCATCACCAGGCCCGGCGGCGGGTCCAGCGGCTCCCCGTCGATCTCCATCCGCGACGGCAGGTCCGGCGTCACCGCGATCCGCTTCGACACATCGGTCAGATCGACGCCGTCCAGCACGATCCCCCCCGCCTTGCCCAGCCGCGCCATCTCGGTCCGCGAGCCATAGCCCATCGAGCCCAGCAGCTTGTCCACGCGCGAAGTGGGGGTCTTTTTGTTTGCCCTATCGCCCTTCGGGCTGCTTGAGGGCGGGTTCACTTCACCGCCTCGAACAGCTTGTAACCCCCGCTGTCGGCGATCATGTCGACGCGCTTGAAGGCGTCCTTCAGCTCGGCCTCATAGGGCAGGTGGCGGTTGGCCACCACCCACAGCACGCCGCCCTTCTTCAGGAGGCCCGCGGCCTTGCGGATGAAGGCCTGGCCCAGCCGCTTGTCCTCGGCGCCGCCGTCATGGAAGGGCGGATTGCTGACGACGAAATTCAGCTCGCCGATATCGTCGAGGGTCCGCACGTCGGCCCATTCGAAGGTCGCGCGCGGGTCGGCGACGTTCTTCCGCGCCGCTTCGATGGCGCGCCGGTCCAGATCGACCAGCCGCAGCGAGGTCACGGCCGGCGAAGCCAGCACCACGGTCGCCAGGGCCCCGTAGCCGCAGCCCAGATCGGCCCCCGCGCCCTTGAGCGGCGGCAGGGCCTGGGCCAGCAGCAGCGACCCCGCGTCGATCCGGTCCCAGGCGAAGACGCCCGGCTGCGACCAGGCGTCCAGCCCGTCGACCAGACGCGGCGCGCCCGCTTCGATGGCCGCGTCCAGTCCGGTCGCCGTCTCCGGCCGGATCACCACGCAGCGCCGGTGATGCGCCTTGGCGCTCTCGCCGACCTCGACGCCGAAGCCTTCCAGCTCCTTTTTCAGCCGCGACCCGCCCTTGTCCTTTGCCGCCATCACATCCAGCCGCCCGCCGACCTTCAGCGCCCTGAGCGCCAGAGCCAGCGTATAGCGCCGCTCCAGCACGCCGGGCGGGGCGTAGATCATGATCGAGTCTGCCGAGCCTTCGCCCACGTCCTCGAGCGGCGTTGAGCCGGGGATCAGGGGCGAGAGCTGGATCGCCGCGCCGGGCGGATCGAAGACGGCCGGGGGACGGCCGTAGAGAAGCGTGGTCATGGCGGCGCCTATAGCCGGATTGAGCGCCGGCGCGAAGCGCACGCTGACGCGTCGATGGCCCGCGGGAGCGCGATCTCGGGGCTCCGGGCCGACGCGCTGGGCGGCGGCGGCCAAAGCAGGCCTTTCCGGAGGTCCGTCATCGGCAGGTAGCCTGACGCGGCGATGAACCGGGCTGGACCGCTCGGTCAGACCCAGACGTCGAGCCAGGCGTCTGGCGGCTTGGGCGGGTCGAGGGCGGTTGATCCGTCCACGGGCGCCGACAGGAGCGCCTCGACCCAGGCAGGGGCCCCGCCCGGGATCGCGCCTTCGAAATCGAGGCCGTAACCGTCCTCCCAGCCGGCAGGAATCCGCGCGGCCGCCAGGGGTCCGTCGGGAAGGGAGGCGAAGACGCCTGGTTCTTCCGGCCCAGGCCCGTGCCTGACGGCGACTTGCCCGGGATCGAATGATTGGTGGTGCAGGCGGTCGTCTTCAGAGTCCCTCGCCAGTCCGTCCCCGCCGAAGGCCCGCGAAGCGCCAGACGGGGCGTCGAGGAAGTCATCGCTCCAGACCGGATCCGCCCAGTGCGCGGACGAGCCGGCCTCCCCCTCGGCGAGCGCGCCCTGAACCCCCGCGGACGGCGGCGCCGTCGCGACGCTCGCATTGAATCCACCGGTCCTGGCCAGGAGTTGTTCGGCGGTGAAGACGGCCCCGTCGGCGAATTGGAAGGCCTCGATATTGCGGCCTTCGTTGGCGATCTGCAGCTGGCCGGACCCTTGGGCGTCCGACCACTGGATCATCAGGGCCAAACCCTCGCCGGGATAGTCACCGCGATAGTCCTGCCACCCAAGCGTCACGTCGTCGACGTCCAGGTCGGTGAACACCACCCGGTCGGCCGTCCCCGTTCCGCTCCCCTCCGAGGAGTGAATGTAAACCAGCCCGGACGCCCTGCCGTAAACGTAGGTGTCGTTCCCGCCTTCGCCGTACAGATATTGGAATATGCCCGCGGGCCCCGCCCCGGCGTCGAGGCGGTCGTCGCCATCGCCGCCGTAGATCCGATCTGTTCCCGTCCCGCCCTGGATCAGGTCGGCCGCCGCGCCCGAGACATGGCTCCCGCCGGCCGGGTTCGTCAGCTGAAGGGTGTTGAACACCGTTCCGTCGGCGAACCGGAAGGCCTCGATGTGGCGGCCCTCGTTCGCGATCTGCAGCTCGCCCGAGTCCCCGGCGGTCGACCACCGGATCACCAGGACTAGGCCCTCGGCGGGGTATTCGGCGCGATAGTCCTCGTAGCCGAGGGTTACATGGCCGGCGTCGAGGTCGGTGAACACCACCCGGTCCGCCGCCCCCGTCCCCGCTCCCTCGGAGGAGTTGATGTACGCCAGCCCAGAGGTCATGCCGTAGACATAGGTGTCGTCCCCGCCCTCGCCGTTCAGGTACTGGAACTCTCCCGCGACCCCCGCCCCGGCGTCCAGGCGGTCATTCCCGTCGCCCCCGTAGATGCGGTCGGTCCCCTCCCCGCCGAGGATCAGGTCGGCCGAGGCGCCGGACCCGTTCGAGACGTGAATCCCCCCGGCCGCCGCGGTCAGCTGCAGGGTGTTGAACACCGATCCGTCGGCGAACTGGAAGGCCTCGATGTGGCGGCCCTCGTTGGCGATCTGCAGCTGGCCCGAGCCTTGGTAGTTCGACCAGAGGAGCATCAGGGCCAGGCCCTCGGCCGGATAGTCGCCGCGGTAGTCCTGCAGGCCGAACGTCAGGTCGCCAAGGTTCAGGTCCGTGAAAATCACGCGGTCGGCGGTCCCCGTTCCGACGCCTTCGGATGAATGGATGTACGCCAACCCCGTGGCCATGCCGTAGACATAGGTGTCGTCCCCGCCGTCGCCGTACAGGTACTGGAACTCTCCCGCGACCCCCGCCCCGGCGTCCAGCCGATCGTCCCCATCGCCCCCGTGCAACCGGTCCGTCCCCGCGCCGCCGGACAGCGTATCCGCGTCAGCTCCGCCGAAAAGCTGGTCGGCTCCGTCGCCGCCGTCCAGCGCGTCCGCGCCGCCGCCGCCGGCCAACAGGTCATCGCCCACGTCGCCGGCGAGCGCGTCGTCGCCGGCCTGGCCGTACAGCCGGTCCGCGTCTTCGCCGCCGGACAGATCGTCATCGCCTTCGCCGCCGGCGAGCGTGTCATCGCCCGCGCCCCCGACGATCCGGTCGTGGCCGAAGTCGCCAAACCCCGAGTCCGCCCCGTCCCCCAGCAGAAGGATGTCGTCTCCGCCGAGGCCGCGGATGACGTCGGCGTCGGAATTTCCGTCCCGCGCGTCGGCCGTCTCGCTCCCAAATATTACGTCGTTGGCTTCCGCCGGGGCGTAGGCGGTGTCGAGATTCTGGACCCAGTCGACGATCGCGGATGAGCCGGTCAGCACCCGGGTCTCGATGAGCTCCCAGGTCACCGGATTCCGAAGCGTGACCGTCAGGGCTCCCACGCCGCCAGCGACCAGACGGGCGGTCGCACCGGCAATCGCGGAGATGTGCACCCCTTCATCGTAGACGCACAGCGTGGTGGGCAAGGGTCTGGTCGCGAGCTGGAGCATCTGGTCGGCGGACGGCCACGGCGGCAGCCAGTCGAGCCCCGACGGTCCGCCGTTGAGGAAGCCGCTGAACTCATAGGGGGCGAGTTGGACGAGATCGAACAGGGCCGTCGCGTCAAGGAGGGGCGATTCGCCCCGGACCCTCGCGATGTCCTCAAAGAAGCGGATCACCAAGGTGGCGTGATAGACGTCATCGTACAGCGATGGTTCGCCCGCCGGGTAGGTCGGCCGGGAGTCGGATTCGAACTGGCCGGCCGACCAGCCGGCGCGGAACAGCTGTCCCCAGTAGTGAAACACATTGGTCCCCCGGTATTCGAACAGCTCCGGGGCGAGGAGATCGAAGATCGCGTTTGCACGATCCAGGTAGAGTTGCTCCCCAGTGGCTTCGTATAGCTGCAGGGCGAAGGTGCCCATGACCGCCTGCATGTTGTTGGGCTGGATGACGCCGTCGAAGTCCACGCCGGAGTGCGGCGTGATCAAATAGGCCCCGTCCACCCAGTCGGCCTCAAAGAAGGCGAACGAGGCCTCCGCGACCGCGATCACCTCGTCCCGTTCTTCGGCGCTCATCCAGTCGGTCGCGGCCATGGCGATCCCGTTGAGCATGGCCGCGTGCATGGACCAGACCGCCGGCGTGTCGCCCAGGCTGTAGCGGGTGGTATAGGAGACGCCGTTTTCGTCCAGTTGGCGGATGGCGTCGAGCGCCGCCTCGGCCGCCCGGGCTTCCAGTTCCGCGTCGCCGGTAGCTTTCGCCAGGGCGACGAGGGCTTCCAGTCGCGGGACGAACTGGTTGTTCACGCGGCCGGTGTCATCCGTCACGAGCGCGAGCGCTTCCTGCGCGTCGTCATAAATCAGCGACATCGCGTTAAGCAGGGCCATGGCGGCTGGATCGCCTTCAATCTCCATGATCATCGGGGTCAGGTTCGGCCCGGTCAGCTGGAGGGCGCTCTCGCCATGCCAGGTCATGGCGGGCGGCTGATACGGTGTCAGGACCGCGCTGGCGGCATTGCCGTTCGCGGTGTCGAGGCCGATCATCACGAACTGATTGTCGCAGACCCGGATGCGGTCGGCGGCGAACGCGACGATCTGAACGCAGATTTCCTCCGTAACCAGATCAAAAAACGTGATCTGCGTGGAATTGCCCGTGGTCGAGATCCAGGCCAGGTAGGTGTCGGTCAATGCGACGTCCTGCACCGCGATGCCGGACGCTACGACTCGTCCATTGAAATAGACTTCATTGTTCGACAGGCTGTCCTTGGAGGATGATCCGAACGCCGCAGCCCAAACGACGTCCCCCAGACTATTGACTCGCGGGCTGAACTCGAACGCCCTGGCAGTCCGTGAAACATTGGCCGACTGAAACCAGACCTCCGGGCTCCCCATTGGCGCGACCCTCAAGGCGACGCTGAACCCGTTTCCGGCCGTATCCGCCTGCAGTAGCTTGCTCATGTCGGCTGTCCCGGACAAATGTCCTGCAGCGAGTGCAGGTTTCCTTCGGATGAAGGCTGAATGATAGCGGCTCCGCAAGAGCCTTATTCCCGCTACAGGAACAGCCCCTCCTGGACCTCCCCCGTCCCGTCGCCGGGGAGGCGCAGAAGCCTTGCGTCCTTCGGCGGCGGGATGTGGAGAAGCGCGACCCCGGGGGCACTTACGGCCGGGGTCTGATCACAGGTCGGATGTTGGGGCGAGGGGGATACTCGTTCGCTCCGGGGGCCGCGTCGCACGCGCGGCCCGCCCGTCGGGGGCGTTGCGGTGGGGCGGCAAGACCCGCCACCGGACGCAAGCTCCCGGAAAATCTCCGCGCGGAGCGTCTGTCTGTGTCGAGACGGTACACACGACGAACCCCGGTCGCAGGCCCGGCGATCCGCAGGCCTCCCCGGCCTCCCCGGCGTCCCCGGCGGTGATGCCGGGGAGCGATGAGTCGCCTTCTCACCCCGGAACAAATGAGGCACAAGGCCGCCATGCTCGCCGACTCGACCCTGATCGCCCCGCCCGCGCCGTCGCTCGCCGACGCCCGCGCCACGCTGGAGCGGGTCTGGGGCCATGGCGATTTCCGCGGGCGTCAGGCCGAGGTGGTGACCGAGATCCTCGCCGGGCGCGACGTCGTCGCCGTCCTGCCGACCGGCGGCGGCAAGAGCGTCTGCTACCAGATTCCGGCCATGCTGCGGCCCGGCCTCGGCCTGGTGGTCTCGCCCCTGATCGCCCTGATGACCGACCAGGTGGAGGCGCTGAAACAGCAGGGCGTGGCCGCAGCCCGGCTCGATTCCGGCGTCTCCATGGACGACCGCTCGGCCATCTGGCGTCAGGCCCGGGCGGGCGAGCTGGACCTGCTGTATGTCTCGCCCGAGGGACTGGCCCAGCCGCATCTGATCGACCGGCTGCACGACCTGCCCCTCAGCCTGATCGCCATCGACGAGGCCCACTGTGTCTCGCAATGGGGACATGATTTCCGGCCGGATTACAGGACCCTGGGCCGTCTGGCCGAGCTCTTCCCGGGCGTGCCGCGCATCGCGGTGACGGCTACCGCCGACGCCCGCACCCGCGACGACATCGTCCGCTCGCTGCGGCTGGAGGACGCCAAGGTCGTGGTCGACAGCTTCGCCCGGCCCAATCTGCAGCTGTCAGCGATCCGCAAGGAGAGCGCCTCGCGGGCCCGGACCGACGCCGCCGTCATCGATCTGGTGCGGCAGCGGCGCGGCAAGTCGGGCGTGGTCTATTGCGGCAGCCGCGACGGCTGCGAGCGGGTCGCCGAGGCGCTGCGCGCCGCCGGGACCAACGCCATCGCCTATCACGCCGGCATGGAGGCGCGGGATCGCGACCGCCGGCTGGAGCGGTTCCTCGCCGAGGACGGCGCCGTCATGGTGGCGACCATCGCCTTCGGCATGGGGGTCGACAAGGCCGACGTCCGCTTCGTCATCCATGCCGACCCCCCCGGCTCGCTGGAAGCCTATTGGCAGGAGATCGGCCGCGCCGGACGTGATGGCGAACCGGCCGACGGCATCACCCTGTACGGCCCGTCCGACATCGCCTGGACGCTGAAGCGGCTGGAAGGCCGCCCCATGGCCGAAGAGGTCAAGGCGGTTCAGGTGAAGAAGGCCCGCCAGCTGTTCGCCATGCTGGACGGGGCCGTCTGCCGCGCCCAGGCCGTGCGCCGCTATTTCGGGGAGGAGGGCGCCGAACGCTGCGGCGTCTGCGACCTGTGCCTCGACCCGCCCGCCGTCTTCGACGCCACCGTCCCGGCCCAGAAGGCGCTCGCCGCCGTGCAGCGGCTGGGAGAACGCTTCGGCAAGAACCGCGTCATCGACCACCTGCTCGGCAAGACGAAGGATGTCCAGCCGTGGGAGACCGCCCTGTCGACCTGGGCCATCGGCGCCGACACCGGCCAGCACACATGGCGCGACATCGTCGATCACCTGATGTTCGAGGGCTTGCTGGTCGAGGATCCCAATGAGGGCAAGCCGCTGGTCCGGCTCGGCGATCCGGAGGCTGTGCGCGCCGTCTATCGCGGGGAGCGCGCCATCGAGGTCCGGGCCGCCGCCGCCAGAGCGGCTTCCGCCCCGCGCGAACGCACCCGCACCGGCCGCAACGCCGCCCTGGAAACGATGGACGCCGACGTCCGCGCCCGGTTCGAGACCTTGCGCGCCTGGCGCCGCGACCGCGCCGCCGAACAACACGTCCCGCCCTATGTCATCTTCCAGGACAAGACCCTGCTGGAGATCGCCCTCGCCGAACCGGGCGATCTGGAGCGTCTCGGCCACATCTCCGGCGTCGGACAGACCAAGCTGGACCGTTACGGCAAGGGCGTTCTGGAGGCACTTCGGCAGACTCCCGGCTGAGGCTGTGGACTGAAACCGCGGTTCGCCGGTTAAGCTTCGGGCAAGGTCTCGGAAGGGGGGCCTTAAACTTTCGCCGTCACAGTCCTGCGGTGATCCCAAGCCGCGCCCCGTCTCCGATCGACAAACTGGCTCTGGCCGTCGTGCATCAGCCCGACCGCGCCATTCCCGCGCCCGCCGGCGCGCGTGAGGAATCCCTGCGCCTGCTGCTCCAGACCGCCGCCGATTCCGGCGTCTCGCGGGTCGCCACAAAACCCGACGGCGACGGCGAGCGCTGGCTCGGCCAGGCCTGGCCCTTCCCCTCGCCCTTCCAGGTCTCGGTCCGCACCGTATCCGTCAGCGACGGCGTCGACCGGGTCGAGGCCCGCGCCCGCCGCTCGCTGGAACGGCTCGGCCTGCCCCGCGGCGACCTGCTGCTGGTCTCCGCCGCCGCCGATCTGGCCGGGGCCGAGGGCCGCGCACTGTGGGACCGGCTGCTGGCCCTGAAAGACCGGGGCCTGTACCGCCGCATCGGCTTCTGCGCCACGGTCGAGGACGGCCCGACCCTGCTGGCCCGCCGCTTCCAGCCCGACGTCGTCCAGCTGAAATGCAACCTGCTCGACCAGCGCGCCCAGCATTCCGGCGTCCTCGCCGAGCTCGCCGCGCTCGACGTGGCCGTTCACGCGTCTTCGGTGTTCGCCAACGGCCTGCTGTTCATGAGCGGCGAATCCTTGCCGGTCGAGATGCACCGCTACGGCCCGACCCTGTCGCGCATCCGCCGCCGCCTGGCCGAGGCTCGCGTCGATCCGATGCAGGCGACCCTGGCCTACGCCATGGGCCTGCCCGAGGTGTCCGCGGTGGTCGCCAGCATCGCCTCGGCCGCCGAGCTCCGCGCCGTCATCGCCGCGGCCCATGCGGCGACGCCCGACCTCGACTGGGCCTCCATGCAGCTGGAGCCGGCGACGGTCGCCGCCGCCGGCCCCCGCAGGATCAGTAGCGCAGCCTGATCCCGACGGAACCCGACCGGCCCGGCTCGCCGTAGCCGAACACCTGTTGATAGCGTTCGTCCGCCAGGTTCTCGATCCGCGCCGTCAGCGTGACCTTGTCGGTCAGGGCATATGACCCGGTCAGATTGGCCGTGATGAAGGCCTCGCGGACGCCGCCGGCGTCGTCCTGGTCGCCCTCCCCCCGAACGGTGAGGGCGCCCGACAGCCGCGCGCCGGTCCAGCCCAGGGTCGCCGACCCTGCCCGTTCGGGAACCCGCAACAACCGCGCGCCGGTCGCCTCGTCCCGGGCGTCGGTCCAGGCCCAGGCGAGGCTCAGATCGAAGCCGCCGCCCAGCCGCGCCCGGCCCTCCAGCTCGACCCCGTCGGTCGCCGTCTCGGCGAGGTTGACGTAGAAACTGTCGAAGGTCGTCGGATCGAAGATGTAGGTGATCTGGTCTTCCACATTCAGGCGATAGACCGTCATCCGGCCCTCGATCCGCCCGTCGGGCGAGGCCCAGCCGACCGCGGCCTCATAGCCCTCCGCCGTCTCCGGCCGCAGAACGGGGAAGGGCTGCGACGAGAAGCAAAAGTCGCAGACCGCCTGGCTGATCGACGGAGCCTTGAACCCCGTGCCGTACGCCGCCGACAGGGTGAAGCCTGCCCCGGCGTCAAAGGCGCCGGAGACCCGGCCGGTGGTCTTCGAACCGAAATCGTCCGTGTCGTCGAACCGCAGGGCGCCGGTCAGGCTTAGCCGGTCGGTCGGATCGATCCGCGCCGTGGCGAAGACCGAACTCGCGCCCAGCTGCTCGGTCAGGCCGGTGGACAGGCTGCCCTGGGTTTCCTCGCGTTCCGCGCCGACGGCGAAGGCCACGCCCGAGGCCGCGCCGTTCGCCTGCCACCGCGCCACCTGCCGGTCCGCCGCGAAGGCCGAAGGGAAGGCCGAGATCGTCTCGCGGGCCATATCCGAGGCCGAGAGGCTGAACTGGTGATCAAGGCCGAAGGCCTTCAGACGCAGGCGGCCGAACCCGCTCCACTGCTCGCTGGACTGGCGGTCGGGAGTGTCGGCCAAGGCCCAGGTCGGGGCGGGAAAGCCGTCGAGATCGGCGGCGCTGTCGGTCCAGCGCACCGACCCGTCCGCCACCGCGTCCGGCGTGAAGGCATAGCGCGCCCGTCCCCCGACGGTGGTCGAGGTGAAGCCGTCGGCCTCCGGATTGCCGTCGGCCTCGTCCGCCGCCGAAATGCCGGCCGTGTCGAAATGCGAGACCCAGGCGCCGAAGCCGTACCGTTCTGTCAAGAGGCCCCCCGCCAGCCGGCCGCGAACCGTCCCGAACGACCCGGCCTCCACACCGGCGTCGAAGCCGTCCAGGTCGCGCGTCGTCAAGGCGATGACCCCGCCGATGGCGTCGGAACCCCAGAGCGACGACTGCGGACCGGACAGCACCTCGATGCGTTCGATGTCCGACAGTTCGAAGCCGGAGAAGTCGAAGGCGCCGTTGACCTCGGCCGGATCGTTGACCGGCACGCCGTCGACCAGGACCAGGGTCTTGCCCGGCGAGGCGCCGCGTATCCGCACCTGGGCCACGCCGCCGAAGGCGCCCGAGCGCACCACCGACAGGCCGGGCACCTCGCTCAGGATGTCGGCGGCGAAGACGGCGCCGCGCTGGTCGATGGTGGCCCGGTCGATGACCCGGGCGCCGGGCGTGTCGGCGACGATGGCCGGCAGGCGGGTGGCGGTGACGACGACCTCGGGCAGGACAGCGTCGGGGTCGTCGGGGGTCTGGGCCCCCGCGGACAGGGGAAAGAGCACGGCCGCGGCCGTGGCGAAGAGGATGGATCGCGTCATGCGCGGATCTCCGTCGGCCCCGCGCTGGCGCTGCGCGGCGGCAGGTGAAAGCGACCGACCCGGCCCTTGAAAAGGGCGCGGCGCATGGGTCGGGTCGCTTCGACGGAACAGCTTCCGCGCAAGCGGAAGGGTTGGCCCCACGCCTCTGTCTGGTCCCGGACAGCGGACGAGCGACGTCGGCGGCCAGGTCTCCTGGCTTGCGGGTCAAAAACGGAGGATCGCGCCTTCCCGGTTTCCCAGTGACGCCGAAGCCGAAGCCCCGGAATGATCGTTCGTCTCGCCGCCTACAGTTGCGGGCACAGCCGCGGCGTCACACCGCGTTCCCTTAACCGCCTGCCGGGCTTGTCGCAGCCCGACCGCGCCTGTGCAAGGCCGCGCCATTCCGCTTGAGCGCGCCCCCGCAATCCTTCACCCTGTCGCGTCCCCATGAACGCCCCCCTCGTCCACCCTCCGACAGCCGACGCCGTCCCGTCCAGCGAGGGGACGACGCCGGTCATGGCGCAGTTCCTGGCGGCCAAGGCGGCCCAGCCGGACGCCATCGTCTTCTTCCGCATGGGCGATTTCTACGAGCTGTTCTTCAAGGACGCCGAGATCGCCTCAAAGGCCCTCGGCATCACCCTGACCAAGCGGGGCAAGCACCAGGGGCAGGACATTCCGATGGCCGGGGTGCCTGTGCATGCGCTGGACGGCTATCTGGCGCGGCTGATCCGGCAGGGATTCAAGGCCGCCATCTGCGAACAGCTCGAAGCCCCCGCCGAGGCCCGCAAGCGTGGCTCCAAGGCCGTGGTCCACCGCGACATCGTCCGCGTCGTCACCCCCGGCACCCTGACCGAAGACAGCCTGCTGGACGCGCGCGGGGCCAACCGGCTGGCCGCCGTCTCGGTGCGCAAGGGCCGCGCCGCCGTGGCCGTGGTCGAGCTCTCCGCCGGCTCGGTCGACGCGGTCGCCTGCTCGCTGGAGGACCTCGGCGCCACCCTGGCCTCGTTCCGGGCGTCGGAAGTGCTGGTCCCCGATCGTCTGTTCTCGGACGAGGCGACCCGGGCCGCGCTCGACGGGTCGGGCGGGGTGGTCCAGGCCCTGCCGCAGGCGCTCGCTGAACCGGTCGGGGCGCGGGCGAGGGTCGAGCGGCTGTACGGCGTCGCCTCGCTGGACGGGTTCGGCGCCTTCGAGGAGGCCGAGGTCTCGGCGCTCGGCCTGATCGCCGCCTATCTGGAGACAACGCAGGCCGGAAAGATTCCGGCGCTCTCGCCGCCGCGCCGTTCGGGCGACAGCGGCTTCCTCGCTATCGATCCCGCCACCCGGCTGAGCCTCGAGATCGACCGCACCCAGCGCGGCGAACGCGAGGGTTCGCTGCTGGCCTGTATCGACCGCAGCGTGACCTCCGGCGGGGCCCGGGCCCTGGCCGAGCGGATCGCCCGGCCCCTTAGAGACCCCGCCGCCATCAATCATGGACTCGACGCCGTCGAATGGCTGCTCGAGCGCCGCGATCTGCGCCGCGACCTGCGCGACGGGCTGAGGGCCTCGTCGGATGTGGCGCGCGCGGTGTCCCGGCTCGTTCTCGGCCGCGGCGGGCCGCGCGACCTCGCCGCGATCCGCACCGGCCTGTCGATCGCCGAGGGCCTCGCCGGCCTGTTCCCGCCAGCGCGCGAGCCCCTGACCGGCCCGCCGGCGCGGATCGTGGCCTGTCTCGACCGGCTGACCCTGTCGCCCGATCTGGGGCGGCTGCTGGTCGATCTGGCCGAAGGTCTGGTCGCCGAGCCGCCGCATCTGGCCCGCGACGGCGGCTTCGTCTCCGCCGGTTATCGCCCCGAACTCGAGGAGGCCCGCCGCCTGCGCGACGACAGCCGCCGCGTGGTCGCCGACCTCGAGGCCCGCGCCGTGGCCGAGGCCGGGGTGCCGTTCAAGATTCGCCACAACGCCGTGCTCGGCTATTTCCTCGAGACATCGGCCAAGGCGGCCGAGCCGCTGCTGCGCCCGACCGGCGAGAGCCCCTTCATCCACCGCCAGACCCTCGCCAACCAGGTCCGTTTCACCACCGTCGAACTGTCCGAACTCGACGCGAAAATCAGCCAGGCCGGTTATCGCGCCCTCGCCATAGAGGGCGAGACCTTCGAGACATGGCGCGCCACCGTCCAGTCGCTGGCCCGGCCGCTGCAGGCCGTGGCCGAGGCCTTGGCCGAGCTCGACGCCCACGCGGCGCTGGCGGAATGGGCTGAGGAAGTCGGCGGCGTCCGCCCCGTCATCGACGACACGGGCTGTTTCGAGGTCACGGCCGGGCGGCACCCGGTGGTCGAGGCCGCGGTGAAGGCCCAGGGCGATCCCTATACGCCCAACGACTGCAAGCTGGACGGGTCCGGCTCCGCCTGCGCCCGGCTCTCGATCGTCACCGGGCCGAACATGGCCGGCAAGTCGACCTTCCTGCGCCAGAACGCCCTGCTGGTCGTGCTGGCCCAGGCGGGGGCCTTCGTGCCGGCCCGGGCCATGCGGCTGGGCGTCGTGGATCGGCTGTTCAGCCGCGTCGGCGCCGGCGATGATCTGGCCCGCGGCCGCTCCACCTTCATGACCGAAATGGTCGAGACCGCCGCCATCCTGACCCAGGCCACCGACCGCAGTTTCGTGGTGCTGGATGAGATCGGACGCGGCACCGCCACCTATGACGGCCTGGCCATCGCCTGGGCCGTGGCCGAGGCCCTGCACGACCGCAACCGCGCCCGCACCCTGTTCGCCACCCACTACCATGAGCTGGCCGGGCTGGAGACGCGGCTGGCTCATGTCTGCAACCTGTCCATGGCGGCGCGGGAGTGGAACGGCGACCTGGTCTTCCTGCACGAGGCCCGGCCCGGCGCGGCCGACCGGTCCTATGGCGTGCAGGTGGCCAGGCTGGCGGGCGTGCCGGCCGCCGTCGTCAGCCGCGCCCGGGAGGTGCTCGACCGGCTGGAGGGCGAGAAGGCCGCCGCCATCAGCCTCGACGACCTGCCGCTGTTCGCCATGGCCGAGCCCGCGCCGCCGCCGCGTTCTTCGGCCGTCGAGGACGCCTTGCAGGCCATTGAACCCGACGAACTGTCGCCGCGTGAGGCGCTGGAGGCGCTGTACCGGCTGAAGGGCCTCGGCCGCCGGTGACCGACGCGCTCGACGACCGGCTGACCAGGGCCGCGTCTGCGCCGGACGTGCGCAAGGCCGTGGCGGCCATACTGCGAGAGACCTTCGAGGCCGCCCGCGTCCGCATCGCCCGGCGTCTCGACGCGGGCGGCGAAGGCGTCGAGGTGGCCCGGCTCTATTCGGCCGCCGCCGACGACCTGCTGACGGCCCTGTGGCGGTTCACCACCGAAACCCTCTATCCCGCCGCCAATCCCAGCGAAGCCGAACGGCTGACCCTGATCGCGGTCGGGGGCTATGGCCGGGGCGTGCTGGCGCCCCACTCGGACCTCGACCTGCTGTTCCTTCGGCCGTGGAAGCCGATCCCGCGCACCGAACAGGTGATCGAGTTCATGCTCTACGTCCTGTGGGACCTGGGGGTGAAGGTCGGCCAGTCGGCGCGATCGGTGGACGAATGCCTCGCCCTCGCGAAGTCGGACATGACGGTGCGGACGGCCCTGCTGGAGGCGCGGCCCCTGGCCGGGGACGAGAAGCTGGCCGCGGACTTCATCGCGCGGTTCCGCGCCATGGTGGTCAAGGCCGACCCCCGCCCCTTCATCGCCGCCAAGCTGGAGGAGCGCGACGTCCGCCATCAGAAGGCGGGGGCCGTCCGCTATCGCGTCGAGCCCAACGTCAAGGACGGCAAGGGCGGCCTGCGCGACCTCAACACCCTGTTCTGGATCGCCCGGTCGCTGGCGCCGGACAGCCCGCTGGGCGCGCGGGTGATGGACGGCCTGCTGACCGCGCGCGAGCGGCGAACCTTCGAGGAATCCTTCGACTTCCTGTGGCGGGTCCGGGCCCATCTGCATCTCACCGCGGGGCGGCCTGAGGAAAAGCTGACCTTCGATCTACAGCCGGAGGTCGCGCGGCGCATGGGCTGGCGCGGACGCGGCGACGAGCCGGCGGTCGAGCGCTTCATGCGTCGGTATTTCCTCGTCGCCCGCGACGTCGGCGCCCTGACCCGCGCCATGTCGGCCAAGCTGGAGGCGCGCCAGCAGAAGTCGACGATGAGCCTGTCGCGGCTGATCCCCGGCCGCAAACGCAAGCTCGGCGTCGAGGGCTTCACCGAGGACGCCGGCCGGCTGTCGGTCACCGGCCCCGAGGTGTTCGCCGCCGCGCCCGAAAAGCTGCTGATGCTGTTCCGGACGGCGGACGAGCACGATCTGGACCTGCACCCCGACGCCTTCTCGGCCGTCAGCCGCTCGCTGTCGCTGGTCACCCCGTCGCTGCGTCGCGACCCGGAGGCCACGCGCGCCTTCCTCGACATCCTCGCCCACGGCCAGCGGCCGTACCGGGTTCTGACCCTGATGAACGAGACGGGCCTGCTGGGCCGGTTCCTGCCCGAATGGGGGCGGATCGTCGGCCAGACCCAGTTCAACATGTACCACGCCTATACGGTCGACGAGCACACGCTGCAGGCCATCGGCATCATCAACGACATCTGGCGCGGCAAGCTGAAGGCCGACCATCCGTCCTCGAGCGAGATCGTCCACCGCATCGATGATTTCGAAGCCCTGATGCTGGCCATGCTGCTGCACGACGTCGGCAAGGGCGGCGACCGGGGTCAGCTGGAAGACGGCGCCATCGCGGCGCGGCGGGCCTGCGACCGGCTGGGCCTCGACCCGCGCCGCACCGAGTTCGTGGTCTGGCTGGTGCGCAACCACCTGACCCTGTCGGACTATGCCCAGAAGCGAGACGTCTCGGACCCCGCCACGGTCAAGGCCTTCACCCGGCTGGTGGGCGATCCGGAGCGGCTGCGGACCCTGCTGATCCTGACCGTGGCCGACATCCGCGCGGTCGGGCCGGGGGTCTGGAACGCCTGGAAGGGCGGGCTGATTCGCGACCTGTATCAGCGCACCGAGAGCGTGTTCCGCGGCGAGGACCTGACCCATGCCGATCCGCTGGACGACTATCCCGATCTGGTCGGGCGCGCCCGGCTGAACGGCGCTGCGGTCGAAGCCCTGACGGTGCGGGCGGACGAGGCGGAAGAATACGCCGCCACCCGCGTCGCCGTCGCCGCACGCGACCGGCCGGGCCTGTTCGTCGACCTGGCGGGCGCGCTGGCCGCCGCCGGCG
>NZ_BSOY01000053.1 GCF_030160755.1 Brevundimonas denitrificans | reverse complement strand
GCCGTCGTGCGCCGCGTCGGCGGGCGCTGCGGCCGTGTCCGTGCCGCGCGGTCCGGCGCCCGGAAGATCGGGTCTCCCAAGCAGGGCGTACAGGCCCGCGCCGCCCAAGGCGACGACGGCCGCGAGCCCCAGCGCCAGCCGGATCAAGGCCTTTTCGCCCAGCGGCCGGCCCGTCGGCGTCGTCTCCACGCCTTCGGCGAGCGCCCGGCGTTCGACCTCAAGACGCAGGGCCGCGATGTCCTCCGCCGGCGCCGTTCCGGCCTCGGCCTGCCGGTCCAGATCGGCCAGTTGCGCCTTCAGCACCTCGGCGGAGGTGGTGCGCCGGTCCAGCACGCCCCCGGGCCGGATCAACGGTATGGCCAGCCCGACCACGGCCAGGGCGATCATCACGGTCAGGACAATCCAGAGGATCATGGCGCGTCACCGGTTTTCAGGATGGCGGCGAGCGCACGTCGCTCCTCGGCCGAGAGGGGGGTGGGATCAGCCGCGCCGGCCCGGCTGCGACGGCGCAGATAAAGCGCCAGGCCGAGGCCTCCGGGGATCAGCACCAGCAGCGGCGCGCTCCACAGCAGGATGGTCTGCAGGTCCAGAGGCGGTTTGAGCAGGACGAAATTGCCGTAGCGGGCGACGATATGGGCCATCACCTCCTCGTCCGTGTCTCCGGCCGACAGTCGCTCACGCACGATGGCCCGGAGGTCGGCGGCGAGCGGAGCGTCGGAGTCGTCGATCGACTGGTTCTGGCAGACGACGCAACGCAGCTCCTGGCTGATCGCCCGCGCCCGGGCCTCGAGCACGGGATCGGCCAGCTGCTCTTCCGGCAGGACCGCCGCGACCGGTCCGGCGATCAGCAGGGCGCAGAACAGTCCAAGGACGAAGCGTCTCATGTCTCGGTCTCCAGCCTGTCCATCATGGGCTGAAGGATTTCCGTCCAGACCTCCGGCGTGATCGGACCCACGTGGCGGTAGCGAACCCGACCATGACCGTCGATGACGAAGGTCTCGGGCGCGCCCGTGACGCCGAAATCGATGCCCGTGCGGCCGCGCGGGTCCGATCCGATCAGGGTGTAGGGATTGCCCCTCTGCGCCAGCCACTCGGCCCCGGCGGCGGGCTCGTCCTTCCAGTCGAGGCCATGGATGGTCACGCCCTGGGCCTGCAAGCGCAGCAGCATCGGATGCTCGATCACGCAGGCCACGCACCAGGAGGCGAAGACGTTGAGCAGCACCGGCTTGCCGGTGAAGTCCGACGACGCCAGCCCCACGGTGTCCTCGGGCGTCAGACCCGGAAGGTCGAAGGTCGGGATCGGCCGGTCGATCAGCATGGACGGCAGGATGCTGGGATCGCGGCGCAGGCCCAGGCCGAGGGCCGCGGCGACCATCAGGAACAGCACGACCGGAATGATGAAGGCCAGCCGCCTCACGCCGCCGCCTCCGCCGCCCTGGCCTGCGCCGCCTTGCGGGCGGGCATGGCCAGCCGCGTCCGCCGGTCCGACAGCGACAGCACGCCGCCCAGCGCCATGATCAGGGCCCCGCCCCAGATCCAGCCGACCAGCGGATGCCACCACAGCCGGACCGTCGCCGCGCCGAGCGTCGCGCTCTCGCCGACGGAAATATAGAGATTGCCCATCGCCTCGCCGCGGATGCCGGCCTCGGTCGTCTGGGTCTGGCTGGAGGGGTAGAACCGCTTCTCGGACAGCATGAGGAAGGGCTGACCCCGGCCCTCGACACGGAAGCGCGCCTGATCCGCCCGATAGTTCGGGCCCGTCGCCGGGCCGAGCGCGTCCAGCGTGATGCGCCGCCCCGCGAATTCGACGGTCTGGCCCGGGACCATGGTCACGACCTCGCTGTCCGTCCAGGCGGTGATCGCCGTGACGCCGATGGTGGTGACGCCCAGCCCGGCGTGCGCGACCGCCACCGCCCAGAAGGCCAGCGGCGTGGTCCGGATCAGCCGCCCGGTTTCAGCGCCCTTGCGGCCGATGCCCCAACGCCGGGCCAGCAGCATGAAGGCCGCCGCGATCAGCCAGACGCCCAGCGCGATTCCGAGCGCGGCCCCGACGTCAGCGATCCCGAACACCACAACCCCGATGACTGCCGCCACCGCCGTGACGATGATCGGCCAGCGCAGCCGCGTCAGCACGGCGCGGACCGTGTCGCGTTTCCAGTTCAGCATCGGCCCGAAGGCGACCAGCGCCAGCAGCGGCACGAACAGGGGCGCGAACGTCAGGGCGTAGTACGGCGGGCCCACCGAAATCTTGTCGCCGCTCAGCACGTCGATGAACACCGGATAGAAGGTGCCGAGGAACACCGTGGCGGTGGCCGCGAGCAGGAACAGATTGTTCAGCGTGATCCCCGCCTCTCGCGACAGCGGCGAGAACAACGCCCCCGTCCGCATCGCCGGCGCCCGCCAGGCGTAGAGGCCGAGCGCCGAGCCGGTGGCGATCAGGATGAAGACCAGAATATAGGCTCCCCGCTCGGGATCGACGGCAAAGGCGTGCACGCTGGTCAGGACGCCGGAACGGACCAGGAAGGTGCCGATCATGCTGAGCGAGAAGGTGAGGATGGCCAGCAGGATGGTCCAGCTGATCAGGGCGCCCCGCTTCTCCAGCACCAGGGCCGAATGCAGCAGCGCCGTGCCCATCAGCCACGGCATAAGCGAGGCGTTCTCGACCGGGTCCCAGAACCACCAGCCGCCCCAGCCCAGCTCATAGTAGGCCCACCAGCTGCCGAGAGCGATGCCGACCGTCAGCGATATCCAGGCCGACAGCACCCAGGGCCGCACCCAGCGCGCCCAGGCCGCGTCCACCCGTCCCTCGATCAGAGCCGCGACGGCGAAGGAGAAGGCGACCGAAAAGCCGACATAGCCGAGGTAGAGCAGCGGCGGATGCATCACCAGACCGGGATCCTGCAGCAGGGGATTGAGCTCGGTCCCGTCAAGCGGGATGGGGCTCAGCCGCGAGAACGGATTGGAGGTGAACAGGCAGAAGCCGAGGAAGGCGGCGCTGAGCATCCCCTGCACCGCCAGCACCCGGGCCTGAAGGGTCTCGCGAAGCGTCCGGCCGAAGAAGGCGATGGCGCCGCCGTGCAGGGCGAGGATCAACACCCACAACAGCATGGAGCCTTCATGACTGCCCCAGGTGGCGGCGAACCGGTAGGGCAACGGCTGGGTGCTGTGACTGTGTCTGGCCACCAGTTCGACGGAGAAATCCATCGTCACATAGGCCGTGGCCAGGGCGCCGAAGGCGAGAACGACGAAGGCCATCTGCAGCAGGGCCGAGGCCCGCCCGAGAGACATCAGTACGCTATCGCCGCGGTGGGCGCCCAGCAGCGGAGCTGCCCCCTGTATCAGTCCCAGCATGAAGGCGAGGATCAGCGCCAGCTGGCCGATTTCCGCGCTCATTCAACATGCTCCGCCACCCGACCTGTACTGTAGCGAGCAGCGCTCCTATGGTAAAGCAGCGCGGGGGGCGGGTCGGAACGGCAGTGCATGCTGTTTGCGGCCCAGGCGCGACACGGGGGGACGTGGTGGAGGGGGTCCATCGGATCGCCATCTTGGGCTCGGGGCCCGCCGGCCTGAGCGCGGCCGCGCACGCGGCTGCCCGCGGCGTAAGCCATATCCTGCTCGAGAAGTCGGACCACCTGTCGGACACCATCTTCCGCTACCAGCGCGGCAAGCACATCATGGCCACGCCTAGCCAGCTGGTCGTGCGCGCCGACGTCAGTTTCGAGCCCGGCAAGCGCGAGACCATTCTCGACACCTGGTCGAGCGAGGCGGCGAAGCACAAGGTCAATGTGCGCTACCACGCCGAGGTCAAATCCATCACCGGCGCCAAGGGCGATTTCAGCATCGCCCTGTCCGACGGGTCCGTGGTCCGCGCCGAAACGATCGTCCTGGCCATCGGCACCCAGGGCAATCCCAACCTGATGTCCTGCGAGGGCGGCGGGCTGTCCCACGTCCAGTACCAGCTCGACGACCCCGCCGAATATGTCGACGAACACATCTGCGTCGTCGGCGGCGGCGACGCCGGCATCGAGAACGCCCTCGGCCTGATCGCCGACCGAGCCCAGGGCAATACGGTGACCCTCGTCAACCGCGGCGCCGACTTCGCCCGGGCCAAGGAAGCCAACGCCAAGGCACTGCTGGCGGCGCAGGAAGCCGGCCACATCACCCTGCTGACCACGGCCGAAACCACCCTGATCGAGCCGGGCTGGATCACCGTCGACACGCCCGAGGGCGCGACCCGGTTCCGGTGCGATCGGGTCATCGCCCGCCTCGGCTCGGCCCCGCCGCGGAAATTTGTGGAATCCATCGGGCTGGAGTTCACCAGCGCCGCCCGCGAGGCCTTCCCCAAGCTTTCGCCGACCTTCGAAAGCACTGTGCCCGGCATCTATGTCATCGGGGCGCTGGCCGGCTATCCGCTGATCAAACACTGCATCAACCAGGGCTATGACGTCGTCGAATACATCGGCGGCGCCGTCGATCTGAAGCCTGCCGACGAACCCATTCTGGAGGCTCGGCTCAAGGGACTGCCCGGCAACCGGTCCGTCGCACAGTGGCTGGAGTTCCTGCGCCAGGAGATCGAAATCCTGCGCGGTTTGTCGCCCCTGCAGATGCGCGAATTTCTGCTGGATTCCGACGTCCGCGCCTATCAATCCGGGGACGTCATCTTCAAGCGCAATTCGGTCGGCTCGTCGGTGTTCGGCATCGCGTCCGGATCGGTCGAGGTCGAGGTCGGCGGCGGCAGGAAGCGGATGACCGTGACGATCCCGAGGGGATCGATCGTCGGCGAAGTGGGTCTGATCTCGGGTCGCCCGCGCGGCGCGACCGTGCGGGCCGCCGAGCCCAGCATCCTGCTGGAAATTCCGCGCATGGCCGCCCTGCGCCTGATGGCCTCGGTCAAGGAGGCGCGCGACACGGTCAACCGCATCACCACCGAGCGCCAGTTGCTGCAGATGTTCGGCTCGGGCCTGACGCCCGACGATCTGACCGATGTGCTGGAAACGGCGGAGATCCGTCAGGTGAAGACCGGCGAGGCCATCATCCGCGAGGGCGAGGACGGCTACGACATCTTCGTGGTCCGTTCGGGCAGTATGGTCGTGGAGAAGCAGATCGGCGGCAAGCCGGTCTTCCTGTCCTATCTGCCGGCCGGCTCCTACGTCGGGGAGATGGCGCTGATCGACGGCGGGCGGCGCAGCGCCACGGTCCAGGCCGCCATCCGCTCCGAGGTGGTCAGGCTCGACGGGGACCGCTTCCGCGCCCTGCTCAGGCGCAAGCCCGAGCTGGAAGAAAAGCTTCGCGCCGACATGGCCGACCGCCGCAAGGTCAACGGCTATATCGAGGAACAGAAGGGCAAGTTCGGCGACGTCGTCGATATGTACAGCGCCGTGGCCGACTTCCTGGTCGAACAGGGCATCGGCGAGGCGACGGACGTCCTGCTGATCGACGAGACGCTCTGCATCGGCTGCGACAACTGCGAGAAGGCCTGCGCCGACGTCCACGACGGCCTGTCGCGGCTGGACCGCGAGGCGGGCCGGACCTACGCTCACCTGCACGTCCCCACCTCGTGCCGGCACTGCGAACATCCGTATTGCATGACCGACTGCCCGCCCAATGCGATCCATCGCGGGCCCGACGGCGAGGTCTTCATCGACGAGACCTGCATCGGCTGCGGCAATTGCCAGCGGAACTGCCCCTATGACGTGATCCGCATGGACTCACGGCCGCCGAAGAAGCCCGACCTGATCTCCTGGCTGCTGTTCGGGGTCGGGCCGGGTCCGGGCGAACCCGACAAGGCGTGGCGGGCCAAACACAAGCCCAAGGGCGCGGAGCCGCCCAAGGTCGCCATCAAATGCGACATGTGCATCGGCAAGGCGGGAGGGCCGGCCTGCGTGCGAGCCTGTCCGACCGGCGCGGCGATCCGGGTCTCGCCCGAAGAGTTCCTCACCGTCAAACGCATGAACAGGGGCGAATAGACCCTTGGCGAAGACCGCGAAAACAGGCGAACGCTCCAACCCCGGCCAGCACGACGGCTTCCTGGGCTACCGGAATTTCCGCTGGGCCTGGCGGGCGGGCGCCCTCTGCGTGATCGCCATCGCGGGTTATCTGCTGATGGACGCCGAGCCCCGACCGAACGGCGGCAGCGTCTATGGCTATGCGGCGGGGACGATCGCGGCGCTGCTGGTGCTCTGGCTGACGCTGCTGGGCCTGCGAAAGCGCGCCATCACCTCGGGAAACTGGTCGCTGAAGGCCTGGGTCTCGGCCCATGTCTATCTGGGGCTGGCCGTCATGGTCGTCGCCACCCTGCATTCGGGATTCCAGTTCGGCTGGAACATCCACACCCTGGCCTATGCGCTGATGGTGCTGGTCGTGGTCTCCGGCCTGTTCGGCATCACCGTCTACGCCCTCCTCCCCCGCTACCTCAGCCGCAACCGCGGAGAGACGACCCAGAAGCAGATGCTGGAAACCCTCAAGGCGCTGGACCGCCAGATCAACGAAGCCGCCCAGCCGCTGTCGGAGGTCCAGGCGCGGGTGGTGCAGATGTCCCTCGACGGCAGCCGGGTCGGCGGCGGCCTGTGGCGACGGCTTTCGGGCGGCCGCGGCGGCTGCGGCAACCAACGGGCCCTGTCGCGCCTGCGCGGCCTGCGGCGTCAGGCGACAGACGTCGAACTGCAGATGCTGGACCGGATGGAGGAGCTGCTGCAGCGCAAGGCCGTCGCCCTGGCCCAGGTGCGCCGCCACCTGCAGATCCGCGCCTGGCTGAGCGTCTGGCTGGCCGTGCACGTCCCGGCCACCATCGCGCTCATCGCCGCGATCACCGCCCATGTCTTCAGCGTCTTCATCTACTGGTGATGGCCCGATGACCCTTGTTCTTCGCCAGGTCACGCGCCGCGTCAGCGGAGCCGAGATCGTCCGGGAAAAGGTCCTGCCGACGGATACGGCGCGGATCGGCCGCGGCGCCGACTGCGAAATCCGTCTGCCCGATCTGGCGGTGAGCCTGCATCACGCCACCCTGGCGACGACCGGTCCCGGGCGGGTCAGCGTGGTCTCCGCCGGGCGCGAGCCGTTCGGCGTCGACGGCCGGTTCGTCACCCAGGCCGACATCGACGTGGGGCGCGCGCCGCGCCTGACCTTCGGCGACCACATCCTGACCCTGTCGCATGGCGACGGCGGCCGCATCCTGATCAACCTCGCCGCCGCCGAACCGGCCGAGGGCGACTCGTCATCCGGCGTTCCGGCCGGCGGCGTCATCCCCAAGGCGCGCATCTTCGGCCGCAGGCGCATCGCCTGGACCCTGGGTCTGGGCATCGTCGCCCTCTGCCTGATCTGGCCGCTGGCGGCCTTCCATGGCCACCTCAACGCCCGGATCGACCCGGACCAGCAGTGGTCGACCGGCCCGCTGTCTTCGGCCCATGCCTTCCTCGAGGACGACTGCCAGTCCTGTCACCAGGAGGCCTTCGTCGCGGTGACCGACGCATCGTGCAAGACCTGCCACGCCGGCGACCAGACCCCCGCCGCCATGGCCGCTGCGGCGACGTCCGTCCGACGCGCCGGTTCGCCGGACACGCTGTCCTTCGTCAGGGATCACGCCCCGCGCGGCCGGATCCTCTGGGGGACCCCGCCGCCGGCCGGCTTCACCGGACAGGCCACGGCCTGGTTCCGGCGGGCCTTCAACCTTCCGGAACAGCGCTGCGCCAGCTGCCACGTCGAGCACGTCGCCAATCCGGTCGCCGGCCGCCCGCCCGAGCCGATCCCGACCCTGACCCCGACCCAGACCTGCATCCAGTGCCACACGGGGCTGACGCACCGGCTGAAGGACACCGACCTGGCCGATGCGCCGTCCTGGGCCCGGCATCCGAATTTCCGCCCTGCCCTGCCCGGTCCCGCCGGTCTGACCCGGGTGTCGCTGGACAGCCGCCCGCGCGAGGCCTCCGGCCTGACCTTCCCGCATGATCTGCACCTGTCGCCCGGGGGCGGGCCGGCTCGCATGGCCCAGACGCTGGGCGGGCGCGGCTATGGCGCCGCCCTGACCTGCAACAACTGCCACCGCCCGGACGCCGACCAGAAGGGCTTCGCGCCGGTCCAGATGGAGCGGGACTGCGCCAGCTGCCACTCCCTGTCGTTCGCCACGCCGGGCGGCGTGCGCCAGCTGCCGCACGGCGAGCCGGGCCAGGTGGTCGCCGCATTGATGGCGTGGCAAGGGCGCGGCCCCGTCGCCGGCGGCGGAACCACGCGGCGGCGTCCGGGCGAGATCGGCGAAGGCGGACCTGGCGTCGGCGTCTCGCCCGCGGGGGCCAGCGCGGTGAACACCGTGGGCGGCGCCTTCGGGCCGCGCGGGGCCTGTTTCGACTGCCACACCATTTTCCGGACGCCGATCCTCCGCTTCACACCGGTGCGTCTGCCCGGCGACTTCCTCAGCCGCGGCGCCTTCGATCACAGCGTCCGGGAACATCGGGTCGACCGGCTCGGCCAGCCGTCCTGCGCCCAGTGCCATGCCGCCGCGACCTCGGGTTCAGCCACCGATCTGCTGCTGCCGTCGGTCAGCGAATGCGTGGAGTGCCACGGCCAGACCACGGCGCGTTCGGAGACGCCGGCCCCGGCGGACTGCGAGACCTGCCACAGCTTCCATGCGCCGTCCCATCCGACACCGCGCCCGCCACGTCCGAATTTCAGCGCCCGGCCTCGCCCGGCGGCGGCGGTTCAGACCACGCCGTAAGCCAGCATCGCCTCGGCGACCTTCTTGAAGCCCGCGATATTGGCGCCGCGCACGTAGTCGATGCGCTGGGTCCCGGCGACGCCGCCGTATTCGACGCAACGCTGGTGAATGCCGCGCATGATGTCGACCAGATGCTGCTGCAGCTCGGCCTCCTTCCAGGCGATGCGGCCCGAGTTCTGGCTCATCTCCAGACCGGACACCGCCACGCCGCCCGCATTGGCGGCCTTGCCCGGCGCATAGAGAATGCCGGCGGCCTTGAAGACGTGCACCCCCTCCAGATCGGTCGGCATGTTCGCGCCCTCGGACACCGCCATACAGCCGTTGGCCACCAGCGTCCGGGCGTCCGCCCCGTTCAGCTCATTCTGGGTCGCGCAGGGCAGGACGACATCGCAGGGCACCGCCCACGGCCGCTGACCCTCGTGATAGGTCGCGCTGCGGAACTCGGTGACATAGTCTGAAATCCGGCCGCGGCGCCGGGTCTTGTGGACCTTGACCCAGTCGATCTTGGCCTGGTCGATGC
Source organism: Brevundimonas denitrificans (assembly GCF_030160755.1). Taxonomy (GTDB): domain Bacteria; phylum Pseudomonadota; class Alphaproteobacteria; order Caulobacterales; family Caulobacteraceae; genus Brevundimonas; species Brevundimonas denitrificans. The sequence goes on along the minus strand of NZ_BSOY01000053.1, from coordinate 14,049 downwards.
CGTCGGGATCGTGGATGAAGCCCTGTGAGTCCGACAGGGTCAGGACCTTGCCGCCCAGTTGCACGATCTTCTCGGCGGCATGGGTGGCGACATTGCCGGAGCCGGAAATCACGGCCGTCTTGCCGGCCACTTCCTGGCCGATATGGCCCAGCATCTCCTTCAGGAAGTACACGGCCCCGTAGCCGGTCGCCTCGGTGCGGATCAGGCTGCCGCCGTAGGACAGGCCCTTGCCGGTCAGAACGCCGGTGAACTGGTTGGTGATCCGCTTGTACTGGCCGAACATATAGCCGATCTCGCGGCCCCCGACGCCGATGTCGCCGGCCGGGACGTCGATGTCCGCGCCGACGTGCCGGTACAGCTCGGTCATGAACGACTGGCAGAACCGCATCACCTCGTGATCCGACTTGCCCTTGGGATTGAAGTTCGATCCGCCCTTGCCGCCGCCCATCGGCAGACCGGTCAGACTGTTCTTGAACGTCTGCTCGAAGGCCAGGAATTTCAGCACGCTCTCGGTCACGCTCGGATGGAAGCGGATGCCGCCCTTGTAGGGTCCGATGGCGTTGTTGTTCTGCACCCGCCAGCCGCGCTGGACGCGGATATTGCCCCTGTCGTCCTCCCAGCAGACGCGGAAGCTGATCACCCGGTCCGGCTCCGCGATCCGGCGCAGGATCTGGTAGTGGTGGTACTCTTCCTTGTCCTTGATGAAGTCGAAGATGTCCTCGGCCACCTCCTGGACGGCCTGGACGAACTCATCCTGACCGGGATTCCGCTTCTTCACCCCCTCGATGAACCGGGGCAGGTCGACGTGGTCCGAGACGGCCATGGCCGCTCCTCTCTGTCAGGTCAGGGAACGGGATTCGGCGGTGCGTTGTTGCAGCCGCCGCCGGGGCTGTTGGGGCTTTGGTTCGGTCCTCTCGACTCGCATCCGACGGACGGCTCGATCGCATCGGGGCCATCAGGACCGCGAGCGCCGAAGGTGGCCGCGTCGCCGGACTCGAGGCCCGCCGACAGGACATCCCCGGGACTTGAATCCGTATTCGACGTCGGCGCCGCCCTGAGCAGGGCGCTCAGTCTGGCCGACGCCTCGTCGGACAATTCGAATGGTCCAAACGTGCCGCCCGCCCAGGCGAACATCGCCAGACCGGGGCGTTCCAGCGTGAAGGTGGAGCCGCCGCTGGTCACGTCGATCGCACCGGGCGTGTCGAAGCCCCCGCCGCGCGGACCGGGCCCGCGCAGGACGATCAGGGTCGCGTCGTCGGGCGAGCCGCTGAAGGCCGGCAGACCGGGGTGGCCTTCCAGCACGAACAGGGCGTCGGGGCCGACCACCGCCTCCACCACAGTGCCCCGCACGCCGATCGAGGACACGGGCGTGCGCACGGCCCCGGACCGGGCGCCGCCGCGACCGGACACGAAGCGGAACGCGCCGCGCGCCACCGAGGCCGAGGCGCCGCCGGCGCCGCGGTCGGTGTCGATGACAAAGCGATCAATGGTCACCCGCGCATTCGAACCGACCGTGAAGATCGACTGATCACGAAGCAGGATCTGCAACTGGCTCTGCGCGCCGCTGACGAAGACATCGCCCGTCCGGACCTGTCCCCTCAGGGCCGCGGGCCGAAGCGCGCTTTCCCCGACCGGCTGGGTGCGGACGCTGTTGCGGATGGCGGCGTTGACGCCGACAGCCTCCTGGGCCTGGGCGACGGCGGCGGCCGACAGGGCGCAGGCCAGGGCGGCCGCGGCGACGAAGGTGTGAACCGGGTTCATGACCATCTCTCCTAGTTGGCCGCGCCGAAGCGCCACGTCAGGCGCAGTTCCGCGCCCCAGCTGTCATAGTCCGCCAGAGGCGCCAGGGAGTCCCGGGTGCCGTAGGTCAGCGCCCCCTCGACACCCACGTCCTGCCGCCAGTCGCCGGTCGCGCCGGTCGCCGTAAAGGCGCTGATCGGGGCGCCGACCGCCACGCGCGCCCAGCTGCGGACGTCCTCGCGCGCCGGCGCGCCGACCCCGATGAAGACCGGATCGGGCGCATCATACTCGAGCCACTGCACGCCGCCCGAAATCGCCAGATACTGTCCGCGACGGGTGGCTGTGTCATAGCGCGCCTGGACGCCGGGGCCCGAATAACCGAAAGGCTCATAGTCGGCCTCCTTGGCCTGCCAGCCGGCCGAGACGCCCATGCTGCTGCGCGCATCCAGTCGGTGGGTCAGGCCGACGTTGACGTCATAGCGCCAGCCGTCGCGATCGCCGCCGATGATCAGGGCCACCGCATCCACGGCGGGCTCGTCAAAGGTCTGGCTTGCCGCTTCGCCAGATACGGTGAGGGTCGTCGCATTGCTGGTCCGCCAGCTGACCCGGGCCTTCGCCCCGACCTCTCGCATGTAAGGGTCGCCGAGAAGATCAAGTGTCCGAGCGACAGCACTGATATTCCATGAGTTCAAACGTCCCGTATAGGACAGTCCGGCCTCGATATCGCCACGCCTCACGTCTCCGTCGATGTTGTCGAATGTCGAGCGGTCATAGCCGCCCACAGAGCCGAAGACGGCATAGCCCGGGGCGCCGCCGAGATCGTGGGTGGCGGTGAAGCGGGCCGCCACCACGGCGGCGCTTCCCTCCTCGCTGACCGGCGGGGGGACGATGGAATCGAACTGGGTCGTCAGCGCGCCGGCGGCGTCTTCCTCATAGGTCACGGCGGCCGAAAGACTGCCGCTGAACCGGGTCGTCGACCGGCTGCGTTCGATCCGCGCGCGATATCGCGTCGCCTCGGCCCGCTGCAACGGCGTGAGCGTCACCGGCTCAAGCAGATCGAGTTGATCGCGCGCGCCCTGAAGGTCGTCGAGCCGGTACAGGATGACGGCGTACAACAGCCGGGCGGCATGGCGGTTCGGGTCCGCGATCAGCACCCGCTCGAGCGCGCCGGCCGCTCCGTTGAGATCGCCGGCGTCAGCCGCGCGCCGCGCGAAATCGAGGTTCAGGTCCGGATCGTCGGGCGCCGCGAGCACGGCGTCAAAGTCCTGGGCGGCTGCGGCCTCAACCGTCACAGCGGACAGTCCGACGACAGCGGAAATCAACAGGCCGGCCCGAAAAGCCGGGGCGGAACGGAACGCTGGACGCTTCATGTAATCCCCCAACCGCTTGCAGATTGTCCCGGATAGTCTATCCCCGAACAGCGGAACGGTCAGGCTAACATCGTTCCGCGAGGAGCGCATGAAATAATCGACCAGTGATTTTTTCGAGTGAGGCGGACGCATGGGGGCGGAGCCTGAAACCGAGCGACTGAAGGAAATCGGGTCGCGCCTGGCGCGCTCCAGCCTGTCGCTTACGCGATATATCGCGACGGCCGGGCCGGGTCTGGCCATGGCCCTGCTGCTGCTGATCCTCCACATCTTCCAGCCGCCGTTCGTCGGAAGCATCAGCAATCTGGTTTTCGACACCTATCAGCGCGCGTATCCGCGCCCCTATGAGGACGCCGGGGTCCGGGTCGTCGATATCGATGACGAGAGCATCCGACGTCTCGGCCAATGGCCATGGCCGCGCACGGACGCTGTGCGCCTGACGGACGCCCTCACCAATGCGGGCGCGGCGGCCATCGCCTTCGACGTCGTCTTCTCGGAGCCGGACCGAACCTCGCCGGCCCGCGCGGTCGAGATCCTGCGGCAAAATCCGGAGGCGCGCGGCGACTATGCCGAAATCGCCGCCATGACCGACCATGACGAATTGCTGGGTCAGGCCATGGCGCGCGGCCCCACCGTCACCGGCTATTTCCTGACTGAAGAGGCCAACACCGCACGCCCGGCCGAGCACGCGGGCGTCGCCGTTTCGGGAACGCCGCCGCTCGGCGTCCTGCGGGAATACAATGGCGCCATCGTCAGCCTGCCGGTGATCGGCGATCGCGCGTCCGGGGCCGGCTCCGTCAGCCTGGACGCCGGCCGGGACGACATCATCCGGGCGGTGCCGCTGATCGCAAACCTCGACGGCCGCATCGTTCCGTCGCTCTCGCTGGAAGCGCTCAGGGTCGCCCAGGGCGCCGGCGCCATTCTTGTTCGCAGCAGCGACGGCAGCGGCGAATGGGGGGGCGGAAGTCCGGCGCCGACCGTGCTCGCCGTCAAGACCGGGGATCTGCAGGTTCCGACCACCGACGTCGGTGAACTGTGGATGCACTACACCGCTCCCCATCCCGATCGCGTGGTGCCGGCCTGGCGCATCCTTGAGGGCGATCTGCCGGAAGCGGAGATGCGGCGGCTGTTCGAGGGTCAGATCGTCTTCATCGGCACGGGGGCGATCGGCCTCCGGGACATCCGCTCAACCCCCACCCAGGCCGGCGAATTGGGCGTGGTCATCCACGCCCAGGCCGCCGAGCAGATGATCCTCGGCAAATTCCTCACCCGCCCGGACTGGGCGTCGGGCGCAGAGCGCATACTGATGGTGGCGCTCTGCCTGCTGATCGCGCTCTCCGCCCCCGCCCTGGGCGCCCTGCGCGGCGGCGTGCTGGCCATGCTCGCGCTCGGCGGCGTGCTGGCGGGGTCCTGGTTCGCCTTCAGGAACAGCGGCCTGCTGCTGGAGCCCATCTTCCCGGCGCTGGGCGTGGTCTCCGTCTATATCGCCATCACCGCCGTCTCCTTCTACCGGGAGGAACGGGCGCGAAGTCACATCCACAACGCCTTCGACCGCTATCTGTCGCCGGAACTGGTCGATCGCATCGCCCGCGATCCCGGCCAGCTGGAGCTCGGCGGCGAGGTCCGCCAGATGACGGTGCTGTTCAGCGACGTGCGGGGCTTCTCACGCATCTCCGAACGCTTCGGGCCGCAGGAGCTGATCGGTTTTCTGATCAACCTGCTGACGCCGATGACGGACGTGCTTCTGGCCCGCAAGGCCACGATCGACAAATACATCGGCGACGCCGTCCTGGCCTTCTGGAACGCGCCGCTGGACGATCCCGACCACGAACAGAACGCGGCCCGGGCTGCGCTCGAGATGCTCGAGACGCTCAAACGCCTGAACGCCGACAACGCCCGCGATCCGGCCTGGCCGGGTCAGGTGGCGATCGGCATCGGCCTCAACACCGGTCCATGCTGCGTCGGCAACATGGGTTCGCGCCAGCGCCTCAGCTATTCCCTGATCGGCGACACGGTGAACCTGGCCTCGCGGCTGGAGAGCCTGACCAAGGCCTATGCGGTGTCCATTCTGGTCGGCGAAGACCTCGCCGCCCGCCTGCCCGACTTCGCCCTGGTCGAACTGGACATCATTCGGGTCGTCGGCCGCGACGCGCCGGAGCGCATCTCCGCCCTGTTGGGCCCGCCGGAGATGTCGTCCGATACGGCCTTCATCGAGACGCGTTCGCGGATGTCAGCCCTGCTGGAGGCGTACAGGTCCCGCGACTGGACCGCCGCGGAGGCCGCGCTGGAGAGACTACGTGGAGCCGATACGCTGCCGGGTCTGGAAGGCGTGACGAACCTCTACGCCGCGCGGGTCGCGGACTTCCGCCTGAACCCGCCACCCGACGACTGGGACGGGATCAGCCAGGCGCTTGAGAAATAGGGGCGACATGACTTTGAACGGGGGAACAGCGTCATGTTGATCGTTCAGATCACCGACATCCATATCGGCTTCGACCAGAAGAGCCGCTTCGAGCTCAACAAGAAGCGGTTCCGCCGGACGCTCGAGGCGGTGATGAAGGTCGAACCCAGGCCCGATCTGATCCTGGTGACGGGCGATATCGCCGACAAGGGCGACGTTGCGTCCTACGAGTGGTTTCGTCAGGAAATTCAGCAGGTATCCCTGCCTGTCCTGATGTGCCTTGGGAACCATGATCTGCGCGCCGGTTTCAGCCAGGTCTTCCCCGGGACAGCGCAGGAGGACGGCTTCATCCAGTATGTGGTCGACGACCATCCGCTGCGGATCGTGGTGCTGGACACCCTTGAGGAAGGCCGCCACGGCGGGGGCTTCTGCGAGAAGCGGGCGACCTGGCTGGAGGCCCGTCTGGCCGAGGCGCCCCACCGTCCGACCCTGCTGGTCCTGCACCACCCGCCCATCGACACCGGCATCGAATGGATGACCATCGGCCCGGCCGAACCTTGGGTCCAGCGGCTCACCGACGTCGTGTCGCGCCACGGCCAGGTCGTCGGCGCCCTTTGCGGCCACGTCCACCGCACCATCGTCACTTCATGGGCCGGCACGACCCTGACCGTCTGTCCCTCCACCGCGCCGCAGGTGGTGCTGGATCTCAAGCCGATGAATCTGGACCGTCCGGACAAGCGGCCGATGATCGTGGAAGCCCCGCCGTCGTTCGGCATTCACCGCTGGAACGGCCGCCGCCTGGTCAGCCATTTCGCGGCTGTCGAGCGCCGCAAGATCCTCGCCCGCTATACCCACAGGATGCAGGGGTTCCTGAAGCATCTGGCGCAGGAACGGGCGGGAACCGCCGAACCGCACTAGCGACGAGGGCTATGGCGCCGCCAGCCAGCCGTCCAGCGACGGCCGGTCGCTGACCCGGTACACCTCGCCGCGATAGTCGAGGAACAGCCGCTCCATCTCGCGCCTGTTGAACGGCCGGGATCCGAGCCGTCCGAAGATGGCGATCTGGTGCCCTGTCTCGTCCACCCCCCGATCGCGGTCCAGACCCTTGGACAGGGCCAGCGCCGGCGCCGGCGTCCGCGCCCAGGCGATCAGCTCCGGCCGTGGCTCCGGCGAGAAGCCGTAGAAATTCCGCTGGCTGTCCGGGCTGGTCAGCTGCAGCACCTTCAGCCCGTTCCGGCCGTCTGCGACATAGGCGAACAGGGAGGCGTTGGTGGAGGCGACGACCACATCCTCGGCGTCGTTCAGCCGGCCGTCGAAGGTCACACGCTGCTGCAGGCGGGGCTGGCGCGGGTTGGTCACATTGATGATGACCAGCCCCTCGCCCTTGGCCGCGACATAGGCGTAGGTCCGCGCGACATAGAGGCGGCGGGCGTCGCCCAGCGGCACCACGGCGCCCTCGATGGCGCGCGGATCATCCAGCTTCGTCACATCCAGAACCCGCATCCCCTGTGCGTCGGTGACGAACAGATAGCGGAACTGCAGGGCCGAGGCCCGGACGTCGTCCAGCCGAACGGTCGTGACGTGGCGCGGCCGCAGCGGGTCGTCGAGATCGACCACCACCAGACCGGCGCGGGCCGCGATATAGGCGATGTGGCCTGCAAGCGTAATGTGCCGCGCCCCGTCCAGCACCCCGCCGGGGTTCCAGGTGGCGGCGCGGCGCAGGTTGTTGTTGCGCGGATCGCCGTCGGCGAGGGTGTCGACATTGACCAGGATCAGCCCCTCGCGCGCGTCGGTGACGACGGCGTAGCTGTAGATCGGGTGGAAGGCCTGTTCCTGGTTGGCGGTCCGCATCTCCGGGGTGTTGCGGGTCGGTGCGATCGGCTGGTTGGTCGGCAAGGCCATACAGGTCGCATTGCCGGACGCGACATGGGTGTCATTGCCCAGCGGCGAGAAGGGCGCGGTCAGGATGCGGTCCGACACCCCCTTGTTGCCGATCGCGGCGACGTCATAGACGCGGAAACCACCCCGGCCCTCGGCCACGAACATATATTCCCCGCGCAGCTGCAGGCAGCGCGCCTCGCCGCCCGTGCCCTGCAGGGTGTTGGCGATCTCCTCGACCGAGCGCGTATCGCCGCTGCCGGCCGCCTCCATGTCAAAGGCCTCGCCGCGGGTCCAGTTGATCAGCTCGCGCCCGTTGCGCTCGACGTGCTGGGCGAAGAAGTCCGGATAGGCGTAACGCTGCAGATAGGAGCCGAACACCGCCTGGGGCTCGTCCCACTCGGTCACCCGCACCGCCTCGATGCCGGTTTGCAGCCCGACCCAGGCGTTCATGCCGAGGAAATTGACCGAGTTGGTCCCCAGCATCAGCAACTGGGCCATGATGGCGTTGTTGTCCTCGGCCTCGGACACGTGACAGTCGGTGCAGGTCTTGGTCTCGGTCTTGCGGACCGTGTGCGGGAAATGCGGCGCGAAGGCCTGGCTGGAGAAGCCCACCGCCGAGATCGGCGGCTGCTGCACATAGATCCGCTCGCGATTGATATTGGTCGAGGACAGGACCAGGGCCGAGGACGACCGGGCCGGGGCGATCACCCCGCCGCGCGCGGTCCCGTGGCGGCCCAGCTGGAACATGTCGTCCCGCGCGACCTGCGGATTGTAGGTGGCGTAGTTGCGGGTCGTCCCTCCCTCGGCCCGATGGCTCTGGGCCTGCCAGTTGGCCTCGACCGGCAGGTGGCAGCCGCCGCAGGACGGCGTCCAGGAGGTATGGCAGCTGTAGCAGGCCATCTCCTCGTCATCGTGCGCCAGGTCCGTGGTCGCGACGCCGGGCCCCCAGGAGAAGCTCGCCTGTCCGGGCCGCGACACCGACATCAGCTTGGCCCGCGCCGCCGCCGGGTTGAACTCGGGACTGGAGCGATCGACCGCGTCGCGCACCAGGTCGACCTCCCACTCCAGCGTCGGATCGACGATCGAGCGCTGGATCAGCACCCGGCGATTGTCGCGCTCGATCCACTCGAAGCGCCGCTGGCCGTCGGAATTGCGCAGCAGGGTCAGGTCGGTGCCTTCGGGCGGCGCCGCCGGCCCGGAGGTGCGCAGGGTCGGCAGCGCGCGCGAGGTGCCGTGGCAGTCCTTGCAGCCGATCTCGACCGCCGCGGCCACCTCGCCCATGATCAGGCCCGAGCCGTGGCTGTCCTGCGAGAAGTGGCAGTCGGCGCACTGCAGACCCTTCTCGGCGTGGATATCCATCATGTGGACGGTGCGGCCAGGATTGGTCCCGGGCGGGACGAACTGGCCCTCCCCTTCCCGCCGCCAGCGCTCGGGATCGTCGGGCGGGACGATGCCGCCCTCCGCGTCCAGCAGATTGCCCTCGCGATCGCGCTTGAACACGCCGCGGAAATTCCAGCCGTGGCCGTGATAGTCGGCGAACTGGGTGTCGCGCAGGGTCGGGTTCAGGTCGTTGACCGCGCGCAGGAAGTCGAGGTCGGCCCAGCTGCCGCGCGGCGCAGCGCCCTCGGGGTTGCGGTCCAGGACCGCGCGGATCTCCTCGGCGGTCGGATAGCGCTGCCGCTCGGGCCACATGGTCGGCGCGTCGGCCTCATAGTCCCACATGGTGTAGCCGAGGTAGCTGTTCAGGAACATGTTCGGCTGGTGCATGTGGCAGTTCATGCACTGGGACGTCGGGATGGCGCGGGTGAAGGCGTGGCGGATCGGGTGGCCCGATTCCTCGCGGTTGATGGTCGGGTCCGCGGTCGCCGTCTGGCCGTCCCGACCGAACTGCGAATAGCCCAGGCTGTGCCGCGGCTCCCGGTCGTTGGCGTAGACCACGTGGCAGGAGGTGCAGCCCGAGGAGCGGTAGTCGCCGGGCTGATCGTTGGTGCCCATGAACCAGGTGTAGGGGTCGTTCAGGCGCGTCTTGTGGATGTTCAGCACCGGCACGGCGATGCGCAGGCCGGTGCCCGGTCCGCGCGACGACTGGCGGAAGTCCGGACGGCCCGGCTCCTCCAGCCGCTGGATCTGGCCGGTTGGACTGGGCAGGCCGATTTCGGGGAACTGGGTGGCGATGTTGCGCCCGCCGCGCTCGAACACCCGGAAGATGTCGCCCGGCGGGACCACCTGCCAGGTCGGGATCGGATAGAGCACCGGCAGGGCGCCGCGACGCGCCTCGTCCAGGGTCACCGTTCCGGGCGGCGTGCCGGGCGAAAGCAGCCGCGCCGGCTCGCCTTCGGGCGTGTAGGCCTCGCCGATAATGTAGTTCTTGTAGGGCAGGATGCCGTTGTTGTACGAGGCGCCGCCGAAGAACATCGCCCCGGTCGCCATCAGGGATCTCTCTGCTCTTTCAATCAGTTCCATGTGACAGGCGCCACAGGACTGGCGAGCAACCCGGTAATCGCCGGGATTCACAAAGCGAATGAACTCCGGCGCCTCACGGTTCAGCAGGGTGTAGGTCCGCTCCGGATTGGCCGAACTGGGGAAATGCCAGCTGCCCGGATAGCGAGGCAAGACGTGAGCTCTGTCTCGTATCGTACTGTATTCTTGCGTCTCTCGTCCTAGTCCGGTCGGAGCCGTCGCCGAGGCGTCGCCGCCGTGGCAGTCGACGCAGCCCAGCACCACGGCCGGTGAGGCGTGCATGCTCGCGGCGTCCACCGGACTGTGACAGCTGACGCAGCCGGCGCTCTTGGCGGCGGCCTGTTCGGGAGCCTGGTTGAGCGGCGCGGGCGGGGCGGCGACATAGACGCGCGCGACCGGCGCCTCGTCGTCGTCGGCCACCACGGCGGCCGGGGAGCCGGCGACAGCGAGCATCAGGACGGCCAGCGCCCCGATCACCCGTCGTTTGCCCCCCCAGGTCCCCATCCGCCCCTCAGAAACTCAGAACAGCGTTCAATAGAACGGAATAGAAGCGGTCGTCACGATTCGTCGCCTGGAACAGGTCGCCGAACCCGTCGCCGGGCTCAAACACCGCCGCAGAGGCCCGCAGGACGACGTTCTGCGTCATCATCGGCCGCCAGATGGCCGAGACCGACACGTCGATGCCCAGCGCCTTCGGAATCGAACCTTCCTGACGCAGGGCCTGAACCACCGCCGTGTCGGCGAACCACAGATGGTTGGCGTTGGCGCTGACCCGCAACTGGGGCGTCAGGTCCAGATCGGTCCCGAACCCGACCAGAATGGTGCCGGGGTTGTTGAAATTGGACTGCCCCTCCTCCTTGGACGAGCGCAGCGAGTTCAGCACGCCGTTGCGGCCGTTGACCCCGATCGCCCGACCGCCGCCGGCGAAGGGAATCGACTGGCGGATCCAGTAGCTGGTGTCGGCCCCGGCGAACTGCGGGTTCTCGAAGATGGCGTCGAACCCCTCCTCGACGTCGTCATAGGGGTCGGAATCGCCGGAGGCGTAGAGGCCGGAGGCGCGGAACCGCATCCAGTCGAAATCGATCGACGGCTCGACGGCCAGGAACCAGGCGCGGATGTCCGCGGGCTGACCCGTGAACATGCTGTTCCGGTCCTCGCCGAGCGCCGCATAGGCCGAGGCCGTCAGATTGATCCGTCCGATCCGGCCGTCGGCGTTGTAGCCCAGATAGGCGACGTCATAGTCGCGGCCCCGGAGGTCGCCCAGCAGCGCCGGCCGTGCCGGGAAGCCGTTGTCGTCGATATGGATGTCGTCCCGCTCGCGGTTGCGGTTGTAGATCACCGTCCATTGCGAGGTCATGCCCGGGACCGGCAGGTCCTGGCGATACAGGTTGGCGACCAGGATCTGGTCGTCCCGGATCGACTGGGTGATGTCGTTCAGGCCCGAATTGGTGTCCTTCTCCAGACGCAGGAAGAGGCCCAGGTTGTACTGGTAGCGGTTGTTGTCACGGTTGCCGAAGAACCGCACGCCCAGCTGGCTGTCCTGGAACAGGAAGCCCCGGAAGTCCGAGGTGAACGGCTGGATGCCGACCCGCACGGAATCGAAGTCGTAGCGCTCCGAGACATTGCGCAGATGGTAGTCGATGAAGGCTTCCTGCACGCCGAGGAAGGAATCCTGCCGGTCGGGACCCTTCGACGGCCGCACCGACAGGATGCGCCGCTCGGGCACGCTGACATCGCTGTAGTTGAAGGCCAGGGTCAGGCGGGCCTCAAAATCCGGCGGTTTGAACGCCGTCGATCCCTCGATCAGCGACACCGACGCCACGAAGGTCTGCGACAGGATCAGGCTGTCGGAACGGCCGAAGACGTCGAGGCTGTTCGGATCCTGGGTCGTCTGGACCCCGACCGGCAGCGGCAGGGACCGGGGCTCGACCACCGTGTCCGACACGCCCGCGACCACCACGAACAGGCTCTCGTGGCCCGGCAGCGGCCGGTCGCCCTTGAGGGTGTTCTGGTTATAGGGGTCAAACCAGCGCTCATTGACGCCGACCGCCTCGATCACCCGCCAGCGGTCGGGGAGCGGCAGATGGTCCGTGGGAAAGGCCTCGGGCGGCGGCGCGCGCACTGCGCCGGGATTGGCCTGGATGACGGCCTCGGGATAGGTCTCGAGCCGCCCCGGTCGGCGGCGGACAGGCGCGTCCGGATCAACCTGCGGCGGCGGTTCAGCCGCCGGGGAAGGCCGGGGCTCGGCGGGCTGGATGACCAGCGGCAGACCTTGCGCGGCGGCTTCGGATGCCGAGAGGCACCCCAGGCTCACAACGATCAGGGCGGGCCATGCCACCTTCATCACGGCGCACTGCACACATTCTGTTGCGAGGAATCGAGGAAGGGGGCGAAGGGACAGCTGACATAGCGCAGCCGGGTCGAACCGCCGGGATGCGCAACCACGATCTGGTCCGACCGGATGGCGGCGGGCGCCTGGCTGATGCCGCCGACCCGGACGGCGGCGTTCTGGAGGCCCAGGAAGGAGATCATGTCGTCCTGGTCGATGCCGTCTCCCGACACCCCGATGGCGCCGATCAGCTGCGTGCCGCGATAGATCGGCACTCCGCCCGGGAAGATCTGGAGGCCGTTCTGCAGCCGGTTCCGACCCGGCGCCGCGTCCGGCAAGGACGTGCAACGCGCCGCCGTATCCGGGCCCAGCCCGCTGACGAAGCCGAGGTGCTGCCCGAGGTTGGTCAGGACCAGGGCGGTCTGAAGTCCGGTCGAAAAGGGACTCCACAGGGCGATCGGCCGCGACAGCGGACCGCTGGTGGGCCCGACCTCGCCGTCGGGGAAATAGGGCCGCGCCAGATTGCCGACGCCGCGCACGCTGAACGCCGTCTGACCCGTCAGGGCCGCCGGCATGGACAGGAAGGTGCGGGTCTGGCCCACAAAGGCGTTCACGTCCGCCGACGGGTCGCCGGACAGGTCGGCGGCGGCGGCGGAATTCGACAGGAAGCTGGCGGTGCGGGCCTTCTGCACGGCCACGTCGATGCCGAACAACGGCGCGTCGGGCGAGCGGACCAGCCCCAGGGTCACGCCATGGCTGTCCACCACCGCGATCGAGACCTGGGCCCGGCTGTCCAGCGGGCGGCGGATTTGGGCCCGGGCCCGGCTCATGATGGTGAAGGCTTCTTCCAGAACCGCGCGCGTCTCGGCGGCGGTCAGGGGCGCGCCGACCGAACCCGCATCCGTGCCGGCCTGCACCGGATAGCGGGGAGCGCCCGAGCCGTCGGTCAGGATGAAGGCGTCGGCGTTGTTGAACTCGCCCGCCGTCGCCTTGCGCACGCCCGAGGCCTCGGTCCCGTAGGCCTGACCCGCGATCGCGCCCGGTCCGGCGTAGTAGCCGGTCACAGGCGTAAAGGCGCCGGTCCCCGCCGGCAGGGTCCCGAACGCCGGCGCCGAGGCCGGCGTGCTCATCAGGGTGGCGGCGGTGGCGTCGCTGTAGCGCAGGGTCGTTCCGTCCACCGCGACCCGGTCCGCGACGATGTCCACGGCCGGCGCCAGACCCGATCCGGCGGCGAAGGCGATATGTTCCTCGATGTCAGCATCGACGTCCAGAACGTTGACATCAAATCCATAATCGCTTTCGGCGATTACCCCGACACCGCCGACCAGCACCCCGTTCTTGTACAGCGGAAAGCCGCCGGGATCGGCCGCGAGGCCCAGTGGCGACCGCTTGGGGCCGATCAGGGCCGACGGTCCGCCGCCGCCCGTGAACCGGCTCGCAACGTCCGAACAGGGCAGCTGGCTGAACTGCACCCCGAACAGCGGCCCGCTTTCCAGGCCCGCCGTCGAGGGCGCGGGCGGGAAGTGCTGCTGCACGATCATACTGGCTGTGCGGCTGGAAAAGGCGTTGCCGCCGGACGAGAGATAGGCCCCGGTCACAGCCTTGGCGATCGCCGCCGCCGCCGCCGGAGCGACCACGCCCTGCAGGTCGACATCGACCGTCGCGCCGGGACGCAGGGTGACCGTCGCCGGCGCCCCGGTCATGGCGTAGACCGCCAGCACATTGCCGACCCGATCCGTCACCGCGATCACGGCGGGACGCGACCGCGCGCGCGCCTCGGCTATGGCCCGCGCCAGCACGCCTTCGACCTCGGCCACGGACAGCGCCTCGGCGGCCGGCACGGCATAGAGGCCGCCGCTGCTTCCGCCGCC
>NZ_BSOY01000052.1 GCF_030160755.1 Brevundimonas denitrificans | reverse complement strand
CGCCGCCCTCGGTGCGAACCTCGACCCGCATGGGCATGCCGCCGCCCATGGGCGGGCGGGCGCTGCCGGGCGCGCCGGGCAGGGGCGCCGCCGCCGGATTGGGGGCGCCGAACGCGCGGGAATAGTTGAAGCCGGTGCGGATGTCCTGACGCTCGAACCGCTCGAAATTCAGCGGCCGGGCGTCGAAGGAGACGAGGACGCCGCCGACGCGGTTGAAACGGCCGGGCAGGGCGGCCTCAAGGTCCGGCGTCAGGGTCGGGAAGGCGGCGATGGCGTCTTCGGTCAGGCTGTACGTCCAGGTCGAGCTGACCCGGAAGTCGGTCTCGGACCAGGGCTTGAGGTTGAAGCCGGCCTTCCAGACCTGGCGGTTGTCCGAGTTCAGGTTCGGATTGCCGCCGTCGATGCGGGTGACCAGCACGGTCTGGTTGGTGGCGAAGTCGAACACCGGGACGTTGAAGGTGGAGACGGTCGGATCGTTCAGCTGCGAGATCGACGGGGCGCCGTGCTCGTCGGTGTAGCTGAGCTGGAACGACAGGGGCTCGATGGGCGACCAGTTGACGCCGAAGCCGAGGGTGGTCAGGCCGCCGAAGTCCGACAGCTCCTCGTAGCCGACGTTGAAATTGGCCGACAGGTCGCCGATCGCGGGCAGGACGTCGCGGCGACGGCTGGCGATCGGGATGCTGAAACTGGCCTGGCTGTTGAGCCGGTCGCGCGACTGGGAGCGTTCGGTGGTCAGGCCCGACCGGACGCTGGTGGAATCCAGCGACCGGGTGTCGGCCCCGATCCGGAAGGTGGAGGAGATGCCGCCGGCGGGCAGCTCGAACACGTCGCCGTTCAGCACCAGTTCGGTCGACAGGACCTGGGAGACGGAGTTGGCGGTGTCGTCGGACAGGCGGACGAAGTCGTTGGCCGACAGCATGCCGTACGGGTTGGCGGTCGGGTCGTTGGCGTTCAGGCGCGTCTGGAACGGACCGGCGGTGTCGAAGCCCCGGCCGCTCAGGGTGTCGGTTTCGATGCGGTCGTAGTTGCCGGTGAGGGTCCAGCGCCAGTCGTCCCCGAGGAAGCCGTCGACGACCAGGCCGAGGCCGCCGGTCAGGCTGTCGGTCTCGCGGTTCAGGGGCAGGGCGTCCAGAACCCGGCTGACCGGCGTGGGCGTGGGCGAGGTCGAGTACGGGTTTCCGGCCGGCACCGACAGGATGACGCCCGGCAGGCCATTGAAGCTGAGGCTGGAGCGATCCTCAAGGCTGCCGCTGAGGGTGGCCTGGGTGGTGTTGTTCAGGTCCCGCTTGAACGTGCCGCGGACGGTGGACCGCTCGCTCTGGCCCAGCAGGGTGCGGAAGGCGTCGACGTCGTCAAAGGGGGTCGTGCCCGCGTCGCGCTCGATGTCGCGCTCGGATTCGTACAGGGGGCTGGAGCGCTCGTATTCGGCGTCCACGGACCAGCGGATCGGTCCCGAGATGTGCAGGGCGTTGCCCTCGATCTCGGTGGTGGTGCGACCGCCCTGGGTGGGCATGCGGCCGGAGACCTCGCCGGTGAGCGAGCGGAAATTGGCCTTGAGCACGAAATTGACCACGCGCTGGTCGGCGGCGTAGCCGTATTCGAGCGCGACCTCCTCGGGCAGGATGTCCATCCGCTCGATGGCTTCGGGCGGGAGCCCCTGGATTTCGCGGAAGCCCGAGATGCGGCGGCCGTTGACCAGGAACACTGGCATGCCGTCGGCCCGGCCGCGCGAGCTGCGGGTCAGCGGCTCCAGATAGGTCAGCAATTCGGCGATGTTGGAGGCGCCGTAGGCCGCGATCTGTTCGGCGCTCAGGGTGACGTCGGGCGGGATGTCGGAATTGACGCTGCCGCGGGGGCGCGCGCCGGTGGTCACCACGGAGTCGAGCTCATAGGCGTCGGACGCAGGCTCGGCGGCCGGAGCCGGCGTCGCCGGCGTTTGCGGCGGCTGCTGTGGCGGGGGCGTGGGCGCAGTCTGGATCATTCCGGCCATGAGGCCGGACAGGGCGGTGGTGACGAGCAGCATGCGGACGGGTCCCGGGGAGAAACTAGCCTTGCAACGTGCCCGCCTGACATTTCCGTCGCGTTTCAGCGTGGAAACCAAAGGTTGAGCAGGGCGCGAGCCTTCTACCGTCTTCGGGGTTCCGCCGTCCGCTGGCCAATGAACTTTTGGTCACACTCCGGCCGTGGCCGGGGGCGTGGCCGCAAATCCTCAGCCGACTTCCTTGAGGATGCCTTCCAGTCCCTGCTCGCGAACCTTGCGATACAGCGTCGACCGGCCGATGCCGAGGCGGCGGGCGATCTCGGACATATGGCCGGCGTAGACCTCGATGGCGTGCTGGATCAGGTCGCGTTCGATCTCCTCCAGCGTGCGCAGGTGGCCGCGCTCGTCGAGGATGCGGATCGGGGTGTCGGGCAGGGGCGGCAGGTCGAGGAGCGAGCCTGCAGTCGGCGCCCGCTCCGTCTCGTCGCTGTCGCGCCGAGCCACCTCCCCCATGGGGGGGGAGGAGAGGCCGGAGATGGCCGGGAAGTCGTGCGGCTGCAGAAAGGGGGCGTCGGCCAGGACGATGGCGCGATAGACGGCGTTCTCCAGCTGGCGGACGTTGCCCGGCCAGTCGAAGGCGCACAGCAGGGCGAGGGTCTCGCCCGAACAGCCGGCGACGCGCTTGCCTTCCTCGACATTGAAGCGGGCGATGAAGTGATCGATCAGGGCCGGGATGTCCTCGCGCCGCTCGCGCAGGGACGGAGCCTCGATCGGGAAGACGTTGAGGCGGTAGAACAGGTCCTCGCGGAAGGCGCCGGCGCGGACCTGCTGGGCCGGGTCGCGGTTGGTGGCCGAGACGATGCGGACGTCGACCTTGACCGAGCGTTTGGCCCCGACGGGGTCGACCTCGCCCTCCTGCAGGGCGCGCAGCAACTTGACCTGCATGTCCAGCGGCAGTTCGCCGATCTCGTCGAGGAACAGGGTGCCGCCGTTGGCTTCCTGGAATTTGCCGAGGTGTTTGTCGTGGGCGCCGGTGAAGGCTCCCTTTTCATGGCCGAACAGGATCGACTCGATCAGGTTCGAGGGCAGGGCGCCGCAGTTGACGGCCACGAACGGCTTGCCGGACCGGTCGCTGGCTCCGTGCAGGGCGCGGGCGATGACCTCCTTGCCGACGCCGCTCTCGCCCGTGATCAGGACCGGGATGGAGGATTTGGCGGCGCGGGCGCCCAGCGACTTGACCATCCGCATGGGCGGGCTCTGGCCGACCAGGTCGTCAAAGGAGGTGCGGCCGGAGACGTGCTTCTTCAGCCGGCCCACCTCGGCGGTCAGCCGGGTCAGCTGCAGGGCGTTGGAGACGCCGACCAGCAGGCGTTCGGCCGAGACGGGCTTGACGAAGAAGTCCTGGGCCCCGGCCTGCATGGCCTTGACCACGGCGTCGACTCCGCCCGAGGCGGTCAGGACGATGACCGGGGTCGTCACCCCGGCGGTGCGGATTTCGGCCAGGGCCTCCATGCCGCTCATGCCGGGCATGACCATATCGAGCAGGACGACATCGGCGCCGCCGCCCCTGGTCAGGCGGTCGATGGCCTCGCCGCCGGACTCGGCGTGGACGACGGCATAGCCCTCACGCTCCAGCACGGCCTGGGCGAGGCGGCGCTGGGTGGGATCGTCGTCGACCACGAGAACGGTCTTCGCCATGGGTTCGGCCCCTTCAACATCACGAGTTCGGCCGGTCCTCATTGAAGCGGGACTGGCTCATTCCGGGACGTTTTAACCGTCACAAGGTGAAGATCGGGTTGGGGGGCAGGGTGAGTGGAGGGTTAACGGGGAGGGATGAGGGATGAGGGATTAGGGGTTAGGGAGCGGCCAACGATGGTTGGAGTACGCATCCGATGCTCAGGATCTGATTCCAGACCTCATCCCTCATCCCTCATCCCGTTCTCTTACCCGCCCCCAAAGCTCTGCCGGGCCTGCATCATGGCGGTGATCAACGCCTGCTCACCTTCCGACAGCGCCGGGTTCCAGATGTCGAAGATCAGGATCACCCGCATCTCGTCGGCGTCGTTCCAGGCCTCGTGGTCGATGGTGTCGTCGAACACCCAGGCCTCGCCCATCTTCCAGTCGCGGACCGTGTTGCCGACGCGGAAGCGGGCCGGGCCCGGCAGGATCAGCGGCAGGTGGGTGAGCAGGCGCACGTTGGACGAGCCCGTGTGGGCCGGGATGTGGGTGTGGGGCTGCAGCGCCGAGAAGACGGCGGTGGGGGCGAAGCCGTCCTGGCGGCACAGGGGCAGGGATTCGAGCAGGGCGGCGGTCCGGGGACACCGCTCGCACACGGCGTCCTGTCGGGCGCCGTCCTTCCACAGCCACAGCGAGCTCCATTTGCGGGAATGGTTCAGCTCGCCCCACTGATTGACCGGCGCGCCCTTGGGGTAGGCGATATAGGGTGCGAAATCGTCCATGCCGCCGGCCAGCAGGGCCTCGAGTTCGGCCTTGATGACCGGGGTGGCGGCCTCCAGCGTTTCCAGCCAGGGGAAGAGGGCGCGATCGTAAAAGGGGATGGCGGGCAGGCGGGGGTAGTCGAGCAGCAGGGGCTCCTGCTTCGGCGCGGTCTTGAGGCCGGCGTAGATCTCCAGCCCCTCGTCGAAGCGGTCGAGCGTGGCCGCGTCGACCTTGCCGCGCAGGGCGGCGACCTTGCTGCGCATATGGTCGCGCAAGGCCTCGGCATGACGACGGACGACCCCGGCGGCGTGATCGATCTGGGACTGGATGACCGGCGGGCAGCGCTCGCGCGGCGGGGCGATCTTCAGGGCGTTGCGATAGACGTCGGCGGCGGACCGGGCCTGGCCGATCTGCTCCAGCATGGACGCCTTGCCCAGCAGGGCGGCGAAATCATAGGGCTGCATGGCCAGGGCGTCGTCGAGCACCGTGAGCGCGCCGTGGAAGTCGCCGAGCAGCCGCAGGGCGAGGGCACGGTTCAGGGTCCCGTCGTGGGTCGCGCCCATGGCGTCCGCTTGGTCGATCAGGCCGAGCGCGGATTGCGGATCGCGGCGCGCCAGGGCCTCGGCGGCGCGGCGCAGCAGGTCGTTCTGGGCAGGAGAGCCCGGCTGGTTCACGTGGGGTCCCCCGATCCCGTTTATGAACTCAGTGTAATGTTACGTCGGCGCGCCGGGTCAAGGGGCTTGTGGTCCGCGGGGCGTCGAAGAGAAGCGCCGGAAGACAGCCATGCATCAGAAGTGTGTGATGCGACCATGCTGTTCGGGTCCGACGGCGATGGGCGTTCCCGGCCCGGTCGACGAGGGCGCTTTGGGACAGGTGTCCGTCCAGGACTGAAAATCCAGATTCAGCCCACCGATCGTTATGTCGGGCCAAGGGCTACGACGGATTTGAAGCCCGCCTTCCCGGATGAGCTTCGCTCCGTTCTTGCAGTTTGAAGCATCGTAGTAGCCCACCGCCAGCCAAGTCCCGTTCGCCTGAGCCTCGAAAACCTCGAGCGAATGCGGGGTCCCGAGAAGGATTTCCGCCCGGCCATCGCCGTTCAGGTCCGAGGATGTCGCTACACAATCGGATTCCGCGCGACATTGCCCGCGCTCGTCGTCGAACCGCGCGCCCTGCGGCAGGAAGGTGGTGGGCAGAGCGGATCCGGAGGGCCAGCTGGTTATCGTCGGCTTTTCGACCGGGACAGATGGGGGCGGCCCGTAGTTCTGTCGGTCGCGGTCCGACTGGGCGTCGCGAGCTCTTCTTGCGACCTCCTCATCGGACGAGCGGGTCAGCCGCTCCAGCGCGGCCTCCCCCGCCTTGCCGCTCTCGAAGCGGAGGAAGCGGTAGTCGAACTTGTCGGGCGTGACCGCGCCGCGCTCCAGCCGGGCGACCTGGTCCATGACCGACAGCCGGGCGGGGTCCAGCACGGGGCTGAACAGCAGGAGGATGAGGGCCACGGCGAGGACGGCGGCGCCGATGGTGGTCGGCTCCAGCGGGCGCATCCAGTCGCCCTTGCGCCAGAACGGGCTGAGGGCGGCCCAGCCGTAGCCGGCGGCGAAGGCCGCGCCGACGAGGGCGCAGGCGCCGGCGATGATGCGGTCCGGCGTCAGGCCGTACTGGCCGATGCGCAGGGCCAGGCCCCAGACGGCGATGACGACGAGGGGCGTGAGCAGGACGGCGGCGACGCGCACCGCGACGCGCAGCACCGCCGGCGGGCGATTGTCGGGGCGGCCATCCTGATAGGCGGCGTTGATGAGAATGATCAGGGCGGCGGCGGCGGCGAGGACCAGCGACGTCGCGCTGCCGGTCTCCCACAGGCCGTCGAGGCCGGTGAAGGGCAGGGCCGCGACGAAGCCGGCGGCCAGCACCGTCATCACCAGCAGCAGCCAGGACAGCAGCATCAGGCCCACGGTGCGGACGCCCCGGATCAGGCCGTCGCGGACGTCGGTCAGATGCACCGCCGTGGCGAAAACCAGGAAGGTGATGGGGATGGCGAACCATGCCTTGCGCAGCAGGTCCTCGAGGAAGTCCAGCCCAATGACCTTGAACAGGGCCGCGCCGAGGTGGAGCAGAATCCAGAACGCGCCCGTGAAGCCCACCGACAGGGCCAGCTGGACGACGGCCTTGGAGGCGGTGTCGAACAGGGCGGAGAAGGCCGGAACGCGGCGCCGCTCGAGGTCGGCCGCGGCCACAAGATGGTGGCTGATGAACAGGGCGGCGGCCGAGAACAGGATCACCGGCGGCGACAGGAAGGGCGGGCCTTGCAGGGTCTCGGCGCTCTGGCGGGCGATGTCGTGAAGGCCCAGCAGGGCCAGGGTCACGCCGGCGACGGCGGTCCAGATGGCCAGGGTGACGAGGCGCAGGCGACCGACGCCCGCCAGCAGCATGATGGGCAGGAAGGCTGTGACCAGCAGCAGCGGCCCGAACAGCAGGGGGTGGGTCGCCCCCCAGGTTGCGGGGCCGTCGGAAACGCGGTGCAGTCCGTAGAGGCCGAGGCCCTGCAGCAGGCCGATCCCCAGCCGGATCGGGCCGAGCAGGGGCGAGGTCGCGCCGCCGAGGCTGTCGCGGCCGGTCGCTTCGGTGGTCTCGGTCATGGTCGCTTCCCCTCGAAGCCGGGATGTGACCCCTTTTCACCCCGTCTGCATAGTGCCCGCTTGAGTTCTGCGCGGGTGCGTGTATAGAGCGCGCCTTCTCCGTCATGGCCTTGCGTCATGGCGGTCCTGTCCGAGAACTTCGGGGCGTGGGGGTCACCCAGGCCATAAATGCCAGAGAGCCCTCTGGCGCCGTGGGGAGATGGGGATGCAGACGACGCCAGACGTTCCGGTATCCGGGCGTCGGGGTTCGAGCTTCCTTCGGACAATACGACCGGCCTGAACGCTTCGCAGCGATGCGGCGCGCTTTGGCCAATCCGTCGTCGGGAATAAGCCCGGCGGCGAATACAGACTGGAGACCGCAATGGACCGCGCACAAAAAGCCGAGTCGATCGAAACGCTGAAGGGCGTTTTCGCCGACGCGGGCGCCGTGGTCGTGACCCACAATCTGGGTCTGACCGTTGCGGATATGGAAGACCTGCGTGGACGCCTGCGTACTGCCGGCGGCACGTTCAAGGTGGTCAAGAACCGCCTGGCGCTCAAGGCGCTCGACGCCGCTGAAGGCAGCGAATACCACGGCCTCTTCAAGGGTCCCGTGGGCATCGCCTATGCCGACGACGCGGTGACGGCCGCCAAGATCACCGCTGAATACGCCAAGGCCAACGACAAGTTCGTGGTTCTGGGCGGCTTCATGGGTGACAAGGTTCTGGATGCAGCGGGCGTGGGCGTTCTGTCCAAACTGCCCTCGCTGGACCAGATCCGTGCCTCGCTGCTCGGCCTGCTCAACGCCCCCGCGACCAAGGTCGCCGGCGTCGTGCAAGCCCCGGCGTCCCAACTGGCCCGCGTGTTCAGCGCCTATGCCGCCAAGGACGCCGCGTAAGCGGACCCGCCTCTTTCATCTCTGCAAACTCTCACCTGAAACCCAATCCTCCGAAGGAAACACACCATGGCCGATCTCGCCAAAATCGTTGAAGACCTGTCGAAACTGACCGTTCTGGAAGCCGCCGAACTGTCCAAGCTGCTGGAAGAGAAGTGGGGCGTCAGCGCCGCTGCTCCGGTCGCCATGGCCATGCCCGCCGGCGGCGGCGCCGCTCCGGCCGAAGCTGCTGAAGAGCAGACCGAGTTCACCGTCGTCCTGCTGGACGGCGGCGACAAGAAGATCAACGTCATCAAGGAAGTCCGCGGCGTCCGTTCGGACCTGGGTCTGAAGGAAGCCAAGGACCTGGTCGAAGGCGCTCCGCAGAACGTCGTCGAGAACGTCTCCAAGCAGGCCGCCGACGAAGTCGCCAAGAAGCTGACGGAAGCCGGCGCCAAGGTGCAGATCAAGTAAGACCGGGCCTCATGGCTTGAGGACGCACCTGCGTCCCGATATCGCGGGCCCGATGGGAAACCATCGGGCCCGTTTTCGTTTGGGTTGGCATGCGCGGGACCGACCCGCGCCGACGTCTCCCCGAACGAAGGACCTCCCGCATGAACATCCTGATGGTGCTGACCTCCCACGACCAGCTCGGCGACACCGGCGAGAAGACGGGCTTCTGGCTGGAGGAGTTCGCCGCGCCCTGGTACGCGCTGAAGGATGCGGGGGCGGAGATCGTGGTGGCCTCGCCGAAAGGCGGCCAGCCGCCGCTGGATCCCAAGAGCGACGCGCCCGACGCCCAGAGCGACGACACCCGACGCTTCAAGGCCGATGAGGACGCGCAGAAGGTTCTGGCCAATACGGTCAGGCTGGACAGCGTCAGCGAGGCCGATTTCGACGCCGTCTTCTATCCGGGCGGTCACGGGCCGTTGTGGGATCTCGCGGAAGACAAGACCTCCATCAGCCTGATCGAGGCCTTCGCCCGGGCCGACAAGCCCGTGGCCGCGGTCTGTCACGCGCCGGGCGTGCTCAAGTCGGTCAAGGGCGCCGACGGCGAGCCGCTGGTGAAGGGCCGCAAGGTCGCCGGCTTCACCAACAGCGAGGAAGAGGCCGTCGGCCTGACGAAGATCGTGCCCTTCCTGGTCGAGGACATGCTGAAGGCCAACGGCGGCGACTATTCGAAGGGCGCGGACTGGGGCTCCTATGTGGTGACCGACGGCAAGCTGGTCACCGGCCAGAACCCGGCCTCGTCGCGCGAGGCGGCGGAAGCGCTTCTGAAACTGCTGTAGCCGACAAGGGCCGGGCGTGACGCCCGGCCCCTAGCGCCGCCGGGGGGCGAAGATGTCGGCGAGGCGGTCGCGCGTGCCCTGGATGCGGACCAGACGCGGGTAGCGCAGGCCGTCGTGGTAGGCGAACGACAGGGTGCGGAACTCGTCGCCGCGCTTGAGCACGAGACGGATGGGGTCGGAGCCGCCCCTGGCCGCCGTGACGGCGTCGCGCAGGACTTCGGCCGAGGCGACGCGGTCGCCGACGGCGATCAGTTCCCAGCCGGCGCCGAGCCCCTGTTCGAAGGCCGGACTGCCCCAGCGCACGCCGGTGATGCGGTTGCCGGCGCCGAGGCTGAAGCCGAGCGAATACTGGAAGTCGCTCGCCCAGCCGCCGTTCATCCGCTTCTCGACGGCGGTCAGTTCATCGACGTACGTCAGCCGCCAGCCGGCGCGTTCGATCCCGTCCAGCGGAGCGCGGGCGTCGGGTCCGACGGCGTCGAGGCGGGTGCGCAGGAAGGTCGCCCAGTCGTGAGGGTGGACGGCGTTCAGGTGCGAGACCACGTCCTCGAACGTATAGGGCCGGGCCTCCCAGACGCCGTCCTCGACGCCATAGAAGGCCCTGGCGAAGTCGTCGAGCGACTTGCGGTCGTTGGTGGCCTCGCGGATCAGGGTGTCGGCGTCGAGCCAGATCAGCAGGGCCTCGCGATAGTAGTCGCCGGTGCCGCGCATCCACGACGACCACGGATTGGTGGTGCGGTAGCCGAGCAGGTTGTGATTGGTGGTGTCCTGCAGGGCGCGCCAGGCGCGGCCCGGCTGCTGGTCGTAGAAGCCGGCCACCTCGGCGAGGTTGACGATGGCCTCCTCGACCGTGCCGAGACCCGAGCGGGGGGTCAGGACGTCGCCCCAGTATTCGGTCTGCCCCTCATAGACCCACATCAGGCTGTTCTGCGTGGGGACGTTGAGGTTCTGGACGTATTCGTCTGACGGACGGCGGAATTTTCCGTTCCAGCTGTGAACGTATTCGTGCGGCAGCAGGCCCCGGGCGCCGTAGGCCGGATTGGCGGTGGAGAAATAGTTGGGGGCGGCGGTGTTCTCGGAAGAGCGGTGATGCTCCAGGCCGATTCCGCCCATCTTCGAGGTCAGGCCGAGCAGGAATTCGTAGCGATCGTAGTGACGGGCGCCGAACAGGCGGTCGGCCTGGTCGACCAGGGACTCATAGCGGGCGACCCATTCGGGCGTGATGTTCACCGAGGCGGCGGTGTCGCCGACGAGGTTGAGATGCACCGGCGAGCGGCCGCCCGGATCGATATCGACGCGGCGGTAGTGGGCCCCGGCGAACATCGGGCTGTCGGCCAGATGCTCGAGCGAGATGGGGGCGAAGGTCGCCACGTCGCCCTCGCGGGAGACGGTGTCGAGGGCCACGCCGTACTGCCAACCCGTGGGCAGGACGACGGAGGGGGCGAAGGTGATGCGGTCGTGATTGTAGCCCGCGGGGTAGAGCAGGGCCTTCTCCCACTGGAGATTGACCATCTCGGGCGTCATGACCACGCGCCAGACGGCGTTATCGGGCTGGGTCAGCCATTCGAAGGCGACCTCGATCTCCGTCACGCCCGCCGGGATGGCGAGGTGGAAGGCGTGGGGATCGACCGTGTCGCGCACCCATTCGATGCGCTGTCCATTGCCGGTGACCGTCACGCCGGAGACCAGCTGGATCGGGCCGGTGTCGGCGTGGTTGCCGGGGATGAATTTCGGATACTGCAGCACCAGATGACCCGCGCTGACGGGGATGGTCTGGCGGGTGCGGATGACCTTGTGGTCGAGGTCGGTCAGGTCGACGCGGATGCCGATGACGCCGGGATAGTCGCGGTCCTGCGGCGCCGGGATCGGCGGCAGGGCGTGCGGCAGGCTGGTCGGGGCGGGCAGGGGCGTCGCGGCTTGCGAGGCCGGGACCTGGGCCAGGGTCGGCAGGGCGGCCGAGGTCAGGAGCAGGGCGAGGGCGGCGGTTCGGATCATCTTCGTGTCCCTCACGATCAACGGCGGCGGGGGGCGAGGATGTCGCCGAGACGGTCGGGGGTGCCCTCGATGCGTTCGAGGCGCGGGTAACGCAGGCCGCCGTGATAGTCGAAGCGGATGGTGCGGAAGTGGTCGCCCTTCCGGAGCATCATCTCGATCGGGCTGGTGTTGCCGGCGGAGGCGGTGATGGCTTCGGCGATGGTCGCAGCGCTGGCGGCGCGGCCGTTGACGGCGACGAGCTCCCAGCCCGAGGTCAGGCCGGCCTCGAAGGCGGGCGAGCCCCAGCGGACGGCGGTGACGCGGTTGGCGTTGTTGAGGCTGAGACCGAGCGAATAGGCGAAATCGACCCGCTCGAGCTCGGCGTTCAGCGCCCGGCTGTAAGCGTTGGGCGTGGTGCTCCAGACGAGGCGATAGCCGCCGCGCTCGATGCCGGCGAGCGGACCGGCGGCCTCGGGACCCACGGCGTCGAGCCGGGCGCGCAGGAAGGCCGCCCAGTCGTTGGCCTGCACCCCGTTCAGCGTCGAGGTCACGTCGTCGAAGGTATAGGGCGCGGGGTCCCAGTTTCCGTCCTGGACCCCGAAGAAGGCCTTGGCGAAGTCGTCGAGCGAGCGGCGGCCGCCGGACTGTTCGCGGATCAGGGTGTCGGCGTCGAGCCAGATCATCGCCCCCTCGCGATAGTAGTCCTCACTGCGCTGGAAGCTGCTCCAGGGCTGGGGCTGTCGCCGGGCGATGATGGGGTCGTTGGTGGTGTCCTGCATGGCGCGCCAGGCGCGGCCGGGATTATCTTCGGCATAGCTGGCGGCGGTGTTGGCGAGGACGTCCAGCGCCTGCTGTTTGCTCATCAGGCCGGCGCGGGCGGTCAGGACGAGGCCGTAATACTGGGTCTGGCCCTCATAGACCCAGAGCAGGGAGTTCTGCAGCGGCTCGTTCAGGGTCGGGGTCAGCTGGTCGGCCGGGCGCCGCCATTTGCCGTTCCAGGAGTGATTGTATTCGTGGCCCAGCAGGTCGCGGTCGGCGAGGGTCGAGGCCGGGTCGGTGAAGTAGTCGGTGTCGACGCTGTTCTCGGACGAGCGGTGATGCTCCAGCCCGATGCCGCCCAGCCGGTCGCTGACGGCGACGAGGAAGTCGTAGTGGTTGAAGTGGCGCGCGCCGTACAGGTAGTCGGCCTGATCGACCAGATTCCGGTGCAGCTCGATATGCGCGTCGGTCGCGGCCAGCATGTCGGCGTCGTCGGCGACGATGTTCAGCCGGACCGGTGAACGCCCGCCCGGATCGAGGTCGATCTGGCGATAGTGGGCCCCGGCGAAGACCGGGCTGTCGGCCAGATGCTCCAGGGTGATGGGGGCGAAAACGGCGACGCCGTTCTGGAAGGACGTGGTGTCCAGCGCCGCGCCGTACTGCCAGCCGGCGGGCAGGCGCAGGGTCGGCTGGACCGTGATCTGACGCGAATAGTAGCCGGCCGGATAGAGAATGGCCTTCTCCCACTGGATGTTCAGCATCTCGTCGGTGATCACGACCCGGCCCTGTGAACCGTCGATCGGGGTAAGCCATTTGAAGGCGGCCTCGACCGCGGTCGCGCCGGCCGGGACCTCGACCTGGAAGGCGTTGGTGCGGACCGTGTTGCGGACCCAGCGCAGCGGCTGGCCGTTGGCGGTGATCTGCAGGTCGGCGATGTCGTCTACCGGGCCGACGGGGCCGTGATTGCCCGGAATCCACTGCGGATAAAGCAGGACCAGCGGGCCGGGGCCTGCGACGGGGATGGTCTGGCGCACCGAGACGATGCGCCGGTCGATGTCGGTGGCGTCCATGTCCAGGCTGATGGCGCCGGGGTAGGGGACGTCGCGCGGGGACGGGATGGGGACGAGAGCCCGGTCGAGGGCGGGCGTTCCGACCTGTGCGAGCGATGGCGCGGCGCCGAAGATCACGGCGGCGGCGCAAACGGACAGGAGCAGACGCTTCATCGATCACTTCCGGCTGGGACGGGCAGGGGGCGCAGATCACGCTGCGCGCAGGCAAGGGTCAACCCGACGGAAGGCCCCCGGGATTAAATCGCTGTCATGTTGGCGGTTCCGTGGGTCAGGGCGCGGGAACGGACGCCGGCTTCACTTCCAGCAGTTCCACCGTGAACAGCAGGGTGGAGTTGGGCGGCAATTCGCCGCCGCCGACCCAGCGCTCGCCGTAGCCGAGCGCGGCGGGGATGACGAATTCGAAGGTCTCGCCCTCCCGCATCAGGGCGACGCCCTCGGTCCAGCCTCTGATGACCCGGTTCAGGGGGAATTCGGCCGGTTCGTTCCGGCTGTACGAGCTGTCGAACTCGCGGCCGTCGACGAAGGTCCCGCGGTAGTGGACCTTGACCGTGTCAGTCGCTGCGGGCTGGCGGCCGTTCGGGTGGGCGCGGCCCACGCGGCGGTACTGCAGGCCCGATTCGGTGGTGGTCCAGCCGCGCCGGGCGCCGTTGACGACGAGATATTGCGCATTGCCGGCGGTCCAGCCTTCCAGCGTGCCGACGCCCGGCGTGGGGGCGGGCGCGGGCTCCTGCGCCGTGGCGCAGGCGGCGAGGGACAGGGCGGCGGCGGCGATGAGGAGGGTGCGGGTCATAAGGCGACGCTAGCAGGGGCAGGACCGTTGAGGAATACGCGCTCGGCGCGGGCCTTATGCGGGTGTCGAAATTCTCACCGCTCGGGGCGTGACGGGTCGGCCCGGCAGCCGTCGCCGATGTGGGCCGCTTCCGTGCAGGACAGAACATTCGTCACCCTGCGTCCGGCATCCAGACTGACGACGACGGGCGCGCCGCCGGCGCAGGTCAGTGCGTACCAGGTGAGGCCCGCCGCATTGCGCCCCATTTCCCGCACCTGCGTCGGCGCACAGGCCTCGGCGGCGCTTCCGGCCAGCCTTGGGCGGAAGCCCGCGAGTTCTTCAGGCTCGGTGGTGAACCGGCAGAGGTCGCCCCGCGACCGGACATCAAGGCAATCGGTGACGATCCAGGCGCCGGACGCCTGTTCGATCCAGGCCCCGGGCGCGCGGCGACAGCCGATCTCATAGATCGTGTTCCCCGCCGGGGAGAGACCGACGACCCGGCCCTCATCGACCCGGCAGTCCAGGCCCGCCTGAGCCGCCATGGCTGCGAAATGCCGGCCCGGAGTCCGGTTGCTCCGAAGGACGCAAACCGGAGCAGCACGGATCGACCGCTCTCCGCGCTGGAACCGGTCGCTCTGGCTCGCCAGCAGGAGGCAGCTGTGCGCGGAGGGGCTGGTCCCGTCGACGATCAGATAGCCCGGCCCTTCGCGGCAGACGACCTCGTATTGGCGGTCGCCGATGCTGTCCATGCCCCGGAGGGCGACCCCGGTGACCTCGCAGTCGGCGCCGGCCCGGGCCGCAGCGTCCTGCGCGGCCAGAAGGGTGGTGGCGTCCCTGATCCGGCCGCGCGTGGTCGGCGTCTGTTCGAGCGTCTGCTGGGCGGAGGCCGCAGGGGCCAGAAGGCTGAGACCAATGGCCAGCATCAAAGCGAGGCGGCTCATACGTCACCGATCTTCAGGGGCTGCAATCGACCGCCCTTCAACATCCGGTTCTTCCGCGAACCGCGAACAATCTGAAGGTACTTCCCCTGACGGGTGGAAGGTCAATCCCGAAAACTGCCGGACGGGCCTTTATTTCGTCGGAAAAGCGAGTATATCACCCGGTTCCGCTAACTCAGTATGAGATGCGCGCGAAAGCGCCGAGGCCCGGTTTGTCGCCCTCCGACCGGTGCGAAGGCGCGCTCCTCCCCAGGGAGCCCTGCAATTTCAGACGTCCTGGCGCCGCAAGGCCCGAGGGTGGACGTCGAAACCGATGGTCACGGGTCGCCCGGGAGGCGGAGCCGTGGCTGCTGCATTGAACGCGGGCTGCCCGGCCTGCGCATTGGGAAGACAGAATGGCCAAGTCCAAAGCCGAAGTCGCCGTCGCCAACGGCCAGTTCGCCCACGCCACGACATTCACCGGCAAGAAGCGCATCCGCCACTCGTTCGGCCGGATCCCCGAAGCGGTGCAGATGCCGAACCTGATCGAGGTGCAGCGCGCCTCCTATGAGCAGTTCCTGCAGCGCGAAGTGCGCAGCGGTCCGCGCAAGGATCAGGGCATCGAGGCGGTCTTCAAGTCGGTCTTCCCGATCAAGGACTTCAACGAACGCGCCATCCTGGAATACGTCTCCTACGAGTTCGAGGACCCGAAATACGACGTCGAGGAATGCATCCAGCGCGACATGACCTATGCCGCGCCGCTGAAGGTCAAGCTGCGCCTGATCGTGTTCGAGGCGGATGAAGAGACCGGCGCGCGCTCGGTCAAGGACATCAAGGAGCAGGACGTCTACATGGGCGACATCCCGCTCATGACCGACAAGGGCACCTTCGTCGTCAACGGCACCGAGCGGGTGATCGTCTCGCAGATGCACCGGTCGCCGGGCGTCTTCTTCGACCACGACAAGGGCAAGACGCACAGCTCGGGCAAGCTGCTGTTCGCCGCCCGCGTGATCCCGTACCGCGGTTCGTGGCTGGACTTCGAGTTCGACGCCAAGGACATCGTCTACGTCCGCATCGACCGCCGCCGGAAACTGCCGGCCTCGACCTTCCTGATGGGTCTGGGCATGGACGGCGAGGAGATCCTCAAGACCTTCTACGAGACCGTGCCCTACGAGAAGCGCGGCGACGGCTGGGTCACCCCCTACAAGGCCGAACGCTGGAAGGGCGTGAAGCCCGAGTTCGATCTGGTCGACGCCGACACTGGTGAAGTGATCGCCGCCGCCGGCACCAAGATCAGCGCCCGTCAGGCCAAGAAGCTGGGCGACACGACCACGTCGCTGTCGCTGGCCGCCGACGCACTGCTGACGAAATACCTGGCCGCCGACGCCGTGAACTACGAGACCGGCGAGATCTACGCCGAGGCCGGCGACGAGCTGGACGCGCCGACCATCGAACTGCTGGAGGAGAAGGGCTTCTCCACCATCGACGTGCTGGACATCGACCACGTCACGGTCGGCGCCTACATGCGCAACACCCTGCGCATCGACAAGAACACCGGCCGCGAGGACGCGCTGTTCGACGTCTATCGCGTGATGCGCCCGGGCGAGCCGCCGACCCCGGAGGCCGCCGAAGCCATGTTCAACTCGCTGTTCTTCGACAGCGAGCGCTACGACCTGTCGGCCGTGGGCCGCGTGAAGATGAACATGCGTCTGGAAACCCCGGACGTGTCGGATGAAATCCGCGTGCTGCGCAAGGACGACGTCCTGCGCGTGCTGCAGATCCTCGTCGGCCTGAAGGACGGCCAGGGCGAGATCGACGACATCGACAACCTGGGCAACCGCCGGGTCCGTTCGGTCGGCGAACTGCTGGAGAACCAGTACCGCGTCGGCCTGCTGCGGATGGAGCGCGCCATCAAGGAGCGCATGTCCTCGGTCGATATCGACACGGTCATGCCGCACGACCTGATCAACGCCAAGCCGGCCGCCGCGGCCGTGCGCGAGTTCTTCGGTTCGTCGCAGCTGTCGCAGTTCATGGACCAGACCAACCCGCTGTCGGAAATCACTCACAAGCGTCGCCTTTCGGCGCTTGGCCCGGGCGGTCTGACGCGCGAGCGCGCCGGCTTTGAAGTCCGCGACGTGCACCCGACCCACTACGGCCGCATCTGCCCGATCGAAACGCCGGAAGGCCCGAACATCGGCCTGATCAACTCCCTGGCCACCCACGCCCGGGTGAACAAGTACGGCTTCATCGAGAGCCCCTACCGTCGCGTGAAGGACGGCAAGGCCACGGACGAGGTGGTCTACATCTCGGCCATGGAAGAGGCGAAATACACGATCGCCCAGGCCAACATCGAGCTCAAGGACGGCATGATCGTCGAGGAGCTGGTCCCGGGCCGGATCAACGGCGACTCCCAGCTGCTGATCCGCGCCGACGTGGACATGATGGACGTGTCGCCGAAACAGGTCGTTTCGGTCGCCGCCGCCCTGATCCCGTTCCTGGAAAACGACGACGCCAACCGGGCCCTGATGGGCGCGAACATGCAGCGTCAGGCCGTGCCGCTGGTGCAGTCGGACGCGCCGCTGGTCGGCACCGGCATGGAAGCGGTCGTGGCCGTGGACTCCGGCGCCGTCGTGGTCGCCAAGCGTGACGGCGTCGTCGAACAGATCGACGGCACCCGCATCGTGGTTCGCGCCACCAACGAAGCCGACGCCGGCCGTTCGGGCGTCGACATCTACCGCCTGTCCAAATTCCAGCGTTCCAACCAGTCGACCTGCATCAACCAGCGCCCGATCGTGCGCGTGGGCGATGAGGTGAAGGTCGGCGACGTGATCGCCGACGGCCCGTCGACGGACCTGGGCGAACTGGCCCTGGGCCGGAACGCGCTCGTCGCCTTCATGCCCTGGAACGGCTACAACTTCGAAGACTCGATCCTGATCTCCGAGCGCATCGTGCGCGACGACGTCTTCACCTCGATCCACATCGAGGAGTTCGAGGTCATGGCCCGCGACACCAAGCTGGGGCCGGAAGAGATCACCCGCGACATCCCGAACGTCGGCGAGGAGGCCCTGCGCAACCTCGACGAGGCCGGCATCGTGGCGATCGGCGCCGAGGTCCAGCCGGGCGACATCCTGTGCGGCAAGGTCACGCCGAAGGGTGAGTCGCCCATGACGCCGGAAGAGAAGCTGCTGCGCGCCATCTTCGGCGAGAAGGCTTCCGACGTCCGCGACACCAGCCTGCGCCTGCCGCCCGGCGTCGCCGGCACCATCGTCGACGTGCGCGTGTTCAACCGTCACGGCGTCGACAAGGACGAGCGGGCCATCGCCATCGAGCGTTCGGAAATCGAACGCCTCGGCAAGGACCGCGACGACGAGCTCAAGATCCTCGAGCGCAACGTCTACGGCCGCCTGAAGCCGCTGATCCTCGGCAAGAACGCCACCTCGGGTCCGAAGGGCCTGGGGCGCGGCGTGGTCACCGAAGAGAAGCTGGGCGAGCTGTCGCGCGGCCTGTGGTGGCAGATCGCCCTCGACGACGAGAAGGCGATGGGCGAGCTCGAGGCCATGAAGAAGCAGTTCGAGGACGCCCGCAAGGCGCTCGACCGCCGCTTCGAGGACAAGGTCGAGAAGCTGCAGCGCGGCGACGAACTGCCCCCCGGCGTGATGAAGATGGTCAAGGTCTTCGTGGCCGTGAAGCGCAAGCTTCAGCCCGGCGACAAGATGGCCGGCCGTCACGGCAACAAGGGCGTCATCTCCAAGATCCTGCCGATCGAGGACATGCCGCACCTGGAAGACGGCACCTCGGTGGACGTCGTTCTGAACCCGCTGGGCGTGCCTTCGCGCATGAACATCGGCCAGATCTTCGAAACCCACCTGGGCTGGGCCGCCGCCGGTCTCGGCAAGCAGATCCAGGGCCTTCTGGAAGCCTGGCAACAGGGCGGACAGAAGAAGGCGCTGGTCGATCACCTGACCAGCATCTACGGCCCGGACACCCCGCTTCCCGAGTCGGAAGAGGACCTGATCGAGCTGGCCAAGAACCTGTCCAAGGGCGTTCCGTTCGCCACCCCGGTGTTCGACGGCGCGCACATCAACGACATCGAGGAACTGCTGGAGAAGGCGGGTCTCGACCGCACCGGCCAGTCGATCGTCTATGACGGCCAGACCGGCGAGCAGTTCAAGCGCCCGGTCACGGTCGGCTACATCTACATGCTGAAGCTGCACCACCTGGTCGACGACAAGATCCACGCCCGTTCGATCGGACCGTACTCGCTCGTCACCCAGCAGCCGCTGGGCGGCAAGGCGCAGTTCGGCGGACAGCGCTTCGGCGAGATGGAGGTGTGGGCGCTGGAAGCCTACGGCGCGGCCTACACCCTGCAGGAGATGCTGACGGTGAAGTCCGACGACGTGGCCGGCCGGACCAAGGTCTACGAGGCCATCGTCCGCGGCGACGACAGCTTCGAGGCGGGCATTCCCGAGAGCTTCAACGTGCTCGTCAAGGAAATGCGCTCGCTGGGTCTGAACGTGGAGCTGGAGAACAGCTGACCGATCGAATGATCCCTCTCCGCGCGAGCGGGGAGGGACGGTCGTCCACTTTCTCCCTCAATGAATTTTGGCGGGTCAGCCCGCAGAAGGAATCAAGATGAACCAGGAAGTCCTGAACATCTTCAACGCGGTCCCGGTCACTCCGACCTTCGACCAGATCAAGATCGCCCTCGCCAGCCCGGAGAAGATCCGGTCGTGGTCGTTCGGCGAGATCAAGAAGCCCGAGACCATCAACTACCGCACGTTCAAGCCGGAGCGCGACGGCCTGTTCTGCGCCCGTATCTTTGGCCCGACCAAGGACTACGAATGCCTGTGCGGCAAGTACAAGCGCATGAAGTACAAGGGCATCATCTGCGAGAAATGCGGCGTTGAGGTCACCCTGGCCCGCGTTCGCCGCGAGCGGATGGGCCACATCGAACTGGCGTCCCCGGTCGCCCACATCTGGTTCCTGAAGTCGCTGCCGTCGCGCATCTCGCTGATGCTGGACATGGCGCTGAAGGACGTGGAGCGCGTGCTCTACTTCGAAAACTACATCGTCACCGAGCCGGGCCTGACCCCGCTGAAGCAGAACCAGCTGCTGACGGAAGACGAGTTCTACCGCTACCAGGACGAGTTCGGCGACGACGGCTTCACCGCCGAGATCGGCGCCGAGGCCGTGCGCAACCTGCTGATCGGCATCGACCTGCACGCCGAGGCCGAGAAGCACCGCGGCGAACTGGCCGACAGCCCCTCGGAAATGAAGGCCAAGAAGGCCTCCAAGCGCCTGAAGCTGATCGAGGCCTTCCTCGAGAGCGGCAACAAGCCCGAGTGGATGATCCTGACGGTCGTGCCGGTGATCCCGCCGGAACTGCGCCCGCTGGTGCCGCTGGACGGCGGCCGTTTCGCCACCTCCGACCTGAACGACCTGTATCGCCGGGTCATCAACCGGAACAACCGCCTCAAGCGCCTGATCGAGCTGCGCGCGCCCGACATCATCATCCGCAACGAAAAGCGGATGCTGCAGGAATCGGTCGACGCCCTGTTCGACAACGGCCGCCGCGGCCGCGTCATCACGGGCGCCAACAAGCGTCCGCTGAAGTCGCTCGCCGACATGCTGAAGGGCAAGCAGGGCCGCTTCCGCCAGAACCTTCTGGGCAAGCGCGTCGACTATTCGGGCCGTTCGGTCATCACCGTGGGTCCCGAGCTGAAGCTGCACGAGTGCGGCCTGCCCAAGAAGATGGCGCTCGAGCTGTTCAAGCCGTTCATCTATGCGCGCCTTGACGCCAAGGGCCTGTCGGGCACCGTCAAACAGTCCAAGCGCATGGTCGAGCGCGAGCAGCCGCAGGTGTGGGATATCCTCGACGAGGTCATCCGCGAGCACCCGGTGCTGCTGAACCGCGCGCCGACGCTGCACCGTCTGGGCATCCAGGCGTTCGAGCCGAAGCTGATCGAGGGCAAGGCCATCCGCCTGCACCCGCTGGTCTGCACCGCCTTCAACGCCGACTTCGACGGCGACCAGATGGCCGTCCACGTTCCGCTGAGCCTCGAGGCCCAGCTGGAAGCGCGCGTCCTGATGATGTCGACGAACAACATCCTGTCGCCCGCCAACGGCAAGCCGATCATCGTGCCGTCGCAGGACATCGTCCTGGGCCTGTACTACCTGTCGCTGATCAAGGAAGGCGAGAAGGGCGAAGGCAAGCTGTTCGCCAACATGGGCGAGATCGATGCGGCGCTCGACGCCGGCGTTGTCAGCCTGCACACCAAGATCAAGGCGCGCTGGACCGAGATGAACGCCGCCGGCGAAGTCATCACCAAGGTCATCGACACGACCCCGGGCCGGATGAAGCTTGGCGCGCTGCTGCCGCACAATGCGAACATCGGCTACCGCCTGCTTGAGAAGAACCTGACCAAGAAGGAGATCGGCAACCTGATCGATCAGGTCTATCGCCACTGCGGTCAGAAGGCGACGGTCATCTTCGCCGACCAGATGATGCAGCTGGGCTTCCGTGAAGCCGCCAAGGCCGGCATCTCCTTCGGCAAGGACGACATCGTCATCCCCGCCGCCAAGGCCACCCTGGTCGCCGCCACCCGGACCCAGGTCGAGGAGTACGAGCAACAGTACGCCGACGGCCTGATCACCAAGGGCGAGAAGTACAACAAGGTCGTCGACGCCTGGGCCAAGGCCACGGACAAGATCGCCGATGCGATGATGGGCGAGATCGCCCAGCCGCGCGTCCTGGCCAAGGGCCAGGCGCCGGACATCAACTCGGTGTTCATGATGGCCAACTCCGGCGCCCGTGGTTCGCAGGCGCAGATGAAGCAGCTGGGCGGCATGCGGGGCCTGATGGCCAAGCCGTCGGGCGAGATCATCGAGACGCCGATCATCTCGAACTTCAAGGAAGGCCTGACCGTCCTTGAGTACTTCAACTCCACCCACGGCGCCCGCAAGGGTCTGGCCGACACCGCGCTGAAGACCGCCAACTCCGGCTATCTGACGCGTCGTCTGGTCGACGTGGCGCAGGACTCGATCGTCACCGAGGACGATTGCGGCTCGACGCGGGGCATCACCCTGCGCGCCGTGGTCGAAGGCGGCGACGTGCTGGTCTCGCTGGGTCAGCGGGTTCTGGGTCGCTATGCGGCCGAGGACATCAAGGAGCCGGGCGGCGACAAGGTCCTGTTCGAGGCCGACACCTACCTGCAAGAGGAAGAAGTCGAGGTCATCGACCAGGCCGGCGTCCAGTCGGTCAAGGTCCGCTCGGCCCTGACCTGCGAGGCCGAAGCCGGCATCTGCGCCTATTGCTACGGGCGTGACCTGGCGCGCGGCACCAACGTCAACATCGGCGAAGCGGTCGGCGTCATCGCCGCCCAGTCGATCGGCGAACCCGGCACCCAGCTGACGATGCGGACCTTCCACATCGGCGGCACGGCCCAGGTGGCGGAAACCTCGTTCTACGAGGCGACCAACCCCGGCATCGCCCGTATCACCGGCCCGACCGTCAAGGCGGCGCACGGCGATCTGGTGGCCATGAGCCGCAACGTCGTCGTCACCATCGTGGTCGACGGCAAGGACCGCGAGAGCCACAAGATCCCCTACGGCGCCCGTCTGCGGGTGGTCGAGGGATCGGACGTCAAGCGCAGCCAGCGTCTGGCGGAGTGGGACCCCTACACCTCTCCGATCCTGACCGAAGTCGGCGGCGTGATCCGGTTCGAGGACCTGGTCGAGGGCCTGTCGGTCCGCGAGGAAACCGATGAAGCGACGGGCATCGCCCAGCGCGTCGTCAGCGACTGGCGCGCCAGCCCGCGTGGGGCTGACCTGCGTCCGGCCATGGGCGTCACCTCGGGCGACGCCTACGCCAAGCTGGCCTCGGGCTCCGACGCCCGTTACCTGCTGCCGGTGGGCGCGGTTCTGTCCGTGAACAACGGCGATGTGGTCAAGCCGGGCGAGATCATCGCCCGCGTTCCGACCGAGGGCGCCAAGACGCGCGACATCACCGGCGGTCTGCCGCGGGTGGCCGAGCTGTTCGAAGCCCGTCGTCCCAAGGACTGCGCGGTCATCGCCGAGATGGACGGCCGCGTCGAATTCGGACGCGACTACAAGAACAAGCGCCGCATCAAGATCACCCCCGAGCCGAACGCAGACGGCGAACAGGGCGAGGCGGTCGAGTTCCTGATTCCCAAGGGCAAGCACATCTCCGTCCACGACGGCGATCTGATCAACAAGGGCGACTACATCATCGACGGCAACCCGGATCCGCACGACCTGCTGCGCATCCAGGGCGTCGAGGCCCTGGCCGAATATCTCGTGAACGAAGTGCAGGAGGTCTATCGACTGCAGGGCGTGCCGATCAACGACAAGCACATCGAGGTGATCGTTCGCCAGATGCTGCAGAAGGTCGAGATCCTCGACTCGGGCGAAACCACCCTGATCCGTGGCGACACGGTCGAGGTCGCGGAAGCCGTGCTCGAGAACGCCAAGGTCGAGAAGCGCGGCGGCCGGATCGCCACCACCCAGCCGGTCCTGCTGGGCATCACCAAGGCGTCGCTGCAGACCCGCAGCTTCATCTCGGCGGCGTCCTTCCAGGAGACCACCCGCGTCCTCACCGACGCCTCGGTCAACGGCAAGGTCGATACGCTGGAAGGCCTGAAGGAGAACGTCATCGTCGGCCGTCTGATCCCGGCCGGCACGGGCGCCTATCTCCGGGCCCTGCAGAAGATCGCCAACGAGCGCGACGCCGAACTGACGTCGACGCGCGAAGCCGCCATCGAGCCGCTTCCCGCCGATCTGGCGCTGGAGCTGGAGAACAGCGAAGGCTGATCGACGGGCTCAGGACTGAAATGAAGAGGGCGGCTCCGGCGACGGGGCCGCCCTTCTTTTTGTCTCCTCCCCGTTCGCGAAGCGAAGGGGGAGGGGGACCATGCGAAGCATGGTGGAGGGGTGAGGGCCCCCCGCCAGGGTGCGGCGGCGGCCACCCCTGC
This sequence comes from Brevundimonas denitrificans, assembly GCF_030160755.1. Taxonomy (GTDB): domain Bacteria; phylum Pseudomonadota; class Alphaproteobacteria; order Caulobacterales; family Caulobacteraceae; genus Brevundimonas; species Brevundimonas denitrificans. Next base: position 289 of record NZ_BSOY01000052.1, on the reverse strand, counting down.
ACCGCCTGCGGCGGTCCCCCTCCCCACGCTTCGCGCAGGGAGGCGACGGTCAGCGCGGTCCGTCCCGGCGGTCGGTGCGGATGTTCTGGGTCGAGTCGGGGCGGAAGGACGGGTCCAGGTGCGCCCCCGCGACGCCGATGCCGAAATTGGAGCCGACGCCGTCCTGCGGGCCGACATTGCCAGTTCCGCCCGCCAGCGGACGGCGGCGGGCCTCGTACTGGGCCAGACGGCGGGCGCCCTCGGCGGCGAAGGGGCTGCCCGCGCTGTCGTCGATCGGCCGGGCGGCGGC
>NZ_BSOY01000051.1 GCF_030160755.1 Brevundimonas denitrificans | reverse complement strand
GACTGGAGTTCAGACGTGTGGCAGCCCGCCACGGCCGCGGCGGTCAGCCGTTCCGCGCTTCCGGCCAGACCGCCCGGCGGCCGCAACAGTTGCCGTCCCTGACGCCCGAGAATATCGGCGAGCCTCAGCCGCTCGGCCTCGGTCGCGACCTGTCCCATCCGCCGTGCGGCGCAGGCGAGGTTGAGGGTGCGCCGCGCCAGGACTTCCGGCCCCCAGGCGAAGGGCGACCAGCGCGCAAAGGCTGCGCCCCAGGCCAGGGTCAGGCGCACGGCCTCGCGCGCCCCGCGTTCGCCCTGCTGCATCAGCGACGGCAGCCAGGCGAAGGCGTGAAGCTCGGTGGCGAAGGCCCGGCTCGGGCTCGGGCGGTTCCACGGATCCTCGGGCGCCGCGGCCTCCAGGCTGGAACCGGCGAGAATAAAGCGGCCGTCCACCACGCCCTTGCCGGCGGCCGGATCGGCGGGCCGGAAATCGCGGGGGGTGGCGGCGAAGGCCTGAACCGGACGGCCTTTCAGCGTCAGGCTGTAGCCGGGCAGGCCGTACAGTTCGATCCACAGCTGGCGGGTCAGCATCCGGCCGACGACGGCCGGCCACAGGCCGGGGCCCGTCGCGGCGCCCGTGGTCCGGACCGGAGTACGCATCGGCGCGCCGCGCAGGCCGGGAATCTCGCCGGGCGGCGGAGCATCGGCCTCGCTACGGGGGAAGGAGCCGAGCAGGTTCACGCGGATTTCAGCGCCTGGATGTTGGCGGCATAGGCCGTCGGCCCGCCGCGGAAGACGGCCGTCCCGGCCACGAGCGCATCGGCGCCGGCGGCGACGCAGGCCCCGGCGTTGGCGGCGGTGACCCCGCCGTCGACCTGCAGATGCGCTTTCGACCCGGCGGCGTCGAGCAGGGCGCGGGCCCGCTCGATCTTGCGCAGGGTGGACCCGATGAAGGATTGGCCGCCGAAGCCCGGATTGACCGACATCAGCAACACCAGATCGACCAGGTCGACGACGTCTTCGAGTACGACGAGCGGCGTGCCGGGGTTCAGCACCACGCCCGCCCTGGCCCCCAGCTGGCGGATCCGGCCCAGGGTGCGGTGCAGGTGCGGGCCGCTTTCCGGGTGGACGGTCAGGATATCGGCCCCGGCCTCGCGATAGGCTTCGAGCCAGGGGTCGACGGGCGCGACCATCAGATGGACGTCGAACGGCAGTTTCGTGTGCGGCCGCAGGGCCTTCACCACATCGGGGCCGATCGTGATGTTCGGCACGAAATGGCCGTCCATGACGTCGACATGGATCCAGTCCGCGCCGGCGGCGTCCAGCGCGCGAATTTCTTCGCCCAGCATGGCGAAGTCGCTGGCGAGGATGGACGGACAGATGAGGGGCGCGGCCATGGACCGGGGATAAGGCGGGTCGCGGGCGGGAGCAAGGCGCGGTCTGGGTTTCGCCGCCGCGCCGGGCTACACGGTTCGGTCATCGGCTTGCGGAGGACCGTCATGAGCGAACATCTGGCTACCGTCGAATGGAGTCGCGGCGATCAGGATTTCACCGGCGCCCGCTACTCGCGCGCCCACGACTGGCGCTTCGACGGCGGAGCGGTGGTGCGCGGCTCGTCGGCGCCGTCCGCCCTCGTGCCGACGCCGCTGTCGGATCCGACCGCCGTCGACCCGGAGGAGGCGCTGGTCGCGGCCCTGAGCAGCTGCCACATGCTGTTTTTCCTCGCCTTTGCGGCCAAGGCGGGCTTCACCGTCGATTCCTACCGAGATGAGGCGGTCGGGGTTCTGGGGCGCGACGAACGCGGCAAGACCTCGATCACCTCGGTGGCGCTGAGGCCCGCCGTCGTGTTCTCCGGCGCCCAGACGCCCGACGCCGCAGCCATCGACGATCTGCACCACCGGGCTCACAGCGCCTGTTACATCGCGAATTCGATCCGCGCGGAAGTCACGATCGAGCCGCGCTAGACTCCGGGGGCCACCGCCACGTCGTTCAGCAGGGCGACGAATCGTCGCTCGGCCTCGGCCGCCAGTTCGGGATGGTAGCGCATCGGGGGCGCGGTCATCGGCTCGTCGAAACTGTGAGTGCCGTCGGCGATCCAGGTCTCCACATCGGCCCCGCAGTTGCGGACCATGTCGTGAACCCGCTCGGCGTTGCGCACGGTGGTCAGGTGGTCGGTGCGCGAGATCACCGCCACGGTCTTCGGACAATGCCGCCACGGCCGCATGCGATTGAAGGCGCCGATGCCGACGTAGGGATAGGCCAGCCAGGTTCCGACCACCCCGTCCAGCGGGACCGCGCCGGGGTCGGCGACGCCCAGCCGGCCGGCGGCGCGGTCCGAACTCATCGCCTCCATGATGCCCCAGCCGCCGTGGCTCCAGCCGGCGAGGACGATCTTTGACGCATCGACGTCGGGCCTTTGCGACACGCCATGCAAGGCGGCCAGCACGTCCCCCGCCCGCTGCGAGCCGTGCAGCAGGACGCCCGTGCAGACTATGGCCATGGCGAACTGCCGGCTCCAGCCGCGCGGGGCGTAGGAGTCGACGATGAAGGCGCGCCAGCCGGCCGCCTTCGCCGCCGCCGCGTATTTCGGCAGGTGGCCGCGCAGACCGCCGCAGCCGTGGAACAGGATCACAGCGGGGCGAGGGCGGTCGTCGTCGGGGCCGACGACGGTCACGTCCGGTTCGAGCATCGACCAGCGTTGGGAGAGGGTTTGCATGCTCGGACCTTAGTTATTCAGCGATCAGTAGCCACCCCCCGTCGCGCTCAAGCAGCAAGCCGCCGCGCGGCGAGCGTTGGCGCCCCCAAGGATCAGTGCCGGAACACCCGCACGCCCGTGAAGGCCATCGCCACCCCCGCCTCATCGGCGGCGGCGATCACTGCGTCGTCCCGGATCGAGCCGCCGGGCTGGATCACCGCCGTCGCGCCGGCGGCGACCGCTTCCAGAAGGCCGTCGGGGAAGGGGAAGAAGGCTTCAGAGGCGCAGGCGCTCCCTTGCGCGAGCGAATGGGCCAGACCCTTGGCCTCGCCGGCCTCGCGGGCGCGGATAGCGGCGATGCGGGCGCTGTCGCGGCGGTTCATCTGGCCGGCGCCGATGCCGGCGGTCTGGCCGTCCCTGGCGTAGACGATGGCGTTGGACTTGACGTGTTTGGCCACGGTGAAGGCGAACAGCATGTCCTCGATCTCCTGCGGCGTCGGCTGGCGGCGGGTGACGATCTTCAGGTCGGCGGGCGCGATGCGGCTGCGGTCGCGCGACTGGACCAGGAAGCCGCCGGCGACCGAGCGGAACACCTCGCCGGCCGCCAGCGGGTCGGGCAGGCCGTCGGTCAGCAGCAGACGCAGGTTCTTCTTCGCCGCGAATATGGCCTGCGCCTCCTCGTCGGCGCCGGGGGCGATGACGACCTCGGTGAAAATATCGGTGATCAGCCGGGCGTCGGCGCCGGTCAGGGTGCGGTTGACGGCGATCACGCCGCCGAAGGCCGAGACGGCGTCGCATTCCAGCGCCCGGGCATAGGCCTCGGCCAGGTCGTTTCCGACCGCCACGCCGCAGGGGTTGGCGTGTTTGACGATGACGCAGGCCGGGGCCTCGAACTCGGCGACCAGCTCATAGGCGGCGTCGGCGTCGGCGATGTTGTTGTAGCCCAGCTCCTTGCCCTGCAGCTGGCGCGCGTGGGCGACGCCGGGGCGCGCATCCCCGGTGCGGTAGAAGGCGCCGGTCTGATGCGGGTTCTCGCCATAACGCAGGGTCTGGGCCAGCGAGCCGGCGATGGATTTGCGCGCGGGGGCGGCGTCCCCGACCTGGCCGGCGAACCAGGCCGAGACGGCGGCGTCATAGGCGGCGGTGCGGGCGAAGGCGCGCGCGGCCAGTCTCTTGCGCAGCGCCAGGGTGGTGGCGCCGTCGGCCTTGAGGGCCTCCAGCAGCTCGGCGACCGAGGCCGGGTCGACGCAGACGGCGACATAGCCGTGGTTCTTCGAGCCGGACCGGATCATGGCCGGGCCGCCGATGTCTATGTTCTCGACCACGGCGTCGAAGCCGGCGCCGGAGGCGACGGTGGATTCAAACGGATAGAGGTCGACCCAGACGATATCGATCGGCCCGATGCCGTGGGTCGTCATGGCCTCGGCATGGTCGGCGGCGTCGCGCACGCCCAGCAGGCCGCCGTGGACCACCGGGTGCAGGGTCTTGACCCGGCCGTCCATCATCTCGGGGAAGCCGGTCAGGTCGGCGACGTCCTTCACCGGCAGGCCGAAGCCGGCGAGGGCGGCGCGGGTGCCGCCGGTCGAGACCAGTTCGACGCCGAGGCCGTGCAGGGTCCGCGCCGCGTCCTCCAGCCCGGTCTTGTCGGACAGGGAGATCAGGGCGCGCTGCGGCGCCACGCGGTCCGGCGCGGGGGGAAAGTCGGGAGCGGCGGGCATGGCGGCGTCCGTATGCTGGCGTGGGGGTCGGGGAGACGCGCGCCCTCTAGCATCCCAAGCGCCGGGATAGAACCGCCGCGCTCAGATCAGATTTCCAAAATCCGCCACCACCGGCTCCCGCCCGATCAGCCTGAGGAATTTGCGGAAGCCCGCCTGCGTCAGCGCCGTCGTCGCCGTATTGGTCAGGGGGTGGAAGTTGACGATGTCCGCGTCCCACAGGGCCTTGTCGAGGACGAAGGTCACGCGCCGGTCCGGGTCGTTGATCAGGCCGAGCGCCGTGACCGAGCCGGGGCGGACGCCGAGGGTCTCCCACAGCAGGGCCTCGTTGCCGAAGCTGAGGCGGGCCGAGCCGATCCATTTGTCGGCCCGCTTCAGGTCCACCACCGTGTCCTGACGGGCCGAGATCAGCCAAAGCCGGCCCTTCTTGTCTTTCAGGAACAGGTTCTTGGTGTGGGCGCCGGGCATGGCGGCCTTGAGCTCCAGCCCCTCCTCGACGCGGAAGACGGCGGGGTGGTCATGCGTCGTCTGCTCCACGCCGTTGGCCGCCATCCAGCCCAGCAGGCGGTCGCGATCAAACGCGGGTTCGGTTGGCTTGTCTTCGGTCATGCGGCGCCGCTAGGGATGCAAACACGTCCCTCGATACCGCCCGGAGGCCCGCCTTGGAACTGGAATGCTATCCGATGACGGCGACCCCGCCCGACCTCGTGCCGGGGCGGCAGTCGCGCAACTGGATGGACGCCTTCGCCAGCCGCCACCCCTATCGCTGCCTGCCGCTGAACATGGCCAACACCACGGGCTGGGAGATCCTGTGCCCGCTGACCTTCACCGCGGAATGGAACGGCGGACCCAGCCAGGCCGACATCGTCATCACGCCCGAGCGGCCGAACGCCAATCTGACCCATGTGGTGACCTCGCATTTCTCGCGCGGGGTCCTGACCATGCATCCCCAGTATCTGTTCCGCACTCCGCCGGGCTGGGGCCTGCTGGCGGGCGGGTCGCCCAATCACATGAAAGACGGCATCCAGCCGCTGACCGGGCTGATCGAGACCGACTGGCTGCCCTTCCCCTTCACCATGAACTGGCTCTTCACCCGTCCGGGCCGGGTCAAGTTCGAGAAGGGCGAGCCCTTCTGCTTCATCACCCCGATCGAGCACCGCAAGGTCGAGACCATGCAGCCGGTGATCCGGACGCTGGAATCCAACCCGGTCATGCACGGACAGTTCGAGGCCTGGAACCGGGCCCGCACCGACTTCAACAAGCGGCTGGCCTCGGGCGATCCGGACGCGGCCAAGGAGGCCTGGCAGCGCTACTATTTCAAGGGCGAGGTGCCCGAGGATCTGGGCGTCGCGCCCGACACCCACGTGAACAAGCGCCGGCTGAAGTCGCCGCGGATCGGGTGAAGGAGTGGCCAGTGGCTAGTGGACAGGAAGGGCTCGGCTTATGAACGAACCGCCAACCACTCCGCCAATCTGGCCACTAGCCACTAGCCACTAGCCACCCCGCCTCACATCGGCCGCGTCACCCGCGGCCCGAGGTTCTGGATCACCTCGCGGGCGTCGAAGGCGTTCGGATCGCCGGCCGGCTTGGCCCCGCGACCCATGATGATCTCGGCCGAGGCCTCGAAACGGTCGATCTCTCGCACGTCGAATTCGCGGCCGAAGGGATCGCCCCAGGGACTCCACAGGCCACGGCGCTGATAGCGCCACGCCGGGCCCCAGAAGGGGCTGTAGCGGTCGCGGTAAAAGGGGTCGGGGATCCCCTGGAAGCGGACGTCGCGGTCGGTGGCGCGGTTGACCGTGGAGAACCAGTCATAGCCGCTCTCGGCGGTCACTTCGGCGGCGCGCAGCAGCAGGGCCATCTCGACCTGTTCGCGCGATGTGACGGAGTTGCCGGCGAAGCTGACGCGGTAGCGGTCGGCGTCCACCCGCTGGTCGGAATAGCCATAGCGGCTGTCGACGCCGGCCGGGCCGTAGGGGGTGGCCGTGGCGCAGGCGGACAGGGCCAGAGCCGCCGTCGCCGCCAGAAGCGCGGGCTTGAGGAAACGAAGTCTCATTGGAACTCTCCTTGACGCGACAGTGCGCGCCCTTTCGGCTGAACGGGAGATGAACGGCGCGGTTCCGGATAGGATCAAGTCGTTATAAACGCGAAACAATTAACACGGCGGCGGCCAGCAGAAGAATGCCGGTCAGGAGGGCGAAACCCTTGCGGAAGCGCGGCTCGCTCATGCGCCGGGCCAGGGCTGCGCCGCCCAGACCGTAGGCGGACATGGCGAGGACGTCCATGCCGATGGTGGCGAGGGCGAACAGGGCCAGTTGAGGCGCCGCGGGACGCGTCACATCCATGAACGGCGGCAATACGGCGGTGAAGAACAGCACCGCCTTGGGGTTGGCGATCTGGACCATGAAGCCGTCCACGATGGCGCTGCGACCCATGCGGATGGCCGGCGCGTCGGGATCGGAGGCATTGCGGAAGGCGCCGCGCAGGGCGTTGATCCCCAGCCAGGCCACATAGAGGGCGCCGCCGATCGAGATCAGGCGGAAGACCTGCGGAAAGGCGATCACGAGGGCGCCGAGGCCCAGCGCCGCCGCTCCGAACCACACCAGTGTGGCGGCGTTCATCCCGACCACGCCGGCCATGGCGGCGGCCTTGCCTCGCTGGACGCCGTTGGCGACCGAAAACAGATTGGCCGGCCCCGGCGTGACGGCCATGACCGTCATGACGCCGAGGAAGGTCAGATAAAGATGCGGGTCGACGGGCAGGCTGGCCATGGCCGTCCTGTCGGGCCGGCGAGGGCTCCGGTCAAGTGTGCGGCGGGTTCAGGCCTTGGGCGGGCGGCCTGGCCCGGGCTCAGTCGTCCTGGTCGTGGTCGGGAGCCGCTTCGTCGGCTTCGGCGGCCGCTTCCTTGGCCTCCTCGACGGCGGCCGCGACCTCGCCCTCCACCTCTTCGATCGAGTCCATGGCCGAGCCGAGCGCATAGTCGGCCATCAGGCCATAGGTGGCCATGTGCTCGGGATCGTTGGAGGCCCAGGCGCCGTTGGCGGCCATGCCGTGCGCGCCGGCCAGGGCTCCCGACAGGGCGCCGGAGGTCTCGACCTCGGCGAGGGCTTCGGCGACCACCGCCTCAAGATCGATTCCCGCCAGGGCCTCGGCGGCGATGGTCGCGGCGTGTTCGGAGACGACGGCGGTGAAGGCGCTCACATCGGGCTGGTATTCGGCCCAGAGGGCGGCGATGCGCGTTTCGCGCTGCGCCTCGGTCAGGCTCGCGTCCTCGGCGATGGCTTCCGCGCGTTCGCCGAACGCCTCCATCCGGGCCTCAAAGGCTTCGGCGGCGGATTCGATCGCGTCTTCCGACGGACCGCGCGCCTCCTCGGCGACGGCGGCCGACATCGGCAGCAGGGCGAGGGCGGCGGCGAGGGACAGGGCCTTGATCATGGCGGCGCTCCGTATGAGGTCGCCGCCAAGGTCCGCCGAACGTCGCTCGGCCTCAAGTGAAATCGCGGTAAGGCGGCGGGTCTGCGCCCGCCGCCTTCCGGATCAATGAGTTACTGCGGAGCGGGCGCTGCAGCGCCGGCGGCGGCTGCCTGAAGGAGTCCGGCCTTGATGGTCGCGGGCGCGCCCATGATCTGACCGCGCAGCATCGGACCCATCTGCGCCATCTGCGCCTGGCCTTCCGGAGGCATGACGGGCAGCTGGGAGGTGATGAAGGCGTCCAGCTCATTGGCGAAGGCCTCGGCCTGCGGCTGATAGCGGGCCGCGATGGCGTCCATGTCGGCGTTGGCCCTGGCCTGATCCGCGCCGGCGGCGGTGAGGGCGGTCTGCATCTCGCCCTGCATGGCGACCATGGCCTGCTGGAAGGCCTGGGCCTTGGCTTCGAACGCGGCTTCGGCCTGGGCCGCTGCGGCGACGGCCGGGTCGGCGGTGGGCGCATCCTGGGCGAAGGCGGGGGCCGAGAAAGCCAGAACGGCCGCGGCGGCGAGGGCGATACGAAGAGACATGACAGGGTCCTGGAAAGGTCAGGGGAGCCTATGCTCCCGCTGACAAGGTGGCGCCGATCCCTCGAAAGCGCGAGGGGCCGGCAGATCTAGCCGCGGTCGCGCGCGTCCCGCTTGCCCAGCACCCGCAGGCGCAGGGCGTTCAGCTTGATGAAGCCGGCGGCGTCCTTCTGGTCATAGGCCACGGCGCCGTCCTCGAAGGTGACCAGTTCCTGATCGTACAGGCTCTCGGCGCTCTCGCGGCCGATGACGGTGGCGTTGCCCTTGTAGAGCTTGACCCGGACCGTGCCCGACACCTTCGTCTGCGAGTGGTCGATGGCGGCCTGCAGCATCTCGCGCTCGGGCGAGAACCAGAAGCCGTTGTAGACGAGGTGGGCGTATTTCACCGCGAGCTCGTCCTTCAGATGCATGGCGCCGCCGTCCAGGGTGATGGACTCGATGCCGCGGTGGGCGGCCAGCAGGATGGTTCCGCCGGGGGTCTCATAGACGCCGCGCGACTTCATGCCGACGAAGCGGTTCTCGACCAGATCCAGGCGGCCGATGCCGTTGTCGTGGCCGTACTGGTTCAGGGCGGTCAGCAGGGTCGCCGGCGACATGGCCTCGCCGTTGATCGAAACCGGGTCGCCCTTCTCGAAGCCGATGGTGATGACGGTGGCCTTGTCCGGCGCGTCCTCGGGGCTGAGGGTGCGCTGGTGCACGAACTCGGGGGCCTCGACCGCCGGATCCTCCAGCACCTTGCCCTCGCTGGACGAGTGCAGAAGGTTGGCGTCGACGCTGAACGGGGCCTCGCCGCGCTTGTCCTTGGCGATCGGGATCTGGTGCTTCTCGGCGAAGTCGAGCAGGTGCTCGCGCGACTTGAAATCCCACTCGCGCCACGGCGCGATGACGCGGATGTCGGGCTCCAGCGCATAGTAGCCGAGCTCGAACCGGACCTGGTCGTTGCCCTTGCCGGTGGCGCCGTGACAGACGGCGTCGGCGCCGACCATGCGCGCGATCTCGATCTGGCGCTTGGCGATCAGCGGCCGCGCGATCGAGGTGCCCAGCAGATACTGGCCTTCGTACAGGGCGTTGGCCCGGAACATCGGGAAGACGTAGTCCCGCACGAATTCCTCGCGCAGATCGTCGATGAAGATGTTCTCTTCCTTGATGCCCAGCTTCAGCGCCTTCTCGCGCGCCGGCGCCAGCTCCTCGCCCTGGCCGAGGTCGGCGGTGAAGGTCACGACCTCCGCGCCGTATTCCGTCTGCAGCCATTTCAGGATGATGGAGGTGTCGAGGCCGCCGGAATAGGCGAGGACGACCTTCTTGGGCGCGGACTGGGTCATGACGGGTCTTTCGGCGAACGCGGGGAGGCGTTTGGAACGTGTGCGCGCGCTTAAAGGACCAGATGCCCCGCGATGCAAGGGCGGGAATGCGGCCGTTCAGAACCTGATGCGTCCGCCACGCAGAACCGGGGGCTCCGACCTCGCGCTTGCCTGGGCCTCGGCCATGTCGGCGAACTCCTTGGCAAGTTCCAGAACGACCTTTGCCCACCACGGCATCTTGTTCTCCAACACGTCCTTTAGACTACTGAGAACCGAGGATCCGATGCCCAGATAGCGGCTCAAATCAGCGAACAGGCGTCGGGTTGATCGGGTCCGATCCGGCGCCGGGTTGCGAAAATTTCCGGCCATCGTTGTCTTCAACAGCAGATTCGGGCCGGTCAGACCATTCACCCGAAGGGCCGGCTCATAGAGAGGCCAGTCGTTCCTCAGCGCCAGAATTGCCTGGGACAAGCTGGCATCGACGCCGTCTTCGAACGCCGCCCGCGCCAGACTCCGGAGCTCAGTATCGGGGAAAAGAATCGAACCCTCGACCTCAGGGTTCACGCCCTCTCCCGTGGTCCAGGCATCCAGATCGGCCTGAAGCTCAATGAGAAAGCCGACGAGAAGGTTCTGGTCCGTAGGGACCTGAGGCTCACCGATTTCCGAGAATGTCATTTGCGCCCCCTAACCCGAGGCTGCCATGAGCCCGCCTCGGAATCGAGGGGGTCAGCCCCAGGGACCCGGTCGGTTCGCGGAGGTGGTCGGCACGCTGGTCGTTGTGACTGGCGGGGCTGCTTCGGCGAAAGGCGCACGGTGCGGCGCGACGCCCATCGTCAGCCCCAGCGCCATCAGCGCCTTCACCCGGTTGCCGGTCGCCGGATGGGTCGAGAACAGGTTGTCGGCGCCGCGTCCGGCCAGCGGGTTGATGATGAACAGCTGGCCCGAGGCCGGATTGCGCTCTGCCGTTGGGTTGACGATGCGGCGCGCGTGGCCGTCGATTTTCTGCAGGGCCGAGGCGAGGGACTGGGCGTCGCCGGCGATTTCGGCGCCGACGCGGTCGGCCTCATATTCGCGGCCGCGGCTGATGGCCAGCTGCACCAGACCGGCTGCCATGGGCGCGAGGATCATCAGGGCCAGCGTCCCGATAATGCCGCCCGGCCGCTCGCGGTCGTCGCCGCCGCCGAAGAACATCGCGAAATTGGCAAGCGCCGCGATGGCGCCGGCGACCGTCGCTGTGACCGTCATGGTCAGGGTGTCGCGGTTCTTCACATGGGCCAGTTCATGCGCCATCACCCCGCGGATTTCCTCGCGGGTGAGCATGTCCAGCAGGGCGGTGGTGGCGCAGACGGCGGCGTTGGCGGGGTTGCGGCCGGTGGCGAAGGCGTTGGGCTGGTCATTGGGGATGATGGCGATGACCGGGCGCGGCAGATCCGCGTCGCGCGCCATCTGCACCACATCGGCGACATAGGTGCGCACCACGGCGTTGGGATGCTGTTCGTCGACCGGCTGGGCCCGGTACATCTTCAGGACGATCTTGTCGGCGTTCCAGTAGCTGAACAGGTTCATCCCGCCCGCCAACACCAGGGCGATCAGCATGCCCGTCGGTCCGCCGATCAGATAGCCCAGGCCGACGAACAGGGCGGTCAGGGCCGCCAGCAGGGTGAAGGTCTTGAGGTGGTTCATGGTCCGAAATATTCGATCACAACTGGCGCCGGACAGGCGAACCCATCATGTGTGCGGATCAACGCCCAGGCTCAAGGCGAGGCCGCTGTGACCGATCATCCCACCCCCGACGAAGCCGCCCCTCCGGCCTTCAACGCCGATGTGCCGCACGCCACGGCGGAACGACCCCTGACCGGGGCCGCGCGCCGCGCCCTTCTGGAGGCCGCGGAGCGCCGGGCGGCGGAGGGGGGGGGCGACCTGCCGACCGAACACGGCGGTCCGCGCGGACCCGAGCCGACCCGCTACGGCGACTGGGAGAAGAAGGGTCTGGCGGTCGATTTCTGACGCGGGCGAACGAAGGCGGGCGAACGGCGTTAACCGTGTCATTCAGGAGACGCGCCCGATGATCCGCACCCTCGCCGCCGCGGCGGCCTTCGCCACCCTCGCCCTCGCCGGCGGCGCCGCCGCACAGACCTGGGGCCAGCCGGTCTATCTCAACGCCTATGGAAGGCCGGTCGGCGGCAGTCCGTTGTCCGAGGTCGAGACCCGGTCCTATGTCGAGACCGGCCGCTGGGCGGACGGATACTCTGACCGCCCGCACGTCTATGTGCCCGCGCCCGGATACGGATACGGCTACGGCCACGGCCACAGCCACAGCTATGGCCAAGGTCGCTACGGGCAGGGTCGCCACGGTCACGGTTACGGCGGAGGAGGCAGCCGCCATGCCCGGGAACGCGGCGGCTACGACTACAGCCGTTACGATCCGCCGTCGCGGCCCGGCTATCGCGACGAGTGGGGCTACAATGACGACCGGCCGCCTTCGGCGCGGCGGTGGTCCGATGACGGGGGGCCGCGGCGCCGCGAGCGGGATTGCGGCTGCGACGATGTCTACCTCTACGATCGCTGAGGGGACGTTGCTGCGACCCGAAAGGTTAATTTAAGGGCCTGTCGGGGAAAGTCGGGGGCCGGGTTTCGCCCGCTCGGTGCAATCTGAACCCTTTGTATTCCATAGGCTTAGAACGGCTCCATACGGGAGTCCGCGCCATGCGAATGATTAACCTTGCGGCCGTCGCCGCCCTTGCACTTCTGGCGGCCAGCCCGGCCTTCGCCGGCGACCGGCGCGGCGGCGGCCATCCCGGCGGCGGCCCGAGCTGTGGCGTTGGGTGCGGCGGCGGTCATCAGCCGCCGCCCTACACGCCGCCTCCCTCTCACGGCGGCGGCTTCAACAGCAATATCAATGTGAACGTCAACGCCAACGCCAACGCCAGCGCGAACGCCTTCGCCGGGGCCTCGGCGGGCGGCTATTTCAACGCCCGGACCTATGACATGGGCGGCTTCCGGGGCGGCGGCTACGGCGGCGGCACGGTCTATGTCGGCGGCGGCTATGGCGGGGACGGCGGCGGCTGCTACGGCGGATGCGGCGGCGCGATCTACACTGAAGAGGTCTATGAGGGCCGGACCTGCGCCAGCGCGCCGTTCGGCTATGTGGTCTACGGCTTCGGCCGCAACGGGCGACGGGCGCCGGCCTGCGTGGCGAACACCGGCGGGTGCCAGGTCGATGTCGACCGCGGCGGCCGCTACGGCCACAGCGAGCGCCACAGCTGCGGCGGCGGCCGTCGTGAGGACTACGGATCGTACGAGGAGTCAGGTTCGTACGAGAGCTACGGGTCCTATGAGAGCCGGGAAGAGTATCGCGAGGAAACGTCGTACGGCGGCGGCTACACCTATGTGGATGGCGGGTCGTCTTACGGCGGCCGCGACTGTGACTGCGATCATGGCGGGGGCCACGACTCAGCCCCCTATCCGCCGCCCTATATCCCCGAACCGCCCCGCTATGAGCCGCCGGCTCCGCCCGCGCGGCCGTACCGGCCGGAGCGGCCCCGTCCGTCCCAGCCGCCCCGCCAGCGCTACAGCCAGGAGCCCGGCGAGCGCGGCTGATTGATCTAGAGGGCGATCCCGTCGATCGATTCGACGATGGCCGAGGCCGCCAGCAAGGGATTCTCCGCCCCGACCACCGGCCGGGCCACGACCAGATGGGTGGCGCCGGCCTCCAGAGCCGCGCGCGGCGTGGCGACCCGCTGTTGATCGCCCTTGTCCGCGCCCTCGGGCCGGACCCCCGGCGTGACGATCAGGAAGTCGGGCCGCCCGGCCTCATCGGCGAGCTGGCGCACCCGCCCCGCCTCCAGCGGGCTTGAGACCACCCCGTCGACGCCGCAGTCCAGCGCCTGACGCACCCGCCGCTCGACCAGATCGCGGGCCGAAAAGCCGTAGCCGATGTCGCCGAGGTCGGCGTCCGACAGGCTGGTCAGGACGGTGACGGCCAGAAGCTTCGTGCCCGACCCGGCCGCGTCGCGTCCCTTGACCGCGCCGCGCATCACCTGCGGCTCCGCGTGGACGGTCAGCAGGTCGCAGCCGCCGTCGGCCACGGCGCGGGCCGCGCCTTCGACCTGGGCCCCGATGTCATGCAGTTTCCAGTCCTGGAACACGGTCTTGCCCGCTGCGCGCAGCTCATGGGCGAAGGCGACGCCGCCGGGCCGGGCCAGAAGGGTCAGGCCGACCTTGTAGGCGCTGATCGTCGCGCCGAGGCGGTCCACCATGGCCCGCGCCGCCTCGAGAGAGGGCAGGTCGAGACCGACGATCAGGCGCGGGTCGGTCAGCACGGGGGTCATGGCGTCGCTCCTTTGATGCGGTCAGGGGTGGACGCGCGGGCGCGTCTCAGCCTTGATGGCCGCCGGACGGTGAATTGCAGGGCGAGGTCAGCACATGGACGCGGTCGATCTGGGCGTCAACCTGTTCGTGGCGCTGTTCGCCCTGGTGGATCCGATCGGCAATATCCCGATCTTCGCCGCCGCCACGGCTGGCGCCTCCATGCGCCAGCGGCTCTCGGTCTCGGCCCTGATCTGCATCTTCATCGTCATCTTCCTGTGCTTCTTCTTCTTCACCGGCCTGGGGCTGCTGCAGTTTTTCGGCATTTCGCTGGCGGCCTTCCGCATCGCCGGCGGCATCCTTCTGCTGCTGCTGGGCCTCGACATGACGCGCGAGGACTTCCTCAAGATGTTCGCCGACCCCGATGCGGTGAAGGACGCCCAGGACGACCACGGCTATGCCCGCCGACGGTTCCAGCGGCTGGTCGTGCCCTTCGCCATGCCCCTGCTGATCGGTCCCGGCGCCATCTCGACCATCATCATCCAGGCGGGCGAGGCCGAGAAAGTCGGTCCCGCCGGTCAGGCGGCGGGGGTGGCGGCCATCGTCGCGGCGGGCTTCGCCACCTTCATCTGTTTCACCCTCACCGGCCCGATCAGCCGCCTGCTCGGCGAGATCGGCATGGCCATCATCGTGCGGGTGCTGGGCCTGATCCTGTGCGCCCTGGCCATCCAGTTCATCCTGGCGGGCCTGTCGGAAGCCATTCCCGGCATGTTCAGCAGCATCGCCACGACGCCGTATCCGGACGCGGGGCACTAGAGAGTGGCCAAGGGGCCGACGGTCGAGTCCTGGCTGGCGGCGCAGGCCCCCGATATCCGGAGCGCGGTCGAACGTCTGCGCGCCATGGCTCTCGACGCGGGCGACGGTGTCACCGAACACATCAAATGGAACGGGCCGAGCTTCTGCATCGACGGCGACGACCGGATCACCGTGGGTCTCGCGCCCAAGGGCGGCGTGCGGGCCATCCTGCACCGCGGCGTCAAGGTGAAGGACGCGGCAGACTTCGTCTTTCCGGATGAAACGGGCATGATCCAGTGGGCTGCAGCGGACCGCGGCGTCGTCACCTTCGCGGATGAAGGCGCCATCGCCGCCAACGCAGAAGCCTTCGCGGACATCTGCCGGCGCTGGTTTGAAGCGACCCGCTAGATCCGCTTCAGCCGTTTGGCGTGGCCGCCGACCATGCCCAACGCGACGCGATCGGGCAGGTGTTTGGCCAGGCCGGCCAGAAGATTGTTCATGACGCCCGGGGTGACTTTCGGCCGGTTGGCCTCGCAGGCCTCATATCCGACCCGCGCGACATGGTCGGCGGTCTGCCACATCCAGGCCGGATAGGCTGACGACACCTGTTCGCGGGTGCCGTTGGCGTCGTGGAACTCCGTCAGGGTGTAGCCGGGGCACAGGGCGGTGACGTGGACGCCGGTCCCGCGCAGTTCCAGATGCAGGCCCTGCGACGCCTTGATCAGGAAGGATTTGATCGGGCCGTACAGGGTGTCGCCGCCTGTCGCGGGCATCTGGCCGGCGAGAGAGGCGACATTGAGGATGCGGCCGAAGCCCCGCTCGACCATCCCGGGCGTAAACAGCCGCGCCAGCTCCACCGGCGCGGCCAGCATGACCTGGATCATCGCCTTGTGAGCCGCCGGATCGGTGTTGAGAAAGCCGTCGGTCCGGCTGAAGCCCGCATTGTTGACCAGACCGTCGACCGTCAGGCCTCTGGTCCGGATCGCGTCGAACAACCGGCGCGGGGCGGCGGGATCGGCGAGGTCCCCGGTCAGAATGGTGGACGCCGCGCCCGTGCGGGCCAGTTCCTCGGCCAGGGCCTGCAAAGGCGCCTCGCGCCGGGCCGTCAGGATCAGGTCCCAGCCCTTTTCAGCATAGACCCGCGCCAGGGCCGCGCCGATGCCGGCCGAGGCGCCGGTGATCAGCGCCACGGGCCGCGGCCGCGACGGCAGGCTCATCTCAGGCGGCGACCGGGCAGGAGGCGTGCGGCGCGAAGGCCGCCAGAGAGGCCGGGTCCTGGTCCAGCAGATCGGCGATGGTGATCTTGGACAGGGCCTGGCCCGCGGCCTGATCGGCGGCGGTCAGGGCCTTGGCCACCTGACGGGGTATGTGTTCGCTGACCGGGCAGCCCTTGGCCCCGGCGGGCGGCGAGCCGAGGTGGGCGCAGCCGTTGACGGCGCGCAGCACGGTTTCCAGCGAAATGTCCTGTGGTTCGTGCAGCAGCCAGGCGCCGCCCGAGGCGCCGGGACGGGTGGCGATCAGCCCGGCCTTGGCCAGCAGGGCGGTCACCCGGCGCACCACGACGGGATTGGTCGGGATCGAGGCGGCCAGAATCGCGCTCGGCACGGCCTGGGCCGGCGAGATCGCGCCCTTGTGGGCCAGATAGGCCAGGGCGTGGGCGGCGACGGGAAAGCGTTGGCTGTCGGACATGATGTGGCCTCAAGATAGGCGCGCGGGGCGGCTTTCACAAACCGGGCCATTCTGGCGGGCCGCGGTCGGGGTATCCCGTCCCATAGCCTGTCCCCGGGGCGACCCCGGTCGGACCCCGGGGCGGCCAGGAACCTTCGCGCTTGCAGCACGATTGAACGGCCTGCGGAAAGGGCTTAAAGGCTCGCCGCTCTTTGGATGGGAACCGCGGTGTGCGGGGTCCCGGAGGAACTTCATGGCCGGGGCTTCTCCCCAAGGTGAAGACGGCGCCAGCGCCGCCGCCTCAAACTCCCAGTCTTCCGCCGACAAATCGGTCGCCCCGGCCCATCCGCATCCCGCGGCGGCCGGCGAGGGCGGTCACGTCAAGGCCGGCAAATGGGGGCTGATCATCGGCGCCATCGGCGTGGTGTTCGGCGACATCGGCACCAGCCCGCTCTACGCCATGCGCGAGGCCCTGCATCACAGCCGCAGCGGCGGCGCGGATGAGCTGGCCGTCCTGGGCGTGGTGTCGCTGGTCTTCTGGGCGCTGTTGCTTGTCGTGACGCTGAAATACGTCGTCTTTCTGATGAAGGCCGACAACAAGGGCGAGGGCGGCACCCTGGCGCTGATGGCCCTGGCCCAGCACGCCATCGGGCGGCGCTCCGGCCTGATCTTCATTCTCGGCGTCTGCGGCGCCGCGCTGTTCTACGGCGACGGGGTGATCACACCGGCCATTTCCGTCGTTTCGGCGGTCGAGGGTCTTCGCGACGCGCCGGGCCTTGGCGCCGCCCTCAGTCCCTATGTGGTGCCCATCGCGGCCGGCATTCTGATCGCCCTGTTCCTGATCCAGTCGCGGGGCACAGCCAGCGTGGCGCGCTTCTTCGGCCCCCTGACCCTGGTCTGGTTCCTGATTCTGGCGGGGCTGGGCGTCTATCACATCTTCGACGACCCCTCGATCCTGCGGGCCCTGTCGCCGCACTACGGCGTGCTGTTCCTGTTCGACAACGGCTTCCTCGGCTTCGTCATTCTCGGCAGCGTCTTCCTCGCGGTCACGGGGGCCGAGGCCCTCTATGCGGACATGGGCCATTTCGGAAAGGCGCCGATCCGGCTCGGCTGGCTCTGGTTCGTCCTGCCCTGCCTGACCCTCAACTACCTCGGCCAGGGCGCGCTCGTGCTCGACAACCGCGCCGCCGTGGCCAATCCCTTCTGGATGATGGTCCCGGAGGTCGTCTACTGGCCGGTTCTGATCATGGCCACCATCGCCACCGTCATCGCCTCGCAGGCGGTCATCACCGGGGCCTTCTCCGTGACCCAGCAGGCGGTGCAGCTGGGCCTGCTGCCGCGCATCGACATCCGCAACACCTCGGAAAGCCAGGCCGGCCAGATCTTCGTGCCCTCGATCAACATGATGCTGATGGTGGGGGTGCTGGCCCTGCTGGTGACCTTCCAGACCTCGACCAATCTGGCGGCCGCCTACGGCATCGCCGTGACCGGTTCGATGTTCGTCGACAGCCTGTTGGCCTGGTTCATCGTCCGCAAACTGTGGAAATGGAGCCTGCCCCTGTCGCTGGCGGCCATCAGCCCGCTGGTGGCGATCGACCTGGTCTTCCTGACCTCCAACATGCTGAAAATCCCGCAGGGGGCCTGGTTCCCGCTGGTGCTCGGCGCGGCGCTCATCCTGCTGATGTGGACCTGGGTGCGCGGCACCCAGATCCTGACCACCAAGACCCGCAAGGACAGTCTGCCGCTGACCGATCTGATCGAGATGCTGCGGGCGCGTCCGCCCCACCGCGCGCCGGGCACGGCCATCTTCCTGACCTCGGACCCCGACGTCGCCCCGGTCGCTCTCATGCACAATCTCAAGCACAACAAGGTGCTGCACGAGAAGAACGTCATCCTGACCGTGCGCACGACCGACCGGCCGCGCGTGCCCGACAGCGAGCGCGTCACGATCGAGCCCATCTCGGACGACTTCAAGAAGCTGACCATCTCCTACGGCTTCATGGAGCAGCCCAATATTCCCAAGGCGCTGGGCGTGTGCCGCAAACAGGGTCTGAAGTTCGACATCATGTCGACCAGCTTCTTCCTCGGCCGCCGCTCGGTGGTCGCCTCGGCGTCACAGGGCATGCCTTTGTGGCAGGACCGGCTGTTCATCTTCCTGACCCGCAACGCCGCCAATCCGACCGACTTCTTCCATATCCCGCCCGGCCGGGTGGTCGAGCTGGGCACGCAGGTGGTGGTTTGACCCGGGGACCGGACCAGGGGCGCAGCTCCGCCGCCCGCGGCCGGCGCATGGCTGACAAGGCCCGGGCCGGAACCCGCCCCCCGAAGCCCCGGGTCGCGGATCCCCGTGACGACGGCCCCGACATCGGCGTCGAGGCCCGACTGGCCGCCGGCGTCTTGCTGAACGCGGCGCTGGAAGGCCGGGGCGGACTGGATACGGCCCTGTCGTTCCGCGAGGTCTCCGACCTGCCGGGTCCCGACCGGGCCTTCGCCCGCGCCGTGGCCATGGCCGCCCTGCGCCGCCTCGGCGAGATCGACCAGATCCTGGACCGCAAGCTGCAGAAGGCCCCGCCGCTGGCGGTGCGCACCATCCTGCGCGTGGCCCTGGCCCAGACCCTGGTGCTCGAGACCCCGGCCTTCGCCGCGGTCTCGACGGCGGTGAAACTGGCCGAGCGCGAGACCAAGACCCGGCCCTACAAGAATCTGGTCAACGCCGTCCTGCGCGGAATCGAGCGCGAGGGCCCCGGCCTGACCACGGCCGAGTCCAACCTGCCTGAGTGGCTGGCCGCCCGCTGGCGGGCCACCTATGGCGAGGCCACCCTGACCGGACTGGCCCTGGCCGCCCGTGAGGAGCCGTCGACGGACCTGAGCCTGAAACCCGACGTGGACGCGGCCGCCGTGGCCGAAGCGCTGGACGGCGAAGTCCTGGCCGGAAACACCATCCGCACCGGCCGTCGCGGCGACCTGGCGACCTGGCCGGGGTTCGACGACGGGATCTGGTGGGTCCAGGACGCCGCCGCCGCCGTGCCCGTCCGCCTGCTGGCGCCCAAGGCCGGCGAATCCATCGTTGATTTCTGCGCTGCGCCCGGCGGCAAGACGCTGCAGATCGCCGCCTCCGGCGCTTCGGTCGTGGCGCTGGACCGGTCGGCTCCCAGGCTCAAGCGCCTGACCGAGAACCTGCAGCGCACCGGCCTGTCCGCCGAGGTCTTCGCCGTTCCCGCCGAGGACTGGGACGATCCGCGCACCTTCGACGCCGTCCTGCTGGACGCGCCCTGCACCGCCACCGGCACCTTCCGCCGCAACCCGGAAGTCCTGCGGGCCACCAAGCCGGCCGATGTCGCCAAGCTGGCGGACGTCCAGCACCGTCTGCTCGACGCCGCCGCTGAACGGGTCAAGCCGGGCGGGCGTCTGGTCTATTGCGTCTGCTCGCTGGAACGCGAGGAGGGCGAGACCCAGATCATCGCCTTCCTGCGCCGCAACCCGGCCTTCCGAACGGCGCCCGCGGTCCCCGCCGAGGTCGGTGCGCCCGACGAGGCCCTGACCTCCGAGGGCTGGCTGCGCATCCTGCCGTCGATGTGGGCGGAAAAGGGCGGGTTGGACGGCTTCTTCATCGCCCGGCTGGACCGCGTCGCCTGATCAGGCGGGCCTGTCGACCACCGTATAGGTGACGGTGGTCCGGACCCGGAAGCCCAGCGTCTCATAGAGGGCGATGGTCGCCGAATGCGCGGCATAGACGTGCAGGAAAGCCTGCTCGCCGCTCTCGAGGATCCGCTGCGTCACGATCCGCATCAGGGCCCCGGCATACCCCAGACCCCGGAAGTCGGGATGGGTGCAGACCCCGCTGACTTCGGTGAAGCCGTGGGGTTTCATCCGCTCCCCGGCCATGGCGACCAGCCGCCCGTCGTGTTTGATACCGATGAAGTCGCCCAACCGGTGGGTTTTCTCGAAGAAGGGACCGGGGACTGTCAGGGTCGCCAGCGCCAGCATCTCCGCCCCGTCCGCCTCCCCGAGCGGCTCGAAGGCGACCGTCTTGCCGCCCGGGGTCAGGGAGGAGGCGACCATCTGCACGCAGGAAGCCTGCGCCCGCACCACAGCGTCCGGCGGCAAAGGCATGACCCCGGCCTCGACCAGACCCATGCCGTTCGGCGAAATATTGAGCGCGCCCAGCGCCGCCGTGCTCTCCGCCGAGGCGTCGGCCGCCGCCGCGAACAGGGCGTAGATCGGGTCGAAACGCAGCGCCCGCTCGTCGCCGAGCGCCAGCGACGCCTGACGGCTGGTCAAGGCGCTCCAGACCGGGCGATCCAGGGGATGGGAAGGGCTCATCGGCCCTGTCTAGCGCAAGCGGCGCCGTTCGCCAGAGGCGGCGCAGCGCGACGTCCGAAAGCCGCCGTCAGCCCCTCCAGAAGCCGACGATCTTCTTGACCTCGTCCACCACGGGATCGGCGATGGCGGCGGCGCGTGCGGCCCCGTCCTTGAGGACCCGGTCGATCTCGGTCGGATCGGCCATCAGCCGGCGCATCTCGGCGCTGACCGGGGCCATGGAGGCGACGGCGAGGTCGGCGAGCGCCGGCTTGAAGGCGCCGAAACCCTGTCCGGCGAACTGCGCCAGCACCGCCTCGCGGCTCATGTCGGCGAGGGCGGCGTAGATGGTGACGAGGTTCTTCGCCTCGGCGCGGCCCTCAAGGCCTTCCAGGGTCTCGGGCAGGGCGTCCGGATCGGTGCGGGCCTTGCGGATCTTGGCGACGATCGTGTCGGCGTCGTCGGTCAGATTGATGCGCGACTGGTCCGACGGATCGGACTTGGACATCTTGGCGGCGCCGTCGCGCAGGCTCATGACCCGCGGCGCTGGCCCCTGGGTCAGGGGTTCGGGCAGGGGGAAGAAGCCGGGCGCGTTGAAGTCATTGTTGAATTTTGCCGCGATGTCGCGGGTCAGCTCCAGATGCTGCTTCTGGTCCTCGCCGGTCGGCACCTCGGTGGCCTTGTACAGCAGGATGTCGGCCGCCTGCAGCACCGGATAGGTGTAGAGGCCGACCGAGGCCCGCTCCTTGTGCTTGCCGGTCTTCTCCTTGAACTGGGTCATCCGGTCCAGCCAGCCGAGGCGGGCGACGCAGTTGAAGATCCAGGCCAGCTCGGAATGGGCCCTCACCGCCGACTGCGGGAAGATCACCGAGCGCGCCGGGTCGAGGCCGGACGCCAGATAGGCGGCGGCGATCTCGCGCGTCTGGGCGGTCAGCAGGGCCGGGTCCTGCCAGACGGTGATGGCGTGCAGGTCGGCCACGAACAGGAAGCAGGGCGCTCCCGTGTCCTGCAGCTGGGTGAAACGCTTCAGGGCGCCGAGGTAGTTGCCCAGATGCAGCGCGCCCGAGGCCTGGATGCCTGACAGGATCCGGCGAGGTCCCTGGTAGGCGAGGGGAGCGGCGGGGGAGGCGTCGTCGGTCATCAATCCAGTCCGGTCGGCGCGACTGCGCCCGGTTCACGCTTCAGGGTGGCCTTCAGTTCGGCCACGCTGACGGCGCGGAAAAGCACGATGCAGGCGCCATAGACAAGGGCTCCCGCGCCACAGACGACGAGGACGGCGATTTCCTTGGCCAGCAGGACGCGGCTCAGGGTCTCGTATCCGATCCCCGCGAGCGCCAGCAGGCCGGCCATCATGGCGCTGGCGGCCAGGACGCGGAGCAGCCGCGACAGGAAGACCGGAGAGGGCCGCCAGACGTTCTCGCGCATCAGGGTCCCGCCCAGCAGGCCGACATTGATCCAGGCCGAGAGGCTGGTCGCCACGGCGAGCCCCAGCACTCCGTCGACGCCCAGGCGGGACAGTCCGAAGAACAGGCCGGCGCCGACCACGATCGTGAAGATCACGGCGGCGATCGCGTAGAACATCGGCCGCCGGGTGTCCTCGCGGGCGAAAAAGGGCGGGGTCAGAACCTTGGCCAGGACGAAGGCCGGCACGCCCCAGGCGAACTGACGCAGCACGTCCGCCGTCCGGGCCGCATCCTCGCTGGTGAAGGCGCCGCGCGTCACGGTGGCGTCGATGACGAAATAGGGGATGACGAACAGGGCGACGGCGGCCGGCAAGGTGAAGGCCATCGCCAGGGTGATGCCGTCGTCCAGCGTCTTGCGCCCGCCTTCGTGGTCATCCGTGACGAAGGCCCGGGTCAGGCGCGGCACCAGGGCGAGTCCGATGGCGACCCCGATGAGGCCCAGCGGCAGCTGGTAAAGGCGGTCGGCGTTGTAGAGCACGGACCGGGCGCCCTCGTCCGACCCCGCCAGCATCTGGCTGACCACCGAATTGACCTGCATGGCCCCGCCGGCCATCGCGCCGGGCACGGCGAGGGCCAGCGCCCGCTTTACATTGGGCGTCAGCCGCGGCCACGACAGCCGGATCGTGATCCCGAGCCGTTGAACACCCCACCACAGCAGCCCCGCCTGGATCACGCCGGACAGGGTCACGGCGGCGGTCACCCACAGCAGCACCTGCGGCTGGCTGGCGGGGACCACATAGGCCGCCAGCAGCGGCGCAAGGGTGCACAGGTTCAGGAACACCGGCACGCCGGCCGACAGGGCGAACCGCCCGCCGGTGTTGAGCACGCCCGACAGCAGCGAGGCCACGGTCATACAGGCCAGATAAGGCATGGCCAGCTGGGTCGCGGTCACCGCCGTCTGCATGACCGCGGGCTGATCCCGATAGGCCGACAGCAACCACGGCATGATCCACGGCATCAGCACCTGCAGCAGGATGCAAAAGGCGGCCACCACGGCGAGCATGAAGGACATGGCCTCGGAGGCCGTCACGGCCGCCGCCTCGTCGCCTTCGCGGGCGCGGACACCGCCATAGACCGGCACGAAGGCCTGGGCGAAGGCGCCCTCGGCGAACAGGCGGCGGAACATGTTGGGCAACATCAGCGCCGTCGTGAAGGCGTCCATCATCGGCCCCTGGCCGAAGCGGGCGGCCAGCGCCATGTCACGGGCGAAGCCGAGAATCCGGCTGCCCAGGGTCAGGCTGGCTTGTACGAGGGTGTTGCGGGCGAGGCTCATCAGGGGCTCGGAAAAGCGGTTCGGATCAGCGCTTATCCTGCTTCCGGCGCGCGCGATACCAGGTCCGGCGCGGATGGCCGTCGACCCACCTCCGACACGTCGCGCAGGCTGGCCCGGACCGGGGCGGACAGCCGGGCTCCGGCCCGGTCCACACGGTCGAGCACAGCCTCAAGCTCGACCCTCAGCCGCTCCAGTTTCGGCCCCGGCTTCGGCTTCCGGCCCCTTGGATCGGTGACGTAGAAGCTGTCCACCGCCCGCTCGCCGAAGCCGGCGATATGGGCCGAGCGGATCGACAGGCCGTTGTCGGCCAGGACGCGGGCGAGGTCGGCCAGCAGACCCGGCCGGTCGGCGCCGGACACCTCGACCACGGCGGCGGTGGGGCTTTCATCCAGATCGACCATGGCCGTCGGCCGCACGTCGAAGGCGGCCCGGCGCGGACTGGGCGCCGCCGCCGGGGCCGGCGCGATCTTCGCTCCGCCGCGGGC